>NZ_WWHX01000346.1 GCF_009862125.1 Streptomyces sp. SID5910
CCGGGGGCGTTGCCGGTCCCGGAATCCGCGCCGGCGGTGGGGCGGGCCGCCGGCCGCGGGGGCGGGTCCGAGTGGGGCGCGGAGTCCGCCTCCGGGCTGCTCGACGGTGTGCGGCGGTGGCTCGCCGAGAGCGGGGCGGAGCCGACCCCCGCGCGCGTGGCACAGGCGCTGCGGGAGCAGGGGCGGGTGCTGGGGGACGCGGAGGTCCTCGGCGCCGCCGAGCGGTTGCGGTCGGAGCTCGTCGGCAGCGGGCCGCTGGAGCCGCTGCTCGCCGATCCGTCGGTGACCGACGTACTGGTGTCCGCCCCGGACCGGGTCTGGGTGGACCGGGGCGGTGGCCTGGAGCTCACGTCGGTCGCCTTCGCGGACGCCGGAGCGGTGCGGCGGCTCGCGCAGCGTCTCGCCGCCGTCGCCGGGCGCCGGCTCGACGACGCCCGGCCGTGGGTGGACGCCCGGCTGCCCGACGGCACCCGGTTGCACGCCGTGCTGCCGCCGGTCGCCGTCGGCTGCACCTGCCTGTCGCTGCGGGTGGTGCGTCCGCGCGCGTTCACGCTCGACGAGCTGACGGCGGCGGGCACCGTGCCGCCCGGCGGTGACCGGGTGCTGCGGGCGCTCGTGCGGGCCCGGCTGTCCTTCCTCGTCAGCGGCGGCACCGGCAGCGGCAAGACGACGCTGCTGAGCGCGCTGCTGGGGCTCGTCGGGCCCGGTGAACGGATCGTGCTGGCCGAGGACTCGGCGGAGCTGCGGCCGGACCATCCGCACGTCGTCCGGCTGGAGACCCGGCCCGCCAACCAGGAGGGAGCGGGCCTGGTCAGCCTGGAGGACCTGGTGCGCCAGGCCCTGCGGATGCGGCCGGACCGACTGGTCGTCGGCGAGGTGCGCGGCCCCGAAGTGGTGCATCTGCTCGCCGCGTTGAACACCGGCCACGAGGGCGGCTGCGGGACCGTGCACGCCAACGCCGCGGCTGACGTGCCCGCCCGGCTGGAGGCGCTCGGCACCGCGGCGGGGCTGGACCGGGCGGCCCTGCACAGCCAGCTGGCGGCGGCTCTGTCGGTCGTCCTGCACCTGGTGCGGGACCGGGCGGGGCGACGGCGGATCGCCGAGGTGCACGTACTGGAACGGGACGCGTCGGGCCTGGTGCGGACGGTGCCGGCGCTGCGGTGGGGCACGGAGGCGTTCGTGGCGGAGCGCGGGTGGGACCGGCTGCGAGAGCTGCTGCGCGGCGAAGGACTCGGAGCACGGCCTGCGGAAGGGGAGACGAACAGGTGACGGGGACGGGTGAACTGACGACGGCCGCCGCCCTGGCGTGTCTGGCAGCGGGGACGTGGCTGACGGCAGGGTGGCAGGCGGGAGCACGGCGCGCGCGGGTGCTGCTCGCGGGAGGTGGGGCGGTCGGGACCGGGCCGCCCGTGGTGCGGCGGGTGACGGACGGACTGGCGCAGGTACGCGGTCGGCTGCGGGCCGAGTGGTGGTCCCTGGCGGCCGGGCTGGTGCTCGCGGTGCTGGGCGGCTCGTTGCTCCCGGTCGTCGCGGGGGCGGCCGGAGTGCCGGTGCTGCGGCGGGTGCGGCTGGCCGGCCGGGACCGGCGGGACCGGGAGCACCGGCAGGACGCGGTGATCGCGCTGTGCGGCACGCTCGCGGGCGAGCTCCGGGCGGGACGGCAGCCGGGCGAGGCGTTGCTGTGCGCCGCCCAGGACTCCGGAGGACTCGATGACGGGCAGGCGGCGGTACTGGCGGCAGCCAGGTTCGGCGGGGACGTGCCGGCCGCGCTCGCGGCGGCGGCCCGACGGCCGGGCGCCGAGGGGCTGCGGGGCCTGGCGGCCTGCTGGCGGGTGGCCGTCGACCAGGGCGCCGGGCTCGCGGCAGGGCTTGAGCGGCTGGAGGGCGCCCTGCGCGCCGAACGGGATCAGCGGGCCGACCTGCGCGCCCAGTTGGCGGGCGCCCGCGCCACGGCGGTGATGCTCGCCGGCCTGCCGGTGCTGGGCCTCCTGCTCGGTGTGGCCCTCGGCTCCGACCCGCTGCATGTGCTGCTGCACACCGGAGGGGGACTGGGCTGCCTGCTGGCCGG
>NZ_WWHX01000347.1 GCF_009862125.1 Streptomyces sp. SID5910
GCGGCCGACCTGCGGCGCATCGAACGCGACCTGCACGACGGGGCGCAGGCCCGCCTGGTCAGCCTGGCCATGGACCTGGGGCTGGCGAAGGAGAAGCTGCGGGAGGACCCCGAGGAGGCGGCGCGCATGGTGGGCGAGGCGCACGGCGAGGTGAAGACGGCGCTCCAGGAACTGCGGGACCTGGCGCGCGGCATCCACCCGGCCGTGCTGACCGACCGCGGCCTGGACGCGGCGCTGTCGGCGGTCGCCTCGCGCTGCGCGGTGCCCGTGCGGGTGGAGGTGGACCTGGCGGAGCGGCCGGCCTCGGCGATCGAGGGCATCGCGTACTTCACGGTGTCGGAGCTGTTGCAGAACATCAGCAAGCACGCGCGGGCCACGGCGGCCGCCGTGGAGGTGTGGCGCGCGGAGGACCGGCTGATGCTCCAGGTCGTGGACAACGGCGTGGGCGGCGCGGACGCGTCCGCCGGTTCCGGACTGGCGGGGCTGGCCGGGCGGCTGGACGCGGTGGACGGGATCCTCGTGGTGGACTCGCCGGCCGGCGGCCCCACCCGGGTGACGGCGGAACTGCCGTGGCGGACGGAGCCGGTGCGCCGCTGAGCGGCCGCCGCCGCCATCGAAGACACCGCCGGCCGGAGCCCCGTACCCCCCGGGCTCCGGCCGGCATGATCGGTATTCGGCCATCGAACGTCCGAATCCCGGCCCGGCCTCCCCTTCTTCCCAGTACTTCCGGTCGCAGGAACGCATCCGGCCGCCGATGCTGGAATGCTGGACCTGTCGCACGGGCGGTCCGTGGACGCGGCGCGGGCCGCGCGGGCCGGGGAGCGGGCGGAGTCTGGCTGTGGGGGGCCGAGGATCGTGGAGGACAGGGTGCGGGTGGTCATCGCCGAGGATTCGGTGCTTCTCAGGGAGGGCCTGACCCGGTTGCTGACCGACCGAGGGCACGAGGTGGTGGCCGGTGTCGGCGACGCCCAGGCGCTGATCAAGACGATCACGGAGCTGGACGCGCAGGGCGAGCTGCCGGACGTGGTCGTGGCGGACGTACGGATGCCACCGACGCACACCGACGAGGGCGTGCGGGCGTCGGTGGAGCTGCGCAAGACGCACCCCGGGCTCGGCGTGCTGGTGCTGTCCCAGTACGTGGAGGAGCGGTACGCCACCGAGCTGCTGGCCGGATCCAGCCGGGGCGTCGGCTATCTGCTCAAGGACCGGGTCGCCGAGGTGCGGGAGTTCGTGGACGCGGTGGTGCGCGTGGCGCAGGGCGGTACGGCGCTCGACCCCGAGGTGGTCGCGCAGCTGCTCGGGCGCAGCCGCAAGCAGGACGTGCTCGCCGGGCTGACCCCGCGGGAGCGGGAGGTCCTGGGGCTCATGGCCGAGGGCCGGACGAACTCCGCGATCGCCAGGCAGCTCGTGGTCAGCGACGGCGCCGTCGAGAAGCACGTCAGCAACATCTTCCTGAAGCTCGGCCTGTCCCCGAGCGACGGCGACCACCGGCGCGTGCTCGCCGTGCTCACCTATCTCAATTCCTGAACCGGCGATCGTCCCGGCGATCGGGAAACCACGGCACGGACAGGGGGCGTCCTCAGGTGTGCAGGGGGGCGGGGAGAGCGTGGGCCGGCAGGGTGCCGGGCCCCCTCGAGGTCGTGTCCATCATGCGAATGTCTACCGGAAGTCAACACCCGCGGACGTAGGGTTGATCCCGGGACGGCCGATGGGAGGCCAGTCCCCGGACAGCCGCCTCTAGGGAGGTCCAGTTCAGTGACCAGCCAGGTCAGCAGCCCAGCGGAGCAGGCCGACGGAACCGACGAGACCGTCGTGGGAGCGCAGCGCAAACCGGTCGGGGCGAAGGACGTCCGCCGGCTGGACCGGGTGATCATCAGGTTCGCCGGGGACTCGGGTGACGGCATGCAGCTCACCGGGGACCGCTTCACCTCCGAGACGGCGACCTTCGGCAACGACCTGTCGACGCTGCCGAACTTCCCGGCCGAGATCCGGGCGCCCGCAGGCACCCTGCCGGGCGTCTCGTCCTTCCAGCTCCACTTCGCCGACCACGACATCCTCACCCCCGGCGACGCGCCGAACGTGCTGGTCGCGATGAACCCGGCCGCGCTCAAGGCGAACGTCGCCGACCTGCCGCGCGGCGCGGAGATCATCGTCAACACGGACGAGTTCACCAAGCGCGCCATGCAGAAGGTCGGCTACGAGACCTCGCCGCTGGAGGACGGTTCCCTCGACGGGTACCACCTGCATCCGGTGCCGCTGACCACCCTGACGGTGGAGGCGCTCAAGGAGTTCGACCTCAGCCGCAAGGAGGCCGAGCGCAGCAAGAACATGTTCGCGCTGGGCCTGCTGAGCTGGATGTACCACCGCCCGACCGAGGGCACGGAGCGCTTCCTGCGGTCGAAGTTCGCGAAGAAGCCCGACATCGCCGAGGCCAACATCGCGGCCTACCGGGCGGGCTGGAACTTCGGCGAGACGACGGAGGACTTCGCCGTCTCCTACGAGGTCGCGCCGGCGGCGAAGGCGTTCCCGCCCGGCGTCTACCGCAACATCTCCGGGAACCTGTCCCTGGCCTACGGCCTGATCGCCGCGTCCCGCCAGGCCGACCTGCCGCTGTTCCTGGGGTCGTACCCGATCACCCCGGCCTCGGACATCCTGCACGAGCTCAGCAGGCACAAGAACTTCGGTGTGCGCACCTTCCAGGCCGAGGACGAGATCGCCGGCATCGGCGCGGCCCTGGGCGCGGCGTTCGGCGGCTCGCTGGCGGTGACGACGACGAGTGGCCCGGGTGTGGCCCTGAAGTCGGAGACCATCGGCCTCGCGGTCTCCCTGGAGCTGCCGCTGCTGATCGTGGACATCCAGCGCGGCGGGCCCTCGACCGGCCTGCCGACCAAGACCGAGCAGGCCGACCTGCTCCAGGCGATGTACGGCCGCAACGGCGAGGCCCCGGTGCCGGTCGTCGCCCCGCGCACCCCGGCGGACTGCTTCGACGCGGCCCTGGAGGCGGCGCGGATCGCGCTGGCCTACCGCACCCCGGTCTTCCTGCTCTCCGACGGCTACCTGGCCAACGGCTCCGAGCCGTGGCGGATCCCGGAGCTCGACGAGCTCCCGGACCTCGCGGTGCGGTTCGCGCAGGGCCCGAACCACACGCTGGACGACGGCACCGAGGTCTTCTGGCCGTACAAGCGCGACCCCCAGACCCTCGCCCGGCCGTGGGCGGTGCCGGGCACGCCGGGTCTGGAGCACCGGATCGGCGGCATCGAGAAGCAGGACGGCACGGGCAACATCTCCTACGACCCGGCCAACCACGACTTCATGGTCCGCACCCGCCAGGCGAAGATCGACGGCATCGACGTCCCCGACCTGGAGGTCGACGACCCGGACGGCGCGCGCACGCTCGTCCTCGGCTA
>NZ_WWHX01000348.1 GCF_009862125.1 Streptomyces sp. SID5910
CTGCTGTTCATGGGCCAGGAGTTCGCGCAGGGCGCCGAGTGGTCGGAGGAGCGCGGCCCCGACTGGTGGCTGCTGGACCCGCAGTACGGCGCGGCGGCCGAGCACCGGGGCGTGCTGGACCTGGTCCGCGATCTGAACACCGTGTACCGGGACACGCCCGCGCTGTGGCAGCGGGACACCCACCCGGCCGGTTTCTCGTGGGTGGTCGGGGACGCGTCCGAGGACAACGTCCTCGCGTTCCTGCGCTGCGACGCGGACGGCACCCCGCTGCTCGCGGTGTCCAACTTCGCGCCGGTGGTCCGCCCCGACTACCGCCTCGGCGTCCCCGACGAGGTGCCCGCCTGGCACGAGGTGCTGAACACCGACGCCGCCCGCTACGGCGGCGGCGACGTCGGCAACCCCGGCCCGGTGAAGCCGGAGCCGCAGGGCTGGCACGGCCGCCCGGCGAGCATCCGGCTGACCCTGCCGCCCCTGGCGACGGTCTGGCTGCGCCCGGCGTGACGGCGGGATCCCCGGCTGCCCGACGGCAGCCGGGGACCTCCCCCGGTCGGGACCTCCCCCGAGGCCCCCGGCAGGGTCAGGAGCCGAAGCCGCTGACCACGTCGTTCATCGGGTAGCTGTACACCTCCCGCTCACAGGCGCCGCAGGCGCTCGGCGCGTGCTCGCTGAGCGACCACAGGCGCGGCGCACGCCCGTCGCCCCGGCCGTGGGCCAGGTACAGGTCCTCCGGCCCGAACGAGGTCTGGAGCGTCTTGGCGTTGCCGGCCAGCTGCCCGTCCCCGCCGGCCGTGGCCTGGAGCAGGCGGCCGTTGTCGTAGGCGTTGCTGCGGTGGAAGTACCAGTGGCCCTCGTACCGCAGGGCGCCCTGGATCTTGTGCCACAGCGGCTCGTCGCCGAACGTGGCGCCGGTGGGCAGCCCGTACGCCTGGTCGGCGTCGGCCACCTTGCCGGAGGCGCCCTCGACGGCGGCGGTGAGCGCGGTCATGGGGTAGGTGCCCACGCGGCCGTTGCTCATGGTGTCGGTGGGGTTCTTGCCCATGTTGCAGTACTCGCCCAGGATCAGGTGGTCGGTCCCGGTGCGGTCGAGGGAGACGTAGGACGCCTTGGGGCGGCCGGTCTTGTAGCACTGGTTCTTGCTGCTGTCGCCGGACGGCTTGGCCGTGGTGAACTTCAGCGTCGCGACCTGCGGCATGACGTAGCGGTAGCCGTAGGCGTACCAGACGTTGCTCTGCCGGCCGATCCGCTTCTTGTCCGTCAGGTCGCTGGGCAGGCCGTCCTGCATCTTGTCCTCGGTCGCGGAGTCGTTGTCCGGGTTGAGGTCCATGATCTTGCGCAGGTCGAAGACGCGCATGCCGTTGGCGGTGTCGGCGACGTAGAGGTAGTTGCCGTACCAGACCATGCCGCCGGCGTGGATGCCGTTCTGCGCGCCGCACTTCTCGGTCACGACCTGGTTGCACAGGCCCTCGCGGGCGTGCAGGGCGTCGAAGGAGATGTGGTCGGCGGAGTTGACGTAGGGCCAGACCAGCAGGACGTGCCGGTACTTCTTGGTGGCCTGGTTGAAGAAGGTGACGCGGACGCCCTTCTCGTTGCAGGCGTCGGACACGCCGGACTTGAGGCAGTTGTCGCGGCCGGCGACGTAGTCGCTGCGTCCGGGGTTCTTGTTGTCGTAGGAGCCGACCGCGACCGGCTCGGCGTTCGACGTGCCCCAGTCCTCGTCCTCCTGGGCGTCGGAGACGCCGGAGATCGCCTGCGGGATCCACTCCGTGGAGGTGGCGTCGTCGCTCTTCCAGCACGTCCGGTCGGCGGTCAGGTCGGGCCCGTAGATGCCGGTGTCGCCGCAGTCCGCGGCGCCCCGGCCGGCCGGGCGGTTGGCCTGCGCCAGCAGCTCGGTCAGCCCCTGCTTGGGCAGGGCGGCGTCCAGCCGGCCCACGAGGGAACCCAGGTCGGAGCCGGCCGCGAGCCGGAAGTCCGCCGGGCGGCCCGGGACCGGAGCGGCCGGGGCCACGGAGGAGCCGGTGGCGGATGCGCCGTCGGGGGCGACCGTGTCGTCCTGCTCGCTCTCGGGCTCGTTGGCGAAACCGTCGTCGGGCATGCCCTCGTGCACGGGCACCGGATCGTCGGCCGCCACCGCCGGCTGGCCGGCGGGCAGGGCGAGGGACATGAGGGCTCCGGCCAGTACGGTGCCTGCGGCCAGGCGCAGGCGTGGTAATGCTCGCCTCATTCGGAAGCCTTTCGTGAGGGGACGCCGCGAAGGCACGACGCCGACGAGTCTTGACGTAGCGGGCCCGTACACCAATAGATTCGGGTGCGGGCGAATCCGCGGTGCCGGCCCGCGGCCAGGACCGCGGCCGCGTCCAGAGCCCGTTATGACATATACATGACATAACGGTCGAAAAGGGGGACGACCCTCCGCGACCGCGCCGCGGTTGTCACGACACGGGGGACCATGCCGACACGACTGCACTTCGACGAGGACGACTACCTCAACTGCCGCTTCGCCCACTCCGCGCTGTGGGAGACCCAGGCGGTGGCCCATCTGCTCAAGCGGCCCGACCGCCAGGCCTATCAGCGGCCCTGGCTGCGCCGCACCCGGCGGCAGGCGGCCGCCATGGACCTGACGCCCCTGTGGCTGCTGATGCCGCAGCGCGGGCTGACCCCCGGCTGGCTGTGCCCGCCGCCGGCCACCCCGGCGGCCGGTTTCGAGGACGAGATCGCCCAGGTCCGCGCGGCCGACCCCGCCTCGGCCCGCGAGGACGCCCTCCGCTCGCTGAAGGCCACCCCGGGTGCGCTCGCCGCCGCCCGCGACCGGGGCTGGCTGAGCGACCCCGCCCGCATGGTCCGGGAGGTGTCCGGCGTCCTGGAGCAGATCTGGGCCCGCCTCATCGCACCGGACTGGCCCCGGCTGCGCGCCCTGCTGGAGGCCGACATCGCCTTCCGCACCCGCCAGCTCGCCGAGCACGGACTCGGTGAGCTGCTCCCCGGGATCAGCGACCGCTGCGCCTGGCGGCCCGGCACGCTCACCGTGCAGGACCGCGCCGACCGCGAACGGCACCTGGGCGGGCAGGGACTCGTCCTCATGCCCAGCGTCTTCGTCTGGCCCCATGTGATCGGCACGTTCGAGCCGCCCTGGCAGCCCACGCTCGCCTACCCCGCCCGCGGCATCGTCAGCCTGTGGACCGAGCCCGCCGCCCAGGCCGGCGCCACCCTCACCCGGCTCCTCGGGCGGGGGCGCGCGGTCGTCCTCGCCGCCCTCGACACCCCGGCCTCCACGACCGGGCTCGCCGAGCGGCTGGACCTCGCGCCGTCCTCCGTGTCGTCGCACCTGAGCGTGCTGCGCGAGGCCGGCCTGCTCACCGCCCGCCGGTACGGCCGCCACGTCCTGTACGAGCGGACGGGGCTGGGGGACGCCCTGGCGGCGGGGAGCTGACCGCGCCCCCTGCCGTCCGGGAGGCCCCGTCTATCCGGCCGCGTCCACCAGCCCCTTCGGCAGCGGCCCGGTGTGCAGGACGCCGAGGTGCTGGGTGGCGCGGGTGAGGGCCACGTACAGGTCGCTCGTGCCGTAGCGGCCGGGCTCGACCACCAGGACGGAGTCGAACTCCAGGCCCTTGGACTGGCGCGGGTCGAGCAGGACGACGGACCGGGTCAGGTCCGGCTCGGCACCCGCCGTGACGCCGTCCAGGCGGGCCGCGAGCGCGCCGTGCAGGTCGCGCGGGGCGATGACGGCGAGGCGGCCCTCCTCCGGGGTCAGTTCGCGCACGGCCTCGGCGACGGCCGACGGGAGGTCGCCGGTGGCGCGGATCCAGGGCCGTACGCCCGTGGAGCGCACCGAGCTCGGCGGGGTGAACTCCGGGTCCTCCGCGCGGACGACGGCCGCCGCGAGGTCCATGATCTCGGCCGGGGTGCGGTAGTTGACGCCCAGGCGGGTGTGCTCGAAGCGGTCCTCCACGTAGGGGGCGAGGATCTTCGACCAGGAGCCGACGCCGGCCGCCTCCGCGGTCTGCGCCGGGTCGCCGACCAGGGTCATCGAACGGGTCGGGCAGCGGCGCATCAGCAGCCGCCACGCCATCGGGGACAGCTCCTGCGCCTCGTCCACGATGATGTGCCCGAACGCCCAGGTGCGGTCGGCCGCGGCGCGCTCGGCGGCGCTGCGGTGGTCCTCCTCCTCCTGGCGCTCGGCGAAGCGCTCCGCGTCGATGATGTCGTGCGCGAGCAGGACCTCGGCGTCCTCCGCGTCCTTGTCCTCGAACTCGTACGTCCGCGACGCGTACGACACGTCGAGCACGCCCTGCGCGTAGGCGATCTGCTCCTGGCGCTCACGTTCGGCGCGGGTGCGGGCCACCCGGTCGTCCACGCCGAGCAGTTCGGCCGCCTCGTCCAGCAGGGGCACGTCGGCGACGGTCCAGTGCCGGGTGACCGGGCGGCGGACGGCGGCGGCGTCCTCGGCGGGCAGGAAGGCCTCGGGCGCGGCGAGGAAGTCGGCGACCAGGCGGCGCGGGGTGAGCCGGGGCCAGAGCCGGTCGACGGCCGACCAGACCTCGGGGTTCTCGGCGAGTTCGTCGCGGATCTGGGTGATGTCGCTGGGGTCGAGGAGGTTGGTGCCGTCGTAGGGGTCGGTGCCGATGCGCTCGGCGACCATGTCGGTGAGGGTGTTGAGGATGTGGCCCTCGAAGTGCTCGCGGGCCGCGTTGTGCGGCAGCTTCGCGGCGCGGGTGCGCTCACGGGCGACGTTCACCAGGTCGTCGTCCAGCATGAGGACGTCCCGGTCGTGCTCGATGGCGATGACCGGGTCGGGCAGCGCCTGCCGGTCGCGGACCACCTCGGCGAGGACGTCGGCCATGTCGGCGCGGCCCTTCACCGCGGCCGCCTCCGGGGTGTCCGTGGCCGTGGCCTTCACGCCGGGGAACAGCTCGCCGACCGTCGCGAGGAGTACGCCCGTCTCGCCCAGCGAGGGCAGCACCTCGCCGATGTAGCCGAGGAAGGCGGGGTTGGGGCCGACGATGAGGACGGCGCGCTTGGCGAGCAGTTCGCGGTGCTCGTACAGGAGGTACGCCGCGCGGTGCAGGGCGACGGCGGTCTTGCCGGTGCCGGGACCGCCCTCGACGACCAGGACGCCGCGGTGCGGGGCGCGGATGATGCGGTCCTGGTCGGCCTGGATGGTCTGCACGATGTCGCCCATGCGGCCGGTGCGCGCCGAGTTCAGCGCGGCGAGCAGCACGGCGTCGCCCGACGGGTCCTCGTGGCCGGTCCGGGTGTCGTCGCCGAGGTCGAGGATCTCGTCGTGCAGGGCGGTGACACGGCGGCCCTCGCTCGCGATGTGCCGGCGGCGGCGCAGGCCCATCGGGGTGTGGCCGGTCGCCAGGTAGAAGGGGCGGGCGACGTCGGCCCGCCAGTCGATCAGCACCGGGGTGCGTTCGGCGTCGTCGGCGCGCAGGCCGATGCGGCCGATGTGGTGGCCCGCGCCGGAGGCGAGGTCGATGCGGCCGAAGCACAGGGAGCCGTCCACCGCGTTGAGCGCGGCGAGCAGTCCGGAGCGCTCGGCGACCAGGATGTCCCGCTCCAGCCTGGCCTGCTGAGGGGTGTTGCCCTGCGCGAGCGCCTGCGTCACCGAGACCTCGGCGTCGCCGCGCAGCGCGTCCACGCGCGCGTACAGACCGTCGATGAATTCCTGTTCGTGCCGCAATTCATCGTCCGGAAATTCGTTGTTTGACAATGCCACTCCCGCCCGCATATACTGTGCTCAGTGAACTTCTTCGTGACGCCCTTTTCCTGAAGTCACGAATCATCGAATATACGCAAAGAAATCCCCCGAGCGCAATTGCGCTCGGGGGATTTCTTTTTGTCCTCAATGTCACAGCACGTCGGACAGCTCCTCAAGGAGCCGCCGCTTCGGCCGGGCGCCCACCATCGACCTCACCGGCTCACCGTCCCGGAACAGCATGAACGTCGGCATGGACAGCACCTTGTAGGCGTTGGTCGTCTCCGGGTTCCGGTCGACGTTCAGCTGGACCACGCGGAGCCGGTCCGCCTCCTCCGCGGCCAGGGCGCTGAGCACCGGCGCCATCTGCCGGCACGGCGGGCACCAGTCCGCGGTGAACTCCACCAGCACCGGCAGCGATGCCCCGACGACCTCCTCCGCGAAGGTCGCGTCCGTCACCTCGGCCACACCGGTCGCTACGCTCACAGTCCTCGCCCTCCCAGTTCGCACTCCGGCTCCGGGCCCCCCGGAACCAGCGCCTCGGCGGCCAGCTCCGCCGTCACCCGCTCGGCGCGCGCCAGCTGGCCCGCGACCGTCGCGCGCACGCCGCGCAGCTCGCCGATCAGCGCGTCCAGCTCCGCCAGCTTGCGGCGGTAGACCGCGAGCGACGCCGGGCACGAGTCGCCCTCCGCGTGACCGGCCCGCAGGCACTCCACGAAGGGCCGGGTCTCCTCCAGGTCGAACCCGAAGTCGCGCAGCGTCCTGATCTGCTCCAGCAGCTTCACGTCGCGCTCGTCGTAGGTCCGGTACCCGTGGGCGTCCCGCCGCGCGGACAGCAGCCCGCGTGACTCGTAGTACCGCAGCGTCCGCGTCGTGGTCCCGGCGCGTGCGGCCAGCTCACCGATTCGCATGAGGACGAACGTAAGCCTTGACGCGGACGTCAAGGCAAGGAGGAACGAAGTAGGGAAAGGGTCCGGGCGGCTGAGCGACGGGGGGAGCCCTCAGCCGCCCGGGGTCTGTGCGCGGCGGGCGTCAGGCCTTCGCCAGTTCCTTCTCGCCGCCCTGCTCGGGCAGCTCCGCCGCGGTGTCGCCGCCGTCGTGGCCGTCGTCGAGGAGCGTCCGCTCGTCGAAGGGGACTCGCCCGGCCAGCACCTCGGCGACCCGCGCCTTGTCGATCTCCTTGGTCCAGGTGCCGATCAGGACGGTGGCGACCGCGTTGCCCGCGAAGTTGGTCAGGGCGCGGGCCTCGCTCATGAAGCGGTCGATGCCGACGATCAGGCCGATGCCGTCGACCAGGGCGGGCTTGTGCGACTGGAGACCGCCGGCCAGCGTCGCGAGGCCGGCGCCGGTGACACCGGCGGCGCCCTTGGAGGCGACGAACAGGAACAGCAGCAGCGGGATCTGCTCACCGATCGACATCGGCGTGCCCATGGCGTCGGCGATGAACAGCGAGGCCATGGTCATGTAGATCATGGTGCCGTCGAGATTGAAGGAGTAGCCGGTCGGGACGGTGATGCCGACCACCGGCTTGCTGACGCCCAGGTGCTCCATCTTGGCGATGAGCCGGGGCAGCGCCGACTCGGAGGAGGACGTGGACAGGATCAGCAGGAACTCGCGGCCCAGGTACTTGAAGAGCGAGAGCGCGTTGACGCCGGTGCAGATCTTCAGCAGGGCACCCAGCACCACGATGACGAACAGGACGCAGGTGACGTAGAAGCCGAGCATCAGCACGGCCAGGCTCTTCAGGGCGTCCACACCGGCCGAACCGGTCACCGCCGCCATCGCGCCGAACGCGCCGACCGGCGCCGCCCACATGATCATGGCGAGGACGCGGAAGACGAGGCGCTGGATGTGCTCGACACCGCGCAGCACCGGCTGGCCCGCCTTGCCCATCGCCTGGAGCGCGAAGCCGCAGAGCAGGGCGATCAGCAGGGTCTGAAGGACCTCGCCCTCGGTGAACGCCGAGACGATCGTGGTCGGGATGATGCCGAGCAGGAACTCGGTGGTGTCCTTGGCCTCGGCGTCGACCTGCGCGTGACCGGTCTCCTTGACGGCGTCGGTGACCGCGAGGCCGGTGCCCGGGTCCAGGATGTTGCCGACGATCAGGCCGATCGCCAGGGCGACCATCGACATCACCATGAAGTAGACGAGGGCGATGCCGCCCACCGCGCCGACCTTCGCCGCCTTGCGCACCGATCCGATGCCCAGCACGATCGTGCA
This sequence comes from Streptomyces sp. SID5910, assembly GCF_009862125.1. Taxonomy (GTDB): domain Bacteria; phylum Actinomycetota; class Actinomycetes; order Streptomycetales; family Streptomycetaceae; genus Streptomyces. The sequence goes on from NZ_WWHX01000348.1 coordinate 7,916, forward strand.
GAAGATGATCGGCGAGATCATCATCTTGATCAGGTTCACGAAGCCCGTGCCGATCGGCTTCAGCTCGACCGCGAAGTCGGGCGCGATCAGGCCGACGGCGATACCGAGGGCGACCGCGACGATCACCGCGATGTAGAGGTAGTGCGTGCGGTCCCGTTTGGCTTTGGGTGCGGCTGGTGCCGTATCGGCTCTGCTGGTCACGGCGGCCCTCCTTGACGACGTCGTCGGCATCACCGGCGTGCGGCTCACGTCCGGGCGAATGGCTTGGGGATGGGCCGACTATCCCCCGTCCTGTGAGCGCGGTCACCCTTGCGTTCATTTAGTTCGCCGTCAGCCAGGAGAGACACTGGGCGGCATGCGCCTCAGCGTCCCCCGTCCCCGCAGCCTGGCCGGCCAGCTGTTCGCGATGCAGGCCGTGCTGATAGCGGTGGTCGTCGCCGGGTACGCGCTGTTCACCTACCTCGGCGACCGGGGGCAGGCCGAGGACGCCGCCGGACGTCAGGCCAGGTCGGTGGCGCTGTCCATCGCCGACTCGCCGTCCGTGCCGGCCGCGATCGCCACCCCGGACCCGTCGGCGCGGCTCCAGCCGTACGCGGTGCGGGTCATGGGCGACACCGACGTCGACTTCGTGACGATCATGGATCCGCGGGGGATCCGCTGGACGCACCCCGAACCGAAACAGATCGGCCGGCCCTTCCAGGGGCACATCGAGCGCGCCCGGCGGGGCGAGACGTTCACCGAGACCTACACGGGGACGCTCGGCCCCTCCGTCCGGGCCGTCACGCCCGTGCGGGACGAGGACGGGCGCGTCGTGGGCCTGGTCAGCGCCGGGATCAAGGTCGAGGAGATCAGCAAGCGGGCGCAGGACCAGCTGAGGGCCCTGCTCGGCGTCGCGGCCGGGGCCCTGGTGCTCGGCGCGGTCGGCACGTACGTGATCAACGCGCGGCTGCGCCGGCACACCCACGGCATGAACGCGGACGAGCTCAGCCGTATGCACGACTACCATCAGGCGGCCCTGCACGCGGTGCGGGAGGGGCTGCTGATGCTGGACTGGCGGTACCGTGTCGCGCTGATCAACGACGGCGGTCGGGAGCTGCTCGGTGTGAGCGGCGACGTGATCGGCACCTCGGTCGCCGACCTCGGCCTGCCGGCGCAGCTCACGGGGGCGCTGCTGGCGTCGGAGCCGCGGGTGGACGAGGTGCACCTGACGGCCGAGCGGGTGCTGGTGGTGAACACCTCGCCGGTCTCGGGCGGTGAGCGCCGGGGCACGGTGGTGACCCTGCGCGACGTCACCGAGCTTCAGTCGCTGATGGGCGAGCTGGACTCGGAGCGCGGCTTCACGCAGGCGCTGCGCTCGCAGGCGCACGAGGCCGCCAACCGGCTGCACACGGTCGTCTCGCTGATCGAGCTGGGGCGCGCCGAGGAGGCGGTGGACTTCGCGACGGCCGAGCTGGAGCTGGCGCAGGCGCTCACGGACCAGGTGGTGGCGGCGGTGGGCGAGCCGGTGCTGGCCGCGCTGCTGCTGGGCAAGACGGCACAGGCGAACGAGCGGGGGGTGGAGCTGGTGGTCTCGCAGGACAGCCGCCTCGACGACGGCCTGCTGCCCCCGTCCCTGCCCGCCCGGGACCTGGTCACGATCCTCGGCAACCTCATCGACAACGCGGTGGACGCGGCCCAGGGCGCGGTGCCGTCGCGGGTGACGGTGGCGGCGTACACGGGGTCGGGCGGGGGCGCGGGTACGGGAGCCGGCACAGGCACCGCCGGGACGAACGCGGCCGGGCCCCGCTCCGAGCTCGTGCTGCGGGTCTCCGATACCGGGGCGGGGGTCGACCCGGCTCATGCCGGGCTGCTCTTCCAGCGGGGTTTCTCCACCAAGCCGGCCGGGCCCGGCGGGCGGGGGCTGGGGCTCGCACTGGTCCGCCAGGCGGTGCACCGGCACGGCGGCACCCTGACCGTGACGGAGGCCGACGGAGGCGGCGCCCGCTTCGAGGCCCGGCTGCCGCTGGACGGCGCGGCCGCCGGCACGGCGACACCGGCGGTTCCGGCGGGCAGCCCGGCAGCGGCACCGACACCCGCAGCGGCGGCGGGAGGCCCCGCATGACCGCCGAGCAGCCCATCCGCGTCCTCGTCGTCGAGGACGACCCCGTCGCCGCCGACGCGCACGTGATGTACGTAGGGCGGGTACCGGGCTTCACGGCCGTCGGCACAGCGCACTCCGGGGCCGAGGCGCGGCGGCTGCTGGACCGCACGCCGGTCGACCTGCTGCTGCTCGACCTGCACCTGCCCGACGTGCACGGGCTCCAGCTGGCCCGCTCCCTGCGGGCGGCCGGGCACCACACCGACGTGATCGCGGTGACGTCGGCCAGGGACCTGACGGTCGTACGGGAGGGGGTGTCGCTCGGGGTCGTGCAGTACGTGCTGAAGCCGTTCACCTTCGCCACCCTGCGGGACCGGCTGGTGCGGTACGCCGAGTTCCGGGGCGCCGCCGGGGAGGCGAGCGGCCAGGAGGAGGTGGACCGGGCGCTGGCCACGCTGCGCGCCCCCGGCCCGGCGGCGCTGCCCAAGGGCCTCAGCGCGCCCACGCTGGAACGGGTCACGGGCACGCTGCGGGGCGCGGAGGAGGGCCTCACCGCCGCCGGGGTGGCCGAGGCCGTGGGCATCTCCCGGATCACGGCCCGCCGTTACCTGGAGCATCTGGTGGACACCGGCCGCGCCCGGCGCAGCCCCCTCTACGGGCAGGTGGGGCGCCCGGAGCTGGTGTACCGGTGGCTCCGGGGCACCGAGCCGGGCCGGTGAGCACAGGCAATCCACGCAGGTAATCCACCGCACACGCATTGACCTGACTAGACCACTCCTCTTACGTTCGCCGAGCAGCCGTCCCGGCCACAACGTCGTGCGCCAGCAGGAGGTCGTCGCCCGTGCGTCCCACCGTCCGGTTCACCTCGCTCGTCACCCTGACCGCGCTCGCCGCCACCGCACTCGCCGCCTGTTCGAGCGGTTCCGGCAGCGACCCGGACACGGTGAAGGTCTCCTACAAGCAGTCGACGGACAACTCCATCAAGGTGATGGACACCTATCTCGCCGACATCAAGAAGCAGTTCGAGAAGGCCCACCCGGGCAAGAAGGTCGAGCTCGTCCCGATCAAGGCCCCGGACTCGGAGTACTACACCAAGGTGCAGCAGATGCTGCGCTCCCCCAAGACCGCGCCCGACCTGGTCTACGAGGACACCTTCCTCATCAACTCCGACATCACCAGCGGGTACTTGAAGCCCCTCGACGCCTACCTCGCCAAGTGGCCGGACTGGGACCGGTTCATCGACACCGCGAAGACGGCGGCCAAGGGCGAGGACGGCAGGACGTACGGCGTCCCGGACGGCACCGACACCCGCGGGCTGTGGTTCAGCAAGGACGTCTTCGCCAAGGCCGGTCTGCCCGCCGACTGGCAGCCGAAGACCTGGGACGACGTGCTCGCGGCGGCCCGGACCATCAAGGAGAAGGTCCCCGGCGTCACCCCGCTCAACGTGTACACGGGCAAGCCGGCCGGCGAGATGGCCACCATGCAGGGCTTCGAGATGCTGCTGTACGGCACGGGCGACGGGACCGCCGACCCGCTGTACGACAAGGCCGGCAAGAAGTGGATCGCGGCGGGGCAGGGCTTCAAGGACTCCCTCGCGTTCGTCGAGACGGTCTACAAGGAGAAGCTCGGCCCCGAGGTGTCCGACGCCCTCGACCCCAACTTCTCCACCACCGTCCGCGGCGAGCTCCTGCCGCAGGGCAAGCTCGGCATCGCGCTGGACGGCTCCTGGCTGCCGCAGGACTGGCTGGAGGGCAGCGGCCACGAGTGGCCCGAGTGGTCGAAGGAGCTGGGCCTGGCCGCCATGCCGACCCAGCACGGCCAGGCGCCCGGCAAGGTGAGCATGTCCGGCGGCTGGACCTGGGCGGTCCCCGCCAAGGCGGCCAACCCCGACCTGGCCTTCGAGTTCGTCAAGACGATGCAGACCAAGGCCAACGCGCAGAAGTGGTACGTCGCCAACTCCGGCATCGCGGTCCGCGAGGACGTCGCGAGCGACCCCGCGTACATACAGGCCCAGCCCGGCATCAAGTTCTTCACCGACCTGGTCGCCAGCACCCACTACCGGCCCGCCTACCCGGCGTATCCGAAGGTGTCCGTCGCCGTCCAGGAGGCCATGGAGGGCGTGACGACCGGTGACATGTCGGTCGAGGAGGCGGCGCGCGGCTACGACGAGGCGCTGAAGGAGGCCACGGACGGCAAGGTGGTCCGCAAGTGACCGCGGGGACCGGCTCCGTGCGACGCTCCCTGGTCCGCGCCCTGCCCGTCTCCCCCGCGGTCGTCCTGCTGCTCCTCTTCCTGGCCGGCCCGATCGCCTACTGCGTCGTCATCGCCTTCACCGACCTCCAGCTGACCGGTCAGGCCGAGGAGTCCTTCGTCGGGCTCGACAACTTCCGGCGGGCCTTCCGGGACGAGGCGTTCCTCAACGCCGTGTGGCTGACGCTGGTCTTCACGGTGCTGTCGTCACTGGTCGGGCAGAACACCCTCGGGCTGGCGCTGGCCTCGCTGATGCAGCGCGCCTCGAAGCCGGTCCGTACGCTCACCGGCGGCATCGTCGTCACGGCGTGGGTGCTGCCGGAGGTGGTGGCGGGCTTCCTGCTCTACGCCTTCTTCCGCCGCGAGGGCACCCTCAACGCCCTCCTCGACTGGCTCCATCTGCCGTCCCAGAACTGGCTGTTCACGCTGCCGATCCTGGCGGTGTCCTTCGCCAACGTCTGGCGCGGCACGGCGTTCTCGATGCTGGTGTACTCGGCCGCGCTGAACGAGATCCCGAAGGAGATCACCGAGGCCGCCGAGGTGGACGGCGCGGGCGGCTGGCGCCGGATGTGGCACATCACGCTGCCGATGATCCGCCGCTCCATCGGCACCAACCTCATGCTCAACACCCTTCAGACGCTCTCGGTGTTCGGCCTGATCTGGGTGATGACACGGGGCGGCCCGAGCGGGAAGAGCCAGACGCTGCCGCTGTTCATGTACGAACAGGCCTTCCAGAACAGCCTGATCGGCTACGGCACGGCGGTGGCGCTGCTGCTGTTGCTGATCGGCTCGCTGTTCTCGGTCGTGTATCTGCGCCTGCTGCGGACGGAGGTCTGACCGCCATGGCCCGCACAACGCTCAGGACCCGCACGAGACGCACGCCCGCCTCCCGTCGTACGACCCGGCGGCTGGCCGCCGACGCCGGGCTGCTGGTGGCCGCCGCCGCCTTCGTGCTGCCGCTGGCGTGGGTGGTGCTGTCCGCCCTCGACCCGCACGCCAGCCTGCGGGTGAAGGCCCCCGACGGCCTCACCCTGGACAACTTCGACGCGATCCTCACCGACGACATCACCTTCACCCCGCTGCTCAACAGCCTGGTGCTGTGCGGCGGCGCGACCCTGCTGACGGTGGTGTGCGCGGCGCTCGCCGCGTATCCGCTGTCCCGCTTCCGGTCCCGGCTGAACCGGCCGTTCCTGCTGACCGTGCTGTTCGCGACCAGCCTGCCCATCACGGCGATCATGGTGCCGGTCTACGCCCTGTTCGTGCGGGTGAACCTGATCGACACCCTCCAGGGCACCGTCTTCTTCTTCGCCGCGTCCCAACTGCCGTTCGCCATCTGGCTGATGAAGAACTTCATGGACGGCGTGCCCAAGGAGCTGGAGGAGGCGGCGTGGACGGACGGCGCGTCCTCGTTCCAGTCGCTGCTGCGGATCGTGCTGCCCCTGATGGGTCCGGGCGTGGCGGTGGTGACGGTGTTCTCGTTCGTGATGATGTGGGGGAACTTCTTCGTCCCCTTCATGCTGCTGCTCACCCCGGACCGGATGCCGGCGTCGGTGAGCATCAACGACTTCTTCGGCAACCGGGGCATGGTCGCGTACGGGCAGCTCGCGGCGTTCTCCGTCGTCTACTCGACGCCGGTGATCCTGCTGTACGTGCTGATCTCCCGGCGGCTCGGCGGCGGCTTCGCGCTGGGCGGGGCGGTCAAGGGATGAACAGGGGACGCCCCCGCGTGCCCGTAGGTTCGTACAATCCGTATCGCTGGGCGAACAGCCCGTAGTCAAGTCGGCCGGGGGCCCCTACGGTGTGGCCCGTGCGCCGACCCTCACCTCACCCGAACCAGCCGGGTCCCCCGTTCAACGCCCTCGCCGCCCGCCGTCTCCGTGCCGCCCTCGGCATGGGGCCCGAACACGTCGCCCACGGCATGCGGGTGTCGTACGGGCTGCCGTACGTCACCCCGGATCTCGTCGTCGCGTGGGAACGGGGGCTCGCCTCGCCCGGCAACCCCGAACTCACGGCCCTCGCGGGCGTGCTGTGGTGCTCGCCCGGTGAGCTCATCGGCCGCCCGCAGACCCTGCGCGAGCACCGCATCGCCCGCGGGCTCGCACCGGAGGACGTGGCGCGTGCCGTCGGGCTCGGGCTGGACGCCTATCTGAAGATGGAGGAGAAGGAGGACTGGCGGGGCACCGACCGCCAGTCCTCCGCGCTCGCCGACGTCCTCGGCCTCGAACTGCCCGACTTCGTCACCGTCACCGGGCGCGACGAGAAACTCGCCGACCTGCTGCGCAGCGCGGTGAACACCCGCTGGCAGGGGTACGTCCGCCCGGTCGCGAAGATCGCTCCGCTGGACCGGCAGATCCTGGAGGAAGTGCTCCAGGAACTGCACCAGGACTACCAGGGGCACATGGTCGCCACCCTCAGCTGGGGCGGCGGCGGCGGTGACTCCAGCGCGGCCGGCCGGGACTACCTCGACCGGATCGTGGAGCACTTCTGGACGGTGGTCCGCAAGCACACGGAGTGACGTCGTCCGTGAGCGCGCCGAGTGAGGGCGAGTGAGGTGCGGCCGGTCATGCCGCGTCGTCGGCCGCGGCGCCCAGGATCCGGGCGAGCTCGGCGGGCCTGGTGATCATGGGCCAGTGGCCCGCGTCGATGTCGACGAGGTCGACGCGCTCGGCCCGGGCGAGCTCCGGGACGTCGCCGGCGTCGATCCACTTCCGCGCCTGCTCGGGGGTGAACTCCGGGCACACGACCACGACCGGCACCCCGAACCGCCGCTCGTCCGCGAACCGCACCACACCCCGGGCCACGTCCTCCGGCACGGGGATCGCGGCGGCCGCGAACTCCCGCCTGGCCTCCGCGTCGAGATCGGCGGCGTCCGGCCCTTCGAACGGCTCCCAGCCGGGGAACGGCATGACACCGTCGCGCACCTCGAAGAAGTCGGCGTACGGCTGTCCGTCGCCGGTGGGGAAGCCACCGACGAGGGCGACCCCGGCCACCCGCTCCGGCCGCCGGTCCGCGGCCAGCCAGGCCAGGGTGCAGGCGGCGGAGTGCCCCACCACCAGGCTCCTGCCGGGCGCCGCGTCCACCGCGGCGAGCACCGCGGCCAGCTGGTCGTCGAGCGTCGCGGAGGCGTCGCCGTCGCCCTGGCCGGGGAGGGTGAGCGGCACCGGGCGGTGGCCGAGCGGTTCCAGCGCGGACGCGACGCGGTCCCACACGGACCCGCGCAGCCACAGGCCGCCGACGAGCAGGATGTCCATGGTCGGTTCCCCTTCTTCGGGTTCTCGGACGAGCACGGCGGGACGTCCCCCGCCGCGAACTCACCGTAGGAGGAGATCCGGACGATCCACTGCCGGTACGACCGCGCCAACCGCCGGAAAAGGCCCTAACCTGCTCCCGTGCCGAACGACCTCAGCCCCACCGCGCGAGCGCTGCGCACCCTGGAGATCCTCCAGGCCCGCCCCGGAACGACGGCCGGCGACCTCGCCGAGCGGCTGGGCGTCACGGAACGGGCCGCGCGCCGCTACGTCGGCATCCTCAGGGAGGCCGGCATCCCCGTGCAGTCGGCCCGCGGGCCGCACGGCGGGTACCGGCTGGGCCGCGGGACACGGCTGCCCCCGGTGCACTTCACGCAGGCCGAGGCGCTGGGCCTGGTGATGGCGGTGCTCGGCGACCAGCCCGCCGCGGCCGACGCCGACGACCTGGTCGGCACCGCGCTGGGCAAGGTCGTCAAGGCGCTGCCGGAGCACGTCGGCCGGCAGGCGGCCCTGCTGCGGGAGTACGCGTCGGCCGCGCCCGACCCGTACGCGGTCCGCCCGGACCCGGCCGTCACCAGCGAGCTCGTCGAGGCCGTCGCGGCCCGGCACCGTGTGCTGGTCACCTACCGCAGCGAGGCCGGGAACGAGTGGGAGGCCGAGGTCGAGCCCTGGTCCCTCGTCGTGCGCCACGGGCGCTGGTATCTGCTGTGCCACTCGCTGCGCGCCTGCGCGATCCGCACCTACCGGGTCGACCGGATCCGCGCGGCCCGGGCGACCGGGCACGGCTTCGCACCGCCCGCGGACCTGGACCCGGTGGCGGTGCTGGAGGAGAACCTGGGGCTGGGCTGGGAGTTCGCCACGCGCGTGGTGTTCGACGCCCCGCCGGCCGAGGTGGCCCGCTGGGTCCGGCCGCCCATGGGACGGCTGGAGCCCTCGGGGAACGGGTGCGTGCTGGTCGGCAGCACCCGCAACCCGGACATGTACGCGCAGGAGTGGCTGGCGCGGCTGCCGTTCGCCTTCCGCGTCGAGGGCGGGGAGGAACTGCGGGCCGCGGTCGCGGCGCTGGCGACGCGCTTCACCGCCGCGGTGACGCGGGACCGGGCCTGAGCGGGCCCCGGCCCGCTAGAAGACCGACTCGGCCTCGTCCATGCGGTCCTTGGGCACCGTCTTCAGCTCGGTCACGGCCTCGGCGAGCGGCACCATGACGACGTCCGTGCCGCGCAGCGCGGTCATCCGGCCGAACTCGCCCCGGTGCGCGGCCTCGACCGCGTGCCAGCCGAAGCGGGTGGCGAGCACCCGGTCGTACGCGGTCGGTACGCCGCCGCGCTGGACGTGACCGAGGATGACCGGCTTGGCCTCCTTGCCGAGCCGCCGCTCCAGCTCGTACGCCAGTGCCGTGCCGATGCCCTGGAAGCGCTCGTGGCCGAACTTGTCGATCGCGCCCTTGCCGTAGTCCATGGAGCCGTCGACGGGGTGGGCGCCCTCGGCGACGCAGACGACGGCGAACTTCTTGCCACGGGCGAAGCGGGCCTCGACCATCTTGACCAGGTCGGCCGGGTCGAAGGGGCGCTCGGGCAGGCAGATGCCGTGGGCGCCGGCGGCCATGCCGGACTCCAGGGCGATCCACCCGGCGTGCCGGCCCATGACCTCGACGACCATCACGCGCTGGTGGGACTCGGCGGTGGTCTTGAGGCGGTCCATCGCCTCCGTGGCCACGCCGACGGCCGTGTCGAAGCCGAAGGTGCGGTCGGTGGAGGAGATGTCGTTGTCGATGGTCTTGGGCACGCCGACCACCGGCAGCCCCGCGTCGGACAGCATCCGGGCCGCCGTGAGCGTGCCCTCGCCGCCGATCGGGATCAGCGCGTCGATGCCGAAGTTCTGGATCATGTCGCCGGCGTTCTCGCAGGCCTCGCGGAGCCGGTCGCGCTCCAGCCGGGAGGAGCCGAGGATGGTGCCGCCGCGGGCCAGGATGCCGCTGACCGCGTTCAGGTCGAGGACGCGGTAACGGCCGTCCAACAGGCCCGCGTAGCCGTCCTCGAAGCCGATGACCTCGTCGCCGTAGTTGTCGACCGCTCGGTGCACGACCGACCGGATCACTGCGTTCAGGCCGGGGCAGTCGCCGCCTGCGGTGAGAACTCCGATACGCATCGTGCTGTGTCTCCTGCTCGCTGTGGACACCGGTGAGCCACGTCCGATTCTTTCACGTCCCCCGAGGGGATGCCGCTTCCGTACGGTCGGCACCACAGCCGCCCCGGAGCACGGCTCACTGACGGGCGCCTTATCTATTGGGAGAGGTATTGTCAAGAGGGTTCTGCTCACCACGGTGGGCGATTTTTGATGCCGTCCGGGCAGCCGCCACCAGGACACCTTCCACCAGACGAAACGGAGAGCACGCGTGACGCGCAGCGTGTACGTGACCGGTATCGACCGCGGCGACGGCCGCCAGGTCGTCGATCTGGGGGTCATGGAGCTCCTGACCCGGCAGGTCGACCGGGTCGGCGTCTTCCGTCCCCTGGTCCACGACGGGCCGGACCGCCTCTTCGAGCTGCTGCGCGCCCGCTACCGGCTCTCGCAGGACCCCGCCACGGTCTACGGCCTGGACTACCAGGAGGCCTCCGCGCTCCAGGCCGAACAGGGCACGGACGAGCTGGTGTCCGCGCTGGTCGACCGCTTCCACCTGGTCGCCCGCGACTACGACGTCGTCCTCGTCCTCGGCACCGACTTCGCCGGCACCCAGCTCCCGGACGAGCTGTCGCTGAACGCGCGCCTGGA
>NZ_WWHX01000349.1 GCF_009862125.1 Streptomyces sp. SID5910
GGCGTCCGTCTCCGCCGCGGCGACCGCGGTGCCGTAGCGCCCGGCGAGGTCCTGGAGCAGCGCCTCCACCACGTCCCAGGGCGGCACCTCGCGCCCGTCCAGGCAGGCCCGCATGCCGTCGGGGTCCCGCTGCCCGAACACCGCGCACCAGCCGGTGCCCGGGTCGAGGCGGGCCAGCAGTCCCGACAGGTACCGCGCGAACTCCCGTACGCGCCCCGGCAGCTGTTCCACGGCCATCGTCCGACTCCCGCCCCACTGGAGGTCTCCGCTCCGGGTGTAGGGAACACCAGCCGTGTTACGGGTCGGCTACGGGGAGTTTTCGGCGGCGGACGTCACGCGCCGACGAGCGCGCACTGCCCCACGAGCTCGTCCATGGAGATCCCCAGGACGGCGGCCAGCGCGGCGACCGTGAAGAACGCCGGTGTCGGCGCCCGGCCGGTCTCGATCTTGCGCAGGGTCTCGGCGGAGACGCCGGCCTGCGCGGCGACCTCCGTCATGGTGCGGTCGCCGCGGGCCGAGCGGAGCAGCCGCCCGAGCCGCTCGCCGCGTTCGCGTTCTTCCGGAGTCAAAGGGGTGCGCACCATGCCGTCATTCTAATACCGGCCCGCCCGGACGACGCCAATTCAAATACCGGTATAGTAATTGGCATGGTGGAACTGAAGACGGACACATCGATCGATGCCATGTACGCGGCCGGCCAGGTCGTCGCCCGCGCGCTGACCGCCGCGCGGGAGGCCGCCGACGTGGGCGTGTCCCTGCTGGAGCTGGACGCCGTGGCCCGCGAGGTGCTGCGGGAGGCCGGCGCGACCTCGCCCTTCCTCGGCTACCGGCCCTCCTTCGCGCCGACGCCCTTCCCGGCCGTGATCTGCGCCTCGGTGAACGACGCGATCGTGCACGGCATCCCGGACGGGTACCGGCTGCGGGACGGCGACCTCGTCTCCCTCGACTGCGGGGCGACGCTGGACGGCTGGGCCGGCGACTCGGCGATCAGCTTCACCGTGGGCACCCCGCGCCCGGCGGACACGGCCCTGATCGACACCGCAGAGCGGGCCCTCGCGGCGGCGATCGACGCGGCCGTCGTCGGCAACCGCATCGGCGACATCGCGCACGCCGTCGGCTCGGTCTGCCGCGCGGCGGGCTACGGCGTCCCCGACGGCTTCGGCGGCCACGGCATCGGACGCCGCATGCACGAGGACCCGGAGGTCCCCAACGAGGGCCGGCCCGGACGCGGGCTCCCGCTGCGCCACGGCATGGTCCTCGCCATCGAGCCGATGCTGATCGGCAGCGGCCGCGACGAATGGCACGCGGCACCCGACGGCTGGACCCTCCGCACGAACGACGCCTCCCGAGCAGCCCACGTGGAACACACGGTGGCGATCACAAAGAAGGGCCCACGCGTCCTGACCGCCCGCTCGTAGCTGCGGGCAATCGTGCCGCTGGGGCGGCACGGGTGGGCGCAGCGGCACCCCGCAACGCCGGGCCACACGACCCACCCCCGCCCAGCCCGCACGCCCTCACCTCGACAAGACCGCCTCCGCACAACGCCCGGACATGCCCGCAAGAACAGAACGTGTCATGTTGGGCATGACCGCACCCCGACCGGGTTACCCGCCCCCGGCACGTCGATCAGCGATGCAGCGGAGGTCCGTACACGATGACCAGCGGCTACATGGGCCCGGAGGGCGACCCGTTCGCGGAATTCCTGGCACGCTTCTTCGGCGGGCCCAGGCCGAGGCAGATCGACATCGGCCGGCTGCTCAGCCAGCCCGCCCGCGAGCTGGTGCGCGGCGCCGCCCAGTACGCCGCCGAGCACGGCAGCCGGGACCTGGACACCGAGCACCTGCTGCGGGCCGCGCTCGCCACCGAACCGACCCGTGGCCTGCTCAGCCGGGCCGGCGCCGACCCCGACGCGCTGGCGTCGCAGATCGACGAGCGGACCGGCCCGGTGCAGCACCCGCCCGGCGAGGTCCCGCCGCCCACCTCGCTCTCCCTGACCCCGGCCGTCAAGCGCGCCCTGCTGGACGCGCACGAACTGGCCCGCTCCACCGGCACCGGATACATCGGCCCGGAGCACGTGCTCAGCGCGCTCGCCGCCAACCCCGATTCGGCCGCCGGTCACATCCTGAACGCGGCCAGGTTCGCCCCCTCTGGCCTGCCGACGGAGACGCCGGAAGCGGCGAAGGGGCGCCCGGAGGGGCCGAAGGCCACCAGCACGCCGACGCTCGACAAGTACGGCCGCGACCTCACCGACCTGGCCCAGCAGGGCCGTATCGACCCGGTGATCGGGCGCGAGGACGAGATCGAGCAGACCGTCGAGGTGCTCTCCCGCCGAGGCAAGAACAACCCCGTGCTGATCGGTGACGCCGGCGTCGGCAAGACCGCCGTCGTGGAGGGCCTGGCCCAGCGCATCACCGACGGCGACGTGCCCGACGTGCTGATCGGGCGGCGCGTGGTCGCGCTGGACCTGACCGGCGTGGTCGCGGGCACCCGCTACCGGGGCGACTTCGAGGAGCGGATGAACAACATCGTCGGCGAGATCCGCGCCAACTCCGACCAGCTGATCATCTTCATCGACGAGCTGCACACGGTCGTCGGCGCGGGCGGCGGCGGCGAGAGCGGCTCGATGGACGCCGGCAACATCCTCAAGCCGGCCCTCGCCCGCGGCGAGCTGCACATCGTGGGCGCCACCACGCTGGAGGAGTACCGCAGGATCGAGAAGGACGCGGCCCTCGCCCGCCGCTTCCAGCCGATCCTGGTGCCCGAGCCGACCGTCGCGGACGCCATCGAGATCCTGCGCGGCCTGCGCGACCGCTACGAGGCCCACCACCAGGTCCGCTACACCGACGAGGCACTGGTCGCGGCCGTGGAGATGTCCGACCGCTACCTCACCGACCGGCGCCTGCCCGACAAGGCGATCGACCTGATCGACCAGGCCGGCGCCCGAGTGCGGTTGCAGGCGCGCACCAAGGGCACGGACGTACGGGCCATGGAGCGCGAGGTCGACCAGCTGATCCGGGACAAGGACCAGGCCGTCGCGGACGAGCAGTACGAGCAGGCCACCCAGTTGCGCGACCGGATCGTGGAGCTGAAGCAGCGCATCACCGAGGCCGACGGCGGCGGCGAGGCCGACGAGGGCCTGAATCTGGTCGTCGGCACCGAGTCCATCGCCGAGGTGGTGTCCCGGCAGACCGGCATCCCGGTCAGCAGCCTCACCCAGGAGGAGAAGGACCGCCTGCTGGGCCTGGAGTCGCACCTGCACGAGCGGGTCGTCGGCCAGGACGAGGCCGTGCGGGTCGTCTCCGACGCCGTGCTGCGCTCCCGCGCCGGGCTCTCCAGCCCCGACCGGCCCATCGGCTCCTTCCTGTTCCTCGGCCCGACCGGCGTCGGCAAGACCGAGCTGGCCCGGGCGCTCGCGGAGGCCCTGTTCGGCAGCGAGGACCGCATGGTGCGGCTCGACATGAGCGAGTACCAGGAGCGGCACACCGTCAGCCGTCTGGTCGGCGCCCCGCCCGGCTACGTCGGGCACGAGGAGGCCGGCCAGCTCACCGAGGTGGTGCGCCGGCACCCGTACTCGCTGCTGCTGCTCGACGAGGTGGAGAAGGCGCACCCGGACGTCTTCAACATCCTGCTCCAGGTGCTGGACGACGGCCGGCTGACCGACTCGCAGGGCCGCACGGTCGACTTCACCAACACGGTCGTGGTGATGACCAGCAACCTCGGCTCCGACGTGATCACCCGGCGCGGTGCCGGCATCGGCTTCGGGTCCGGTGGTTCGGAGGCGGACGAGGAGGCCCGGCGCGAGCAGGTGCTGCGTCCGCTGCGCGAGCATTTCCGGCCGGAGTTCCTGAACCGCATCGACGAGATCGTCGTCTTCCGCCAGCTCAGCGGCGAGCAGCTGCGGCAGATCACCAGCCTGCTGCTCGACCAGACCCGGCGCATGGTGCGGGCGCAGGACATCACCGTGGACTTCACCGACGCGGCCGTGGACTGGATCGCCGAGCGCGGCTACCAGCCCGAGTACGGTGCCCGCCCGCTGCGCCGCACCATCCAGCGCGAGGTGGACAACCAGCTCTCCCGGCTGCTGCTCGACGGCCGCATCCAGGAGGGCGGCCGGGTCACCGTCGACGTCGAGGACGGGCGGCTGGCGTTCCGCACGCCGGAGCAGCCCGTCCCCGAACTCTGACGCCCGCTAGCGTCGCGCGGGCCTGACGACCATGGCCGAGCCGCCGCCGCGCCGTTGCTTCTCGGCGGCGGCCAGCCACCGGCCGTCCGGCAGCCGCTGCACTCCGGTCGCCGCGCCGATCTCCGGGTTGGACTTGAACGCGTGCCCGAGCGCCTCAAGCTCCGCCCGCAACCCGCTGTCGTACAGGCCGGGTTCGAGCTCGGTCTGGGCGGCGTTGCGCTGACTGGCGCGCGGCGCGGCGATCGCGTCCACGAGCGGCAGGCCCCGGTCGAGGAAGCCGGTCAGGGTCTGGAGCACGGTGGTGATGATGGTCGCGCCGCCGGGCGAGCCGACCGCGACGACCGGCCGCTGGTGCTTGTCCAGGACGATGGTCGGCGCGATCGAGGAGCGCGGACGCTTGCCCGGGCCGGGCAGGTTCGGGTCGTGCACGGCCGGGTTGGCCGGGGCGAAGGAGAAGTCGGTCAGCTCGTTGTTGAGCAGGAAGCCGCGGCCGGGCACGGTGATGCCGCTGCCGCCGGTCTGCTCGATGGTGAGCGTGTAGGCGACGACGTTGCCCCACTTGTCGGCGACCGTGAGGTGGGTGGTGTTCTCGCCCTCGTACGTCGTGGGCGCCGCCGTGCCGCGGCCCGCGCAGGAGGCCGGGTGGCGCGGATCGCCGGGCGCGAGGGGGCTGGTGAGCACCGCGTCGTCCTTGATCAGGCACGCGCGGGAGTCGGCGTAGCGCTGCGACAGCAGTTCCTTCGCCGGTACGTCCTCGAAGGCGGGGTCGCCGACCCAGCGCCCGCGGTCGGCGAAGGCGATGCGGCTCGCCTCGATGAAGCGGTGCAGGTACTGGGCCTTGCTCGCCTTCGAGAGGTCGGTGCGCTCCAGGATGTTGAGGGCCTCGCCGACCGTGGTGCCGCCGGAGGAGGAGGGGGCGATGGAGTAGACGTCCAGGCCGCGGTACGAGGTCTTCGTGGGTGCCTGGAGCTTGGCGCGGTAGGCGGCGAGGTCCTTGGCGGACAGGTCGCCGGGGCGGGCGTTCCAGCCGGAGGCGGGGTCGACGGGCGGCTTGTTGACGGTGGCGACGATGTCCTTGCCCAGCTCGCCGTGGTAGATCGCGCCGACGCCCTTGCGGCCCAGCTCCTGGTAGGTGCGGGCCAGGTCCGGGTTCTTGAACGTGGAGCCGACCGCCGGGAGTCGGCCGCCCGGCAGGAACAGCTTCGCGGTGTCCGGGAAGGAGCGGAACCGCTGTTCGTTGGCGGCGGTCTGGGAGCGGAAGGTGTCATCGACGGTGAAGCCGCCCTGGGCCAGGCGTTCGGCGGGCTCCAGCACGGAGGCGAGCCTGCGGCTGCCCCACTTGTCCAGGGCCGTCTGCCAGGTCGCGGGCGTGCCGGGGGTGCCGACGGCGAGGCCGCTGGTGACGGCGTCGGCGAAGGCGAGCGGCTTGCCGTTCTCGGTGAACAGGTTCTCGTCGGCGGTCAGCGGCGCGGTCTCGCGGCCGTCGATGGTGCGCACCGTACGGGA
This sequence comes from Streptomyces sp. SID5910, assembly GCF_009862125.1. GTDB lineage: Bacteria > Actinomycetota > Actinomycetes > Streptomycetales > Streptomycetaceae > Streptomyces. The sequence continues at coordinate 5,690 of NZ_WWHX01000349.1, forward strand.
CTTGGCGTCGTAGTAGACGAAGTAGCCGCCCCCGCCGACGCCGGCGGAGTAGGGCTCGGTGACGCCGAGCGCGGCGGCGGTGGCGACGGCCGCGTCGACGGCGTTGCCGCCCTTGCGCAGCACCTCGACACCGGCCGCGGAGGCGTCCTGGTCGACGCTCGCGACCGCCCCGCCGTAGCCGACGGCGACCGGGGTCTTCGGGGCGGCGGGTCTGTGCGGCGCGGCGGGTGGCGCCGCCGCCCCCACCGACACCACGGCGGCCGAGACCGCCAGGACCGTCAGATTCCGTGCGACAGGGCGACGCATCCGCACCTCCAGTGAAAGGCCGTTCGGGCAGCTTAGGTCATCGTCATGGCCGCGTCAGGGGCCCGTCGAACACCGGTACCCCGACGACCGCTAGCATGCGCGCCCATGACCGACGACGTACGCAACATCGTGCTGGGTGTGATAGCGGCGGGCATCAGCGCCGCGCTGGGCTGGCTCGCCCGTACGTATCTCTGGAAGCGGAAACTCCGCCGCAAGCAGGCGTTCTTCGGGCTGCCGGCAAACGCCGAGTCGCTGCTCGTCGTCAACCGGGACCCCGCCACCTCCGAACCGGCGGTGCACCGCTTCGACGTGTTCGCGCTCCTTGAGCTGTCCGCGCTCATCAAGGACTGCGGGGCGCACGTCCAGGTGGTCACGCAGGACACGGTCCACCAGGGCTTCGGCGAGCGCACGGAGTTCTGCGTGGGCGGGCCCGGGTCGAACCGGCGGATGGTGGCCCACATGGCGGCCATGCTGCCGGGCGTGCGGATCAACGTGGACCCGGAACCGGGCCCCGACCGGGCCGCGTTCCAGATCGGCGCCGAGCGCTACCGCATGGACCCGGGCGTCACGGAGTACGTGATGCTGGCCCGCCTCACCGCCGGCGACCGGCGCGAGGCCCGCCCGGTGTTCCTGTTCTGCGGGCAGCGCGCTATCACCAACCAGGCCGCCACGCGCTACCTCGCCCGGCACCACGAGCGGCTGGCGCGCAAGCACGGCAACAACGCCTTCGTGCTGCTGCTGAAGGTCGTCAACTCCCAGGCGTACGGCCCGGACGTCGTCGAACTCGTCGGGGACGTGACCCGGGCGGCGGCGAGCCCGCTGCCCACCCCGGAGCCGACGTCCCGGAACTCGCACCGGGCCTGAGCACGGGCCGAGATCCCTGCGGGGGTCCGGGCCGGGCTCCGGCCGCTAGCCCGCGACCAGCTTGCGCACGTTCTCCACGCTGCCGCAGCCGGCGTCCAGGTACCTCGCGCGGGCCTCCTGGAACGCCTTCCCCAGCTCGGCCCGGCGCTCGTCGGCGACGTTCTCGCGGGCGTCGTTGATCAGGGTCCGCTCCTCCTCGTCCGCGTGGTGGTTGACCGCCGTGACCAGCTCCTCCAGCTTGTCCTCCCACTCCTGGGAAGCGGTGTCCTCCACCTCCAGCAGCGCGAGCAGGGCCTCGTTGCCCTCCTCGTGCTCGTGCACGCTGTGGTCGACGTCGTCGTCGTCGACGTTCTTGTAGCGGCGCAGGGCAGGGTAGACCTTGTCCTCCTCGGCCGAGGCGTGGGCGATCAGCAGGTTGGCGAACTCCGCGAGGGCGGCGGCACGGTCGGCCTGCACATTGCGCAGGGTGCGGAAGAGGTCTTCCATGCGGCGGTGGTCGCGCAGGATGAGCTCGACGACGTCATGGGACGGCACGGTGACTCCTCGTCGGTGGGCGGTGGATGGTCCGGTCTCGCGATTACCCCCGTTCTCGCAGGCGAGACCTTGCCGCCCCCGGCCCCTCGGAGCCTGTCGATGCCGACCTGCCGCGCCGGCCCCGCCCGCCGCACGCTCCGTCTCCGGCCGGTCACCGACAGCCGTGTCGCTCCGCCCCGGCGATGGATACAGTGTCCGGTACACGGTTGACCGGCCGGGCCGGGGCCACGTCACTCGGGGCCTCACGGGCCGGTTCGACAGGGAGGGTTGGAGGCCGGGGTGATCACGTACGCGAACCGACAGGTCCAGGACATGGACCATGGTGATCACTTGTGTCTGGTGTTCACCGACGACGCCGAGCAGCGCCGCGTGGTGACGGACTATCTGACGTCCGGTCTGGACCGCGGCGAGCGGGTCATGA
>NZ_WWHX01000350.1 GCF_009862125.1 Streptomyces sp. SID5910
ACTCACCTGATCCGGAGTCCTTGCTGCGGCCGGCATGGAAGCGCGCCTTCTTCTGGCGGTTCCCGCAGGTGTTCATCTCGCACCACTTACGGGTGCGGCTCTGACTGGTGTCGAAGAAGGCGGCCCGGCAGGTCGGCGACGCGCACAGGGCCAGCCGTCCGTCCCGCTCGCCGGAGAGGATGCCGACCGCGTCGGCGGCGATCACGCTGAGGGCGTCCTCGACGCAGGACCGCGCACTCAGCCGCCACCGCCGCTCGCCCTCGGGCGTCAGGACCGCCGCGGCCCGCCCCCGTTCGCTGCGCTCGTTGATGACCTGGACGGCGGAGGCGGGCAGAGCCTCGCGCAGCGCGGCCGCCGTCGCGGCGGCGTGGACCGCCTCCCTCAGTTCCCGGGCGAGACCGAGCTGGGCGGGGGTGCAGGAGTCCACGGCGAGGCCGCTCACCGCCAGCCAGTCGACGAGCCGGTGCGGCACGGGAATGCGCTCGACCGGTTCACCGCAGCGCTCCGTCAGCGTCGCCGTGAAGCTCGTCGCCAGCACCTTGCCGAGACGGAAGTCAGGGAACTCACCACGCATGGAACCAGCTTAGACGGTTGCGGCGCGGGCAGAAGCATTGCTAGAACCGTCTAAGCCGGTTCCAAGCGAGCCGGTAGCCCGGCACCGCGACGGCCAGGAGGCCCCATGAACCCCATGAACCGCCCGAACAGCGACGTGCACCCCTTCCAAGCCCACGCCGACGACGCCGACCTCGACGATCTGCGCGCACGACTGGCCGCGGCACGCCTGCCGGAAGCCGAGACGGTCCACGGCGCCCCGCCCGGCCCCCGCCGATGGGCACAGGGCGTCCCCCTCGCCGACCTCATCGACCTCGTCGACTACTGGCGCACCCAGTACGACTGGCGGGCGTTCGAGAAGCGCCTCCACCACGCCGGCCAGTTCCGCACCACCATCGACGGCCTGGGAATCCACTTCCTGCACCGCCGCTCCCCCCGCGCGGACGCCACCCCACTGCTGCTGACGCACGGCTGGCCGGGCAGCATCGCCGAGTTCATCGACGTCATGGACGAACTCGCAGACCCCAAGGACACCGACGCACCGGCCTTCCACCTCGTCGTCCCCTCACTGCCCGGCTTCGGCTACAGCGACAAACCGTCCACCACCGGATGGGGAACCGAAAAGATCGCGGCCGCCTGGGTGGAACTGATGGCACGGCTCGGCTACGACCGGTTCACAGCCCACGGCGGCGACTGGGGCGGCAACATCACCACGGTCCTCGCCGGCAAGCACCCCGAACACGTCATCGGCGTCCACACACTGTTCGCGCAGGCACCCCCCGGAGTGACGACAAACGGACTCACGGAGACCGAGCGCACATGGGCCGAGGAAACCCGCCACTTCTGGCACCACCGCGCGGCCTACGCGAAACAACAGGCGACCCGGCCCCAGACCATCGGCTACGCACTCGTCGACTCACCGGTCGGACTCCTCGCCTGGATCCTCGACAAGTTCGCCGAATGGTCGGACACCGAGGACAGCCCCTTCGAGACGATCTCCCGCGACCGCATCCTCGACGACGTCACCCTCTACTGGCTCACCCGCACCGGCGCATCGGCGGCCCGCATCTACTACGAGAGCCACAACTCCCTCGACCCCGAACTACGGGTCGACGTCCCGGCAGCGGTCACCATGTACCCCCGCGACATCGAGAAGACCCCCCGCCCCTGGGCCGAGAAACGCTACCGCCACATCGTCCGCTGGAACACCCCCGACACCGGAGGCCACTTCCCCTCCCTGGAAGCCCCCGCCCACTTCGTCAAGGACCTACAGGAAGGCCTCACAGCAGTACTGACCACCCACCGACGACCACGCCCGGCCACCGGCACGCCCGGCAGCACGAGAACACGGTGAAGCCCTCAACCCACCCACGACCGCCCGCCAACGACCAGCACGGACAAGCGCGCCGGCGCAAGGCGCCAGGGCCGCGGCGGAACCGGCCGCCGATGTTGTAGCCGGCGAGAACACGGTTGCTCCTCCACAGAGGAACACAGGAAGACCCAACTCAGGATGGCAAGCCGCCTCGCCACAGACCGCGACCCCGCCGAACGGGGCCAGCGCCTCGAAGCTCGCCAACCAAACGGGCCCGCCAACCACATCGAAGACCAAGCCCACACCCCGCCCCCAGCCGCCCCACGCGCCCCCGCCCACGGCAACGGATCCGACGCGGGCCGGCCGACCTGTCGAGCCTGACCGGCCACGCAGAAAACCGACCAGCACCAGAACGACGACGACCACAGGCACGCACCACCCCAAGCCACTTACTCGAAGCGGGCCGGGAAAGGCTTCAGCGGCGGACAGTTTTCGAAGACCACGTCGGCGGCCGCCAATGACCACCTCGAACACTCAGTCGCCCCGCCCGCAGTCTGGAACAGCACGTCCACCGAAACGACTTCGGACCGCCGCGCCCTCGCTCCGTCCCACCCAGCATCCTGCACACAGAACCAAACGGCTTATCAGCCCATCCGGTAATGGGCGCGTGGCCCATCGACGAACATCAGCTGCGCACGGACCGTTCTGCAGCCCAGGTGTAGCCCAGCTCGGCGAGGACGGCCCGCTGATTCGCATCCAGCCGGTCACGCCTGGCCTTTTGGTTACTCAAGAACACACCCAGCCTGATCGCCGAACCGTCAGGCAGCTCCTCAATGTGTGCCCTCCCGACGACGGTTCTGCCTTCCCGCTGGACGTACTGGGTCAGGGCTGCCAGACCGCGTTGGAACGCCTGCTGCGCCTTGGTCGGGCGGCCCTTCGTCGCACGCTTGGGCGCCGGAGCGGGTGCCAGCGTCTCAGCGGGCTGTACGCCCAGCGCTGTCAACCGCTGCTGCTGTTCCTCGGAGAGCTCCACCCAACTGCGGCGTTGCCGCTGAAGCCACTTGCCGACGTCATCGCCTTCGCAGAGGACACCGGGTGCGATGTCGGACACGACTCCGTCGGGTTCGTCGGCGGCGAGGTGGCGGTAGTGGCGTTGCCAGTCCAGTGGCCAGGGGCAGTTCCAGTCGGGGTCGATCGCGGTCAGCTGTGCGGCCCGTGCCTGCGCCCGTTCGGGGTTCTTGCCGAGGCCGCCCTTGCGCCGGAGATTCGCCAGTAGCTGACCGATAGGGACAGGCTTGCCGTCAGCGGGGTCGTCCCACAGGGCATCCTGCCTCGGGGCCAGGTGCCCCGTGGCGCGCCGGTACGAGCGCAGCGCGGCGAGCTTGGCTTCCCACGCCTCTTCGCCCGGTTCCCAGACCATGCCGGCCTCCGGGGCGTCGAGGAGCTTCTTGCGCCGCGGTTCGAGCTCCCCGGCCCGCAGTGTCTTTCGCTGCTGGTGCACCCATCGCCCTAGCGGAAAGGCCTTCGTGACGCCGACCTCGGTCTCCGTGTCGTAGGGGACGGCGTGCAGGCCGGTGATCTCGTTCTCCTTCCGCCACCGCAGCAACGCCTGGTAGCCCTCCAGCCAGACCAGGGATTCGGGCCGGTAGACCCGGGTGCGCAGGAACGCGGCGATCGTGGCCGCATCGCGCGGGCTGGAGAAGTGGAGCAGTGCGGACTCGACCGCCCCGTCGGTGCCGCCCTCCTGGTCCTTGTCCTCACTCCCGCCCTCACCGCTGACCCCGATGATCCGCCCGTCGGTGTCGCGCTGGATGTGGGTCTTGCGTTTGCCGCTGGTGAGAGCGCGGGAGGCGAGCTGCTCGACGAGTCGTTCGTCGTGCGAGCGCAGGCCTTGGAGCACAGCGACCAGCCCGGCATACGCGGCAGAGGCGACCATGTCGGTGGGGTCTTCGCCGGGCTGAAGGAAGACGGGCACGATGATCCGCGCGACCTTCGTGGAGCCGTCCCGGTTGAGCCGGAGCGCGCGGCCGATATTCTGGACGATCTCGACCTGCGAGCCGCGGGTGTCCGCGAAGCAGACGGCTTCCACGCCCCGCTCGCCGGTGATGTCGACGCCTTCCCCGAGGACCCGGCAGCTGGCGAGGAACGCCCGGTGCACCCTGCGCCCGGCCGCGTCGATGCCGTTGGCGAACTGGCGAAGGGCTTCGCGTCGTTCGGTGACGAGGTGGTCGCCGCACAGCCACGCCGCCCACACCCGCTCCGGCGACACGTGCCGGCCGGACTCCAGCTCGTACAACTGCGCGTCGATCGACGACACGGGCAGCTTCTCCGCGGCCGCCAGGTCCTCGTCCGAGGCATCGCGCGCATACAGTTCGGCTGCGGTCTTCGGTAGCTTCTCCGCGAACGCGGCGGCTTCCTCGACCTTCTGGTGGAACGTCATGACCGTACGCAGGTTGTACGCCGCAGCGTGCTCCAGCAGTGCGGTCTGCAGGAGCGCCAGGCGCCGGCCCCGCTGTGCCTCCTCTGACTCTCCGAGGATGGGGGAGGGGTCGTGGATCTCGAGGACGTCGATCTCGAATCCAGCGAGGATTCCCCGCTCGACGGCCTCCGAGAGCCCCAGCTCGGCTAGCCAGGGACCGTACGTCTGAGAGTCCTGCCCCATCGATGCCAGCTCCATCTCCATCCCGCCCGCGCCCTTCTGCGGGCGGGGGGAGGCGAGGATGCGTGGGGTGGCGGTGAGGTAGAGCCGGTAGTCGGCGGGGATGCGGGCGTTGTCGTGGATCGCCGCCCACGGCCTACCAAGATCACCTGCGGTTGAGTGGGCTTCGTCCACGATGGCGAGGTCGAACGGGACCATTTGCTGGCCGTAGAGCCGTTCCCCGCCTGCCAGGGCGGCTTCCAGCGGCCCGCGGACCGTCCGCTGGCCGGTCGGGTCTTCCGGGTCCTCGCGGTCCACCAGGGAGGCGTAGGTGGCGAACACGACCACGGGCCCGGTTCCGGCCCACAGCGCGAGCTGGAGCGCATTCGTGGTGGTGCGCACCCCCAGCGCGCTGAGGACCGGGTCGTTCTCCAGCGAGCACCCCGCCACCATCGGCGCCCGATGCCCGACCGCACGCCACGCCTGGGCGGTCTGCGCGAGCAGGTCGAGGGTCGGCACGGTGACGAGGATCCGCCCGCCCGGGAAGCACTCCAGCGCGCTCGCGGCTGCCGTGATCGTCTTGCCCGATCCGGTGGCGGACACCAGCGTGCCCCGGGCCCCCTGCGCGGGCACAGAAGATCTTGCAAAGAATTTGACCCATTCCCGAATACTTGTTTTCTGGGTCACCTGATGTTCCCGGAGGCTGATCACAGATTTCGACCTTTCCTTTTTCCGGGCGACATCAGGTTCTTCCACCACGGGCCCATGCCCGAAGAGACCGCGCCCCCGTCGGGGGCAGGAGCTGGGCAGGGGTACCTGTCGATCCCGCCGCGCGCGGGCAGCTCGTCCTCGAAGTCGCAGGCGGCTACGGCCTTGAAGCCACCGTGCCACAGCGCTTCGAGCACGGCCGTGACAGCCTGCACCACCTCGGCAGGTGTCCCCTCGGAGGCCTCGCACTCCAGCACCGTCGGCCACTCGAGGAAGTCGAAGGGGTGGGCGTGCCGGCCGGTGGCGTAGTCGTTGGGCTCGCCTTCCACGCGCACCGGCCCGACGGTCAGCTCCGCACCGTCGTCCTCGACGAGGCCGAGGGCGTCTCGAAGCCGGGCCATGATCCGCGGGGCGGCCTCCGCGTCCACGTAGATCGAGGCGTCACTGTAAGGGGAGTCCGGGCCGAGGGGCGAAGGCCCGCGATCATCCGTCACGCGCGCTCCCTGGGGATTTGGCCGGGGTGAGGGCGAGGAAGCGCTGGAGCAGCCGCTGGGCCGGTTCGTGGTGGTAGTAATCGGCGATCTGCAGGGGAGTCTCGCCGTCGATGGCCGGCAGGCGTGGGTCGGCACCGTAGGCCAGCAGGATCGCCGTGGAGGCCGTGTTCAGCGGGTAGTTCGTCTGCAGGTGGCCGTCGCCTTCCAGATCGATCGCGTGAGTCAGCAGCGTGAGCTCAAAGCACACCTCGTCCGGGTCCGCCCCGGAGGCCAGGAGCATGGAGAGGGTCTCGTACTCATTGATCTCCACGGCCTGATGCGCCGGTGTCCACGGCTCTACCTCAGGCCAGGAGCTAGGCCCAGCGCATCGGGATCCATAGTGCCCTTCCCCTCCACCGACCCTGCTGGGCCGTGGCTGTCAGGTCAGCGGACGAACCACGGGCCTAACGCGCCGAAGCTGAATGCGGCCCCCGTCACCTGCTACCGGGTGTCCCCACTTTGCGCCAATGCTACATGCTGCATCACATCGAGATGCGGACTTGCGGGGGCCCCTCCGCAAAATCCCCTGCGACCCCGATGGTCATCCTGCATCGGGGTACACGGTGCCGCATGGCACCGAAGACCGAACGCATCCAGTTCCTGCAGGCCGTGCGGCAACTGCGCCGTATCCGCTCCTTCTACGCTGCGGCCATTCTGCTGTGGGCAGGGTCCGCCCTGTGGGCCGGCTGGCAGGCCCCGGGGAGTCGACAGATGCGGGTGTCCGTTCTCCTCCTGGCCGTCTTCGCCGTACTGCTCGTCACCGCGAGCCTCGCCCTGCGGCGTCTCGCCGTTCCCGCAACGGGTCGGCCCGTGCACCACGCTGCCCCGCACAAGCTGCCGAGTACCCGCCGCCACGCCCACGCCTGAGGCGCCATCAGGACGCGATCTAGGCCAGGAATGAGGAGCCCTCCGTAACCGCTCCCAAGGAGTGCAAGATGCAACGTTCTGGCTCTCGTGTCCCGCGGTCATGGGCCCAGCCGGGTAACCGGTGGGGACCATGGATCTACTGGCCGATGCTCTCTATCAGCATCGCCTTGTTAGCGTGGCGGGTGGTTGACGGTGAGAGCCCTGGCCCCATCGTCCTTGCGGCCAGCCAAGTCCTCGTGTGGATCTGTCTCCTGGCCGCCAACCGCACTGCACGACGCAAGCAGGCGGCCCCTTGAGCCGGTTACGCAGCTGCTCCGGGGGCGTGCTGCAGGCCGACTGTCCGGCATGCCTGCGGGCATGGGAAGACCATGAGGATGCAGTGGAGGACTCGATATCCCCTTCCGGAGCGGACAGTCACACAGCTGCGACGTAGCCGTTGGGTCTTCGCATGGTTCATGCTTCTCGAACCGTTCGCACTCGTCATGGCACTGACAGAGGACCACCGCAACGCCTGGACCGTCACCTGGACGGGGATCGGTACCGTCTTCTTCCCGCTCATGCTCCTGGGGGCTCAGTACCAGCTCAAGAAGAACAGGCGGATCACGCAAGCATTGAAGACGCCACCAGCCATCCCTTCCCTGTAGAGCCCGGGCCCGGTGCGGCGCTCGTTGGCTTGTTCTGGGGTAGCCGGATGCTATGCGGAGACGGGAGTGGTGGGCCGAGTGGTGGTCTCGGCGGTGGGTGCACTGGACGGCTGTTGTGATGGTGTGGCTTGCCGCCTATGGGGCGGCCGCAGTGGTGTGGCGCGCCCTTACAGGCAAGACGTGGTTCGACGCGCTGGTCTTCGCTGTCCTTGTGACTGTGGTCAACGTGGCGGCGCAGTGGGTGGCGAGCCGGACCAGGAGGAAAGCGCCAGCGCGTGGCGACTGAGTGAGCTGGAGCCCCAACCCTCCCCTCTAGCCGCCCGGGCCGAAGGCCCGTTGGCTGACCCGTGCAGCGGGGCCGGCCCTTGGTGGCAGGAGCGCAGCGGAAGCCACTTCACGGGGCCGCAGGCCCCGCAGCTCCGGGAGCGCAGCGGACGGAGCGTCATCCGCCTTGCGCAGCAAGGCGGGTGAGCTGATCGCGCAGCGTTCAGCTCCGCTCACGCGG
>NZ_WWHX01000351.1 GCF_009862125.1 Streptomyces sp. SID5910
CGGCGCGGCCTTCATCTGGCTGGTGGTGGGCATCGCCGAGTGAGCGCCCGGCGCCGCTCACAGTTTCCCGCCCCGCCCGCCCTCGCGCCGCGCCGGTGCGATGAGCGTCGACAGATACGGCAGCGGCGCCCCGTCCAGCTCGGCGGCCGGCCGCACCGACTCCTCCGGCAGTCCCAGCGCCGAACCCCACACCGCGTCACCGAGCCGCCCGGTCTCCCGCAGCGCCTCGGCGACTTCTGCCGCCTGCCGCCCGAACTTGTAGGCGACGACCGTCCCAGGACCCTGCAACGCGTCCTTGAGCACCGCGGCCCCGGCGGTCACCGGCACCAGCGTCAACGGCTCGGTGCCCTCCGTCAGCACGGCCCCCGACCGCGCCGCGAGGTCCTGCATGGCGGTGATCCCGGGCACGGTCTCCACGACGGTGCCCGGCACGAGCTCGCCGACGGTCTGCGCGAGATAGGTGAACGTCGAGTACACGTTGGGATCACCGATGGTCGCGAAGGCGACGGACCCGTGCTCCCGCAGCAGCGCCGCCACCCGCTCCCCGGCCGCGTCCCACGCCGCCTCGCGTCGCGCCCGGTCGGTGCGCTCGTTCAGCGCGAACACGACCCGGACGACATTCTCGGCGCCCACGTAGTGCAGCACGGTCGCCTCGGCGCGCCCCCGCTCGCCGCCGTCTTTTCCGTCAGACGCAGCCATCACGGGTACGACGACGATCTCGGCGGCCCGCAGCGCGTTGACGCCCTTGACGGTCACCAGCTCGGGATCCCCGGGCCCGACCCCCACCCCGACCAGCCTGCTGCTCATGACGTCCGGCACCTCTCCACGAACCGACGGGCGACACCGGGCTCGGACGCCCAGTGCGTGTGCAGATAGCTCGCGTGCACACCGCGCTCCACAAATCCCTCGACGCGCCGCTCGGGCGCCCGCATCCCCCACGCCGCCACGGCCCCGGCCCCCGGCTCCACGACGGTCCGATGAAACTCGTGCCCCCGCATCCGCGTCCCCGCGACGGCCAGCGCACTGTCACTCACGGCCACGGCGTCCCGGTAGCCGAGCGTCAGCCGCTCCGACATCCGGGCGGAGGCGTCCAGCACCCCGCACATGGGCAGCCCGTCCAACTCCCGGCACAGATACAGCAGCCCGGCACACTCGGCGGCGACGGGAGCCCCACGGAACGCCAGCTCGGCGACACACTTCCGCAGCGCCTCGTTGGCGGACAGCTCGGAGGCGTACACCTCGGGAAAACCGCCCCCGATGACGAGGCCATCCGTCCCCTCGGGCAACTCCTCGTCCCGCAAGGGATCGAAGGTGACGACCTCGGCCCCGGCGGCGGCAAGCAGCTCGGAGTGCTCGGCGTAGGAAAAGGTGAAGGCGGCCCCACCGGCAACGGCGACGCGCTGCGGTGACTTCTCGGCCGACCGAGTCGGGTGGTGGGTGGGCATAGG
>NZ_WWHX01000352.1 GCF_009862125.1 Streptomyces sp. SID5910
CACGAACCGTGCCCCCGTCGGTATGCCACCGGGCCGTCGCCCGCCGGCCCTCGGCTCCAACCGCTGTACGGGCGACCGGAGTTGCCAGGTGCGCGCAGCGGCCGTCCGTAGGTCGCACACCGAGGGCATCGTACCCGCGGCGGTCTTTCCCCCGAAGGGTGCGGGGAGAGCCCGTTCCCCGAGGTGGGAGCGGACGGGGCGGGTGCCGCGCGGTGACCGAGGGTGATCGGGAAGCATCGTGGAGCAGCCGGAATCGGAGTTTTGGGCAGAACGAAGCCCCCGGTCACGGGGGAACAACCGGGGGCTTCGCGTCTGCGGGCGGTCCCGGATGACCGCACATCCAGAACGTAAGACCTGTACGGCCCCTGGGTCAAGCAGAGTTGGGGCACTCCAGCGAGTCGGGAGCGAGCGGTCTTCACAAGTTCAACACATTGCGGAGAAGTGGTCACTCAGCGTCACACGGTGTCCCTGACTTCGCCGGTCCGGCGGGCCCCGGCAGCACCTCGTACCCCTCGTCCCTCCGGCGCACCAGAAGGCGCGCGAAGGGGCGTGAGGGGTCATCGGCGAAGTGCCTGCGCTCCGCCGGGATCCATCCCTCCCAGAACGCCCGCTGTTCCGCCCCGTCGCGCGCCCGTCCGCGGCTCCACGCCTCCTCGGGCGGCAGCTCCATCCACAGCAGCAGGGCCAGATGCGGGCGCAGGTCCCGGCGGCCCGCGCCGACGCCCTCGACCAGGACGACCGGCGCGGGCGGCAGGGCGCGGGGCTCGGTGAAGCGCCGGGCCCGCCAGTCGTAGGGCGCGTAGTGCGCCGTGTCGCCGCGCCGCAGGGGCTCGATCACCTGGCTCAGCAGCCGTCCGGTCCAGCCGAACAGCTCGTCGTGGCTGGCGATGTCGTCCAGGTGCAGTACGGGCGCGCCGCCCAGCGCACCGGCCAGCCGTCCGGCGAACGTCGACTTCCCCGACCCGGCGTGCCCGTCCACACCGACGAGGCGCACGGGCCCGCAGGACGGGGGCAGACGGCGGATCCGGGCGGCGAGGTCGTGAATGGCGGTGTCCTGGGCGAGGCGGAGGGGCGTACGGGCGTTCGCCCCGCACTCTAGCCGCGCCGCACGGCCCGGCCGCACCTCCGTGTCACCGGTCGACACCAATGTTCATGGCGTGGCGTGCGCAGAAGTGCTGGCAGGAGTGGCAGCCTGCGGCCATAGTTGGCCCACATCCGTGCAACGGACCCGCCCCGACTCGCACACCTGGGGGACTTTCACCCATGAGCAGAGCCGAACAGCCGTCCCGCAGAACGGTCCTCACCGCGGCCGTCGCCGCCGCGGTCGCCGGCGGCGCCCTCCCGGCCACCGCCGAGGCCGC
>NZ_WWHX01000353.1 GCF_009862125.1 Streptomyces sp. SID5910
GCCCCGCGCCCACCGTTGAGGTGGTCACCCGGCCCGGTGGCCGGCGGTGCCTGCGGCCCGTCGCCCGACGGCGCGGTCACGGCTCCGTCCGGCACGTCCCGCGTGTCTCGCCCATCCCGGCGCTCCCCGCCGGGCCCGGTGGCCGGTGCCTGCGGCGCCCCGCGCCCATCGCTGGGCTCGTCGCCCGGCCCGGCGGCCGGAAACGCTTGCGCCCTGTCGCCCGACGGCGCGGCCACGGGCGCGTCCGGCACGCCCCGGGTGCCTCGCCCATCCCGGCCCTCCGCGCCGGGCCCGGTGGCCGGCGCCCGTCGCGCCCCGCGCCCATCGCCGAGCTCGTCGCCCGTCCCGGTGGCCGGCGGTGCCTGCGCCCCCTCGCCCGAGGGCGCGGAAACCCCCCAGTCCCGGACGCCACCCGCGTCGGACTCCCCACGATCCCCAGGCGCCCCGAACCGGCCGTCGGGGGCCACGGCCATGGACCGATCGGCCAGCTCCGTCACCTCCGCGCCCCCGGTCGCCAGGCCCGGGCCGCGTACCAGGACCCGGCGTCCCCCGGGCGGCGGTGTCGTCTCGTGGGCGCGGAGCCAGCTGCTTGCCGACGGGGACACGCTCAGTACCCGCTCCCGCAGGGCCGGGAGCAGCGCCCACGGCACCCGGTGCAGCCGTCCCGGCGGCACGATCACGACCGGGCCGGTGCCCAGGTGGGCGGCGGCCGGGCCGAGCAGCAGCTCCTGCAAGCGCGCCCCCGCCGCCTCCACCACCGGCAGCCGCGCCTCCGCGCCCGGATGCGCGAGCCGCCGCAGCCCCGCCTGGACGTGCTCGGCCTCCCGCTCCGCCTCCGCCAGCAGCCCCGCCTCGAACCGCCGTACCCGGCCCTGCCCGCACAGCAGCACGTGCACCCGCCCGTCGAGCACCGCCAGCTCCACCAGCCGTACGCCGTCCCCGAGCCGCCGCAGCAGCCGGTCCACGTCGAACCGGTCGCCGTCCCCGGACGCCTCGCCCCGCATGTGCAGGGTGCGGGAGCGGATCTCCCGTTCCAGGCGCCGCTGTTCACGCTCCAGCGCGGGCACGGGCCGGCCCCCGTCCAGCCGGGCCTCCTCCGCGCGGGCGGCGATCTCCCGGAACGCCGTCATGCCGCTCAGCAGCGCCGGGTCGGCCGGCGGCCGGGTGGGCGGCGCCGACAGCACCGTCGCCCGCCATCGCTCGCTCCACACCAGCAGCCGCCGCGGCCCGCCCGAGACCAGGCTCGCCCGCTGCGCCATCGCCGCCAGCTCCGCGCCCTGCGCCGTGGCCCGGGCCCGCAGCTCCGAGGCGCCCAGCGTCATCCGGTGGTCGTCCAGCACGTCCAGACCCCGCCGGCAGGCCTCCAG
>NZ_WWHX01000354.1 GCF_009862125.1 Streptomyces sp. SID5910
TCCCGTCGGCGTCCGCCACGGACCTGACGGTCGTGGTGGCGGACGGCGACGGCGTGGAGCCGGCCCGCGTGCCCGCCGTCCTGCTGCCGGTACGGGAGGCGCTGCCGGTCCTCACGCGCGCGCGTGCCGACGCGTCCGGCCATCGGGCGGCCGTGTTCTGGGGCGCCGTCGCCGTGGAGGCGCTGCACCTGGTGGCACGGGGGCTGCTGCTGCCCGGCCTGTCCGAAACCGACCACGACGCCTGGCGCGCGGGCCCGCTGGACGCGCGGGACACCGAACGGATCCGCCACCTCGCCGCCGCCATGCCTCCCGAGGCGCACGCGGTCCCGGTGGACGGCGCCGGACCGCCGCGGCTGCCCGACCCGGAACGGCTGGTGCGCGCCTTCCTGGACGCCGTCGCCGACACGCTCCCCCGCACCCCCGCCGCCACGCTGGTGACGGACGGCCCCGCCTACGCGGCGGCGGAGCCACGGCAGCTGCCCGAGCTGCACTCCTGGGCCGCCGACGTCGCCGCGGGACACGACACGGGCGTACGGCTGTCGCTGCGCGTCGAGGTGCGGGACCTGCCGGCCGACTCCGGTGACGCGTCGCCGGCGTTCCGGGCCGTGCCACAGGTGCACAGCGTGAGCGATCCCGCGCTGGTCGCGGACACCGCCGAGGTGTGGTCCGGCGCCGTGGGCGACGCGTTCGGCACGCGCGCGCGAATGGACACCCTGCTCGCGCTGCGCCGTGCGGCACGGACCTGGCCGCCGCTGGCCCCGCTGCTGTCGGCCGCCGTGCCCGAAGCCGTCGACCTGGCCGACGAGGAGATCACCGAACTCCTCGGAGCGGGCACCCGGGCGCTGGCCGGCGCCGGCGTCGACGTGCACTGGCCGCGGGAACTGGCCCGTGACCTGACCACCCGCGCGGAGGTCGGGCCACCCGACGGCGAACCGGTGCCGGGCGCGGCCTCCGAAAAGGGCGGGACGTCGTTCGGAGAGGGTGGGCCGTCGTTCCTGTCCGCCGACGCGCTGCTCGCCTTCGACTGGTGGTTCGCCCTGGGCGGCGAGCAGCTCACGCGCGACGAGCTGGACCGGCTCGCCGAGGCCAACCGGCCCGTGGTGCGGCTGCGCGACCGGTGGGTCCTCGTCGACCCCGAGGAGGTGCGCCGGGCCCGCGCGCGGCAGGACTCGCGCTACTGCTCGGCCCGATAGCGGA
>NZ_WWHX01000355.1 GCF_009862125.1 Streptomyces sp. SID5910
CCGGGACGGGCCGGGGGCGTGAAGAGGCGTACGGCACGGACGAGGGCGGCGAGGGGGCCTTCGGCGCGGGCAGCGGGGGTGGGGCTCACGGTACGGAGAGGGGTGCCCAGGCGAGCGTGGCCGGCGGTGGCCGCGAGACCTCGGGCGCGGGCGGTCACGCGGAGGCGTTGGACGGCACGGGCGCGGACGCCGCGGGTGCCGGTCGTAAGGGGACGCCGCTGCGGGGCACCGACGTGCCGCAGGGCGTACGCAGGCGTGGTGGCCTCGGGGCGTGGGCGCGGCGGCTGACCGGTGGGCGCGGGGGTGCGCAGGACGCCGCCCGGGACGATGCGTACGCCTATGAGGAGGAGGCCGCCGCCCCGGCACAGGCGGCACCCCCCGCCGGCGCCTCCCCGTCGCCGGAGACGTGGCCGGACTCCGCGTCGCTGCTGCTGACGGCGCTGGGCCCGGGGCCCCGACTGTGGGAGCGCGGGCCGGGGCATCCCGAGGTGCTCGCCGTGCGGCTCGGCACGGCCGACCGGATGGCGCCGGGCGCCGACGCACCGCTGCCCGCGGTCCCGGTGACCGTCGGGCTGCGCGAGGCCGGGGCGCTCGGGCTGGCCGGCCCGCGTGCGCGGCTGACCGGGCTGGCCCGCTCGGTGCTGGCCCAGCTCGCCGCGCTGCACTCCCCCGACGTGCTGGAGATCGTGCTGATCAGCGCGGACCGCTCCCGCCCGCTCGCGGAGCGGACCGCCGAGTGGTCGTGGTTGGGCTGGCTGCCGCAGGTGCGCCCGGGACACGGCCAGGACTGCCGACTGCTCCTCGCCTACGACCGCGACCAGGCCGCGGCCCGCGCGCGGGAACTGCTGCGCCGCCTGGAGGACCACCTGACGGACGCCCGACAGGGAGCCCGGCCACCGACCCCCACCGGCACGATCCCGGCCCAGCCGACGGCTGCCGCCGAGGACATGCGACACGGAGGCCCGAACGGACCGGACAACTCGGATGCCGTCGGTGACCCGAGGGATCTGGGTGGCATGAGTGATCCCGGTGGCTTGAGGGGCCCGGGTGGCCAGGATGGCTGGAGTGGTTCCGGCGGCCGGGGCGGTGCTGGTGGCCGGGGCGGTTCCGGCGGCGCCGGTGGCCGGAGTGTTCCGGGTGGCCAGAGTGGCCAGAGTGGCCAGGGCGGCCCGAAGGGTCCAGGTCGCCAGGGGGGCCCGAGTGGTCCTGGCGGCCTGAGCGGTCAGGGTGGCCCGGGTGGCTGGAATGGTCCGAGTGGCCAGGGTCCCGGTGACAGCGCCGGTGGCTCGGGGAGCCCAGGTGGCTGGAATGATCCCGGTGGCGAGGGTGGTCCCGGTGGCGTGGGCGGCGCCGGTGGCTGGAATGGTCCG
>NZ_WWHX01000035.1 GCF_009862125.1 Streptomyces sp. SID5910
CCGCCCGGGGACGGCGTCGACGTGCCCGGGGTCTGGGGCGCGGTGGGCGGGCCGGGGGTGCCGGTGACGCCGGGCGACGGGCTCGGTCCGGTCACGGCGGAGTCGTCGTCGCTGCGGCCGACCGGCAGCGAGCCGGTGCCGTCCGGGACCTCGTGGGTGCCCTTGCGGTAGTACTCCAGCCAGGACAGGACCGTGTGCAGGTACTCCTGCGAGTTGTTGTAGCTGAGGATCGCCCGGTTGAGGTCGGCCTGGGCGGACAGGTCCCAGCCGTTGCGGCACAGGTAGTGGCCGGCGGCGAGGGCGGCGTCGTAGACGTTGTTGGGGTCCTTCTTGCCGTCGCCGTTGCCGTCGCGGCCCGCCCAGGCCCAGGTGGACGGGATGAACTGCATGGGACCGACGGCGTTGTCGTAGCTGCTGTTGCCGTCGTAGACGCCGTCGTCGGTGTCCTTGATGAGGGCGAAGCCGTTGCCGTCGAGCTGCGGGCCGATGATGCGGCCGATGGTGGTGCCGTTCGCGTCGACGCGGCCGCCGCGGGCCTGACCGGACTCCACCTTGCCGATGGCGGCGAGGAGTTGCCAGGGGAGGTTGCAGCCGGGCTTCGCGCTGCGCAGCTCCGACTCGGCCCTCTTGTAGGCGTCGAGGACGGTCGCGGGGATGCCCGCCTCGGCGGGGCCCCGGGACACGGGGGTGCCGATGGTGGGTGCGGGGCTCGGGCTGTTGAGCGGCGGCAGGTCCGTGTAGTACGGCGAGTTGCCGGTGGCGCTGTCGTCGGAGGGTGCCGAGGGAGAGGGCGCGCTGTCGGCGGTGGTCCGTCTGCCGTTGCCGTCCGCCGTCACGTCGGGAGCCTGGGACGCGGACAGAGCCGCGACCGCGACCGCCGCGACGGTGGTGGTGACCGCCGCCTTGCGGAGTCTCCTGTCGAACTGCGCCGCCATAGAGTGACCCCTCCCGTGGACGCCCGCGCGTCCGTCTCCGTCGTCCGTCTGTCGCCGCAACTTTCCGAGCACGACGGTCGTCTGTTCGACCAGTACGGCGCCGCAGGCGACCCTACGACAACTTGCTTTGCACGGGCACCCGTTCGCGCCCGATATTCACCAGTTGGCCATATGAGGAGCGGCGTTGCCTTTCACCCTGAGTCATGCGGCGGCCGTGCTGCCCGCCGTGCGCGGCGACGGATCGGGGCGGGGGCGTCTGGTGCCCGCCGTGCTGGTCGCGGGGTCGTTCTCGCCCGACATGACCTATTACGCGGCGAGTCTGGTGTCCGGGGCGATGGAGTTCGGGGACGTGACGCACTCCTTCGCCGGGGTCTTCTCGGTCGATGTGCTCATCGCCTGGACGCTGGTGGGGCTGTGGCTGCTGGTGCGCGAGCCGTTGGTGGCGCTGCTGCCGCGGGCGCGGCAGGGGCGTGCCGCCGCCCTGCTGCGCTGCGGGGCGCCACGCGCGCGCGTGCGGCCGTCCCTGGTGGTGTGGTGGTACGTGTCGGCGGTGATCGGTGCGCTGACGCACGTGGTGTGGGACGCGTTCACGCATCTCGACCGGTGGGGGATGCGGGTGTTCCCCGTGCTGGGGCGGGAGATCGCGGGCTCGCCGCTGTACTGGTACGCGCAGTACGGCGGTTCCGCGGTGGCCGCGGTGGTGATCGCCGTGTTCGTGGCGCGGGCGCTGCGCCGGCAGGCCCCGGCCGGGCCACTGGGCGTCCCCGCGCTGTCGGCGCGGGACCGGTGGTGGGCCGGGGCGGTGCTCGGCGGCTGTGCGCTGGCCGGGGTGGTGCAGCGGACGACGCGGTGGTGGGACTACCGGGGGTCCGCGGCGAAGCCCTGGGAGATCATCCCGACGGTGTGCTTCGGGGCGGGCGCAGGGCTGGTCCCGGGGCTGCTGCTGTGTGCCGTGGCGGTCAGGGTGTGGCGTCCGGTCCCGGTCCCGGGAAGCCCGGGAGACGTCGGTACGGAGCCGGGCCGCCGGGTCGCGCGCTGAGGGTGTCGGGGGTGGCGGTGAACACGGTGAAGGTGTGTGCGGGGCGTGACCGCGGCAGCAGGGTGAGGGCGAGCGTCAGGTAACCGCGGGCCAGGTCGGACCACAGGCGCCAGGCGGTCGTCTCGCGTGGACTCACGGCGGCCGGGTCCCGGCGGGCGAGCCCGCGGCGGAGGTCTGCCGCGGTGCGGCGCAGGGCCGTCGCGAGGGTGGTGGGGCTGCGGCCGGTGCTTGCGCCCGGCGCGAAGACCGGGACCGGCAGGAGTGGCACGCGGGCGGGTCGGTCTGTGCTTGCCCGTGCCGGTGTCGTCCGGTGGTGGAGCATGCGTATACCCATGCCCGCATCCTCAGGGGAGACGAGGAGCGGGGGCTTTCCCACGGGGTCCACCTGAGTGACGGGCCCTCCGGGGGTTGGGGGACGGGGCGTCGGGCTGGCCGTCGCGTGCCGGCGCCGACCGACGCCCGCCCGCACCGGAGACCGACGTCGCGGGGCGGCGAGGGGCGGCGAGGGTACGCGCCCGGAGGCCGACGCCCCCGAGCCCCGGGGCGGGGGGCGGCGAGGGTACGCGCCCAGGCGCGCCGGACCCCGGGTGTGGAGGCCCCTGGGCGGA
>NZ_WWHX01000356.1 GCF_009862125.1 Streptomyces sp. SID5910
TGCCCGTCGCAGCGGGTCGTCCCTCACCTCAGCAGCCGCGCCCGCAGCCTCGCCAGCGTCGAGGTGTCCAGGCCCAGGCCCTCGGTGAGGTAGCGGTGGAAGCCGCCGTAGTCGCGCTCCACCTGGGCGAGGGCCGCCTCCAGGTACTCCCGGCGTACTTCCTGCACCGGGAGGAGCAGGTCCGGGTTCTGCATCAGGCCGGCCTTCCTCAGCCCCTCGCGGGTCGCGCGGTCCGCGTCCGCGCGGTAGCGGTTGGACAGCAGGTAGTCCCGCTCGGCGGCCCCCGCCGGGATCCCGACGGCGCGCAGCAGCACGTAGCTCATCCAGCCGGTGCGGTCCTTGCCCGAGGTGCAGTGGTAGAGCAGCGGGGACGGTCCGCGCCGCGTGAGGTCCCGCAGGGTCGCGCCGAACTGCCGGCGGGTGGCCGGGTCGGTGACGAAGGTGCGGTAGATGTCCCGCATCAGCCGCGCCGCCTTCCCGTCGCCGAGCAGCCCGCGCTGCGCGGCCGGGTCGGCGGTGCCGATGGCCTCCGTGACCTTCGCGTACAACCCGAGGTCGTTGACGGGCCGGGAGACCGCGGCGGGCCCGGCCGGGAGACGGTCGGCGCCGTCCCCGCGCACCTCCGAGGGAACGCGGAAGTCCACCACGGTGCGCAGGCGCAGCGCGGACAGCTTCGCGAGGTCCGCGTCGGTCAGCTCCCCGAGGGAGTCGGCGCGGAAGACCTGGCCGTAGCGGACCTGGCGCCCCTGCCCGGTGCGATAACCGCCGAGGTCGCGGACGTTGACCGCCCCCTGGAGGACGATGCGGCGGACGGCGGGGGAGGCGGGGCCGGCGTCGTGCGTGGCCGCGGCGGCGGGCGGTGCCGCCGTGGCGCCGGCCCCGGACCAGAGGGGGAGACAGCCGAGGACGACGGCGGTGACCATCGTCGTGGTCACTCGTCGGACGTTCGCAACACGCATGGGATCAACTCCAGGGGGAGGGCGGGTCGTTCCTCATCAGGTGCCGGAAAGGGCGTGCAGGGTGGCGTGGGCCTCGGCCATCACGCGGTCCACGAGTTCGGCGCAGGACGGCAGGTCGTCGATCAGTCCGGCGACCTGGCCGGCGGCCATCACGCCCAGGTCGGTGCGTCCCTCGACCATCGACGCCTTCAGCAGCATCGGGGTGTTGGCGGCCAGCAGCACCTGGCTCCACGACAGTTCCTTGCCGTGCTTCATGGTCCGGCCGTCGCGCAGCATCCGCGCCCAGCTCATGCCGCTCTCGCGCCGGAAGGCCGCGGCGTGCCGGACCGCCCGCAGCAGCGAGGCGGCCCGGCCCGAGCGTTCCAGCGCGTCGACCAGCTCGGTGCGCAGCATCCGGTGGGGCAGCCCGTCCACCTTGGTGGTGACGGTGACGTCCTGCACGGCCG
The DNA here is from genome assembly GCF_009862125.1 of Streptomyces sp. SID5910. GTDB lineage: Bacteria > Actinomycetota > Actinomycetes > Streptomycetales > Streptomycetaceae > Streptomyces. Next base: position 1,406 of record NZ_WWHX01000356.1, read on the forward strand.
CGGCCAGGTACCGGGCCTTGACCGCGTCGGGGACGGGGCTGTCGGAGGTCAGCAGGAAGCGGGTGCCCATGGCGATCCCGGCGGCGCCGAAGGCCAGGGCCGCGACGAGTCCGCGCCCGTCGCGGAAGCCGCCGGCGGCGATCACGGGGATGTCGACGGCGTCGGCGACCTGGGGCAGCAGCACGCTGGTGGCGACGGACCCGGTGTGCCCGCCGCCCTCCCCGCCCTGCACCACCACCGCGTCGGCGCCCCACGCGGCGACCTTCTCCGCGTGCCGCCGGGCGCCGACGGACGGGATGACGACGACCCCGGCGTCCTTGAGCCGCGCGATCAGCTCCCGGGAGGGGGCGAGCGCGAACGAGGCGACCTTGACGCCCTCGTCGACGATGATCCGCACCCGCTCGGCGGCGTCCCCGGCGTCCGCCCGCAGATTGACCCCGAACGGCGCGTCCGTCCGGGACTTGACCTCGCGCACGGCGGAGCGGAGCCGGTCGGCGCTCATGGTGGCGGAGGCGAGGATGCCCAGGGCCCCCGCGTCGGCGGCGGCCGACACCAGACGGGGCCCGGCCACCCAGCCCATGCCCGTTTGCACGATCGGGTGCCGGACGCCGGTCAGTTCGGTGAGCGGGGTCCTGATCAGGACGTCGTTCATGCGGCCGGCACCTCGCGCTCGCGCAGCGCCGCCGGGTCGACGACCTCCCGGATCAGCCGCAGTTCCTCGGCGGTGGGCTCACGGGTGTACGGCACGTCGTCGGGCACGGTCAGCGCGAAGCCGGTCGCCGCGACGACGTCCTCGACCGTGACACCGGGGTGCAGCGAGCGCACGCGCATCGTCCGGTCCGGCGTCTCGAAGTCGAACACGCCGAGGTCGGTGATCACGTCCGGGACGCGGTGGAAGCGGGCGGCGGAGGGGCCGGCCGCGGAGGCACGGTCGTAGCCCACCCCGCACACCATGTCGACCCGCTCCACGAAGACCCGGGGCGAATGCCGGGGCACCCAGTAACTCGTCGGGTTGTTGAGGGTGTTGACGGGGGCTCCGCGCACGCCCAGCAGTTGCCTGCGGGGCCGGTCCCAGTCGCCGACGCAGGAGATGTTCTGGTTGCCGTGCCGGTCGAGCTGGCTCGCGCCCATCATGACGTGGCGTCTCCCGGTGGCGACCAGGGCCAGGTGCTGCCGGTAGGGCAGCCAGCCCTCCACCACCCGCGCCGGGGCACCGACCGCCGGGACGTCGCCGACGAGCAGCGCCTCCCCGTCCGTCAGCAGCAGGTCGGGGGAGAAGGTGAGCCTCGCCAGCCGGGCCCCGATCGCGGGGACCGTGCCCATCGGGCTGGCCAGCACCTCGCCCGCGCCCCGCCACGCCTCGGCGCACGCCACCACGCAGTACTCGGCCCGCGTCGCCGTCGTCGTACCGCCGCTCATGCTTCCTCCTCGTGGAACGCCGCCACCGCGGCCTGGTACGCGTCCTCGTCACCGGACAGGAACCGCTCCTCGAAGGCCGGCCAGGCCTCGGGATCCCGCGCCGCCCGGACATAGGCCCGCTGGAAGGGCTCGTCGCGGTCGTGGTCGGGGACGCAGGAGGTGAAGTGCGCGCCCCTCGGCGCCTCCACGACGCCGTTGACGAACGCGCGCTTGACCAGCAGGGACTGCGGACCGCCCTCCTTGAGCAGGTCGGCGGTGTCCACGACGCGCTCGCAGGACACGTACGCCGCGTCGGCGGCCTCGCAGAACAGGTCGTCGAAGTACGGGTCGGGGCCCAGGTACTGGGCGTTGCCCTGTGCGTCGGCCCGGTTGAGGTGGACCAGCGCGGCGTCCAGCCGCAGCGCCGGGACCGCGACCAGCTCCTCGCCGTCCTCGTACGGGGAGGTGACCGTGCGCAGGGACGGGTTGACCCGCATCACGTCCGAGGCGAGTCCGGCCCGCACCGGCAGGAACGGCAGCCGCTGCGCCGCGGCCGTCAGACCCCACATGACCATCGCA
>NZ_WWHX01000357.1 GCF_009862125.1 Streptomyces sp. SID5910
TGCCGTTGTCGCGGCCGGTGCGCACGTACTCGTCCATCGTGGCGGGCTGCGGGTCCTTGCCGAGGACGTCGTCGTCGTACGCCGTGCCCGGCGCCTTCATCGAGCGCAGCGCCTCACCCGTCACGCGCGGGGCGAGCAGGCCGGCGCCGATCAGCCAGTCGGCCTCGGCGGCGCTCTGGCCGAGCGAGTACTGCTTGATGAGGGAGCCGAAGACGTCCGACACCGACTCGTTCAGCGCGCCCGGCTGGCCGAAGTACGTCAGGTTGGCGGTGTGCTGGGTGACGCCGTGGGCCAGCTCGTGGCCGATCACGTCCACGGGGATGGTGAAGTCGAGGAAGATCTCCCCGTCCCCGTCGCCGAAGACCATCTGCTCGCCGTCCCAGAAGGCGTTGTTGTACTCGCGGTCGTAGTGCACGGTCGCGTCCAGCGGCAGTCCGGCGCCGTCGATGGAGTCGCGCCGGTACGCCGTCAGGAACAGCTCGAAGGTGGCGCCGAGCCCCGCGTAGGCGCGGTTGACGGTGGCGTCCTGGCCGGGCTCGTCGCCCTCGCCGCGCACCTTGCGGCCGGGCAGGTCGGTGCCGTGCCGGGCGTCGTAGATCGTGCGGTGCGGCTTGCCGGCCTCGGCGCCGGCGCGTGGGGCCACGGTGGGGGCGCCGACGACGGTGGTCAGTCCGCGGCGGGTGCGCTCGGCGGCGTCGCGCTGGATGGTGCGGCGCGCGGGCCCGGCGAGCACGGGGTCCTCGCTGCGGGCGAGCTTGTCGAGGACGTGGGGCGGCACGATGGTGCAGAAGACGGGCTCGAAGCCCCCGTTGGTCGTCATGCCCGGAACCCTCGCACTGCGTGACCGTCCTGTCACTACCCGCAACCATGATCGGTGGAATGAGGTGCCAAGAGCGCCCGATGACCAGCTTGAAGTGGTATACGGCACTCTTTGTCCCGGTTCCCTCCGTGATCCCGCATACTGATACGGGCCCGCGTGACCGGCGTGGCTCGGCTAGGGTGCTGGGCATCATGCGTTTCGGGCTGCTCCTCCTTAGCTGCCGCGGCGAGGGCCTGTAAGAGGCCGACTCCCTCCCCGCGGTGCTTGGTGTTGCGCGTCGGCCGTCCTTCCGGACACGCGGACACCGCGGACATCACGAGGAGCCCACGCGATCATGGCCAACCGCCAGCAGCCCAGCCCCATGCCGACCACCAAGTACCGCGGCTACGAGCAGGTCGGCATCCCCGACCGCACCTGGCCGGACCGGCGCATCACCGCCGCCCCCCGCTGGCTCTCGACCGACCTGCGCGACGGCAACCAGGCGCTGATCGACCCCATGTCGCCCGCCCGCAAGCGCGCGATGTTCGACCTGCTGGTCAAGATGGGCTACAAGGAGATCGAGGTCGGCTTCCCGGCCTCCGGCCAGACCGACTTCGACTTCGTACGCTCGATCATCGAGGACCCGGACGCCATCCCGGACGACGTGACCATCTCCGTGCTGACCCAGGCCCGCGAGGACCTGATCGAGCGCACGGTGGAGTCCCTGAAGGGCGCCAAGAGGGCCACCGTCCACCTGTACAACGCGACCGCGCCCGTCTTCCGCCGGGTCGTCTTCCGCGGCTCCAGGGACGACATCAAGCAGATCGCCGTCGACGGCACCCGCCTGGTCATGGAGTACGCCGAGAAGCTGCTGGGTCCCGAGACCGAGTTCGGCTACCAGTACAGCCCCGAGATCTTCACCGACACCGAGCTGGACTTCGCCCTGGAGGTCTGCGAGGCGGTGATGGACACCTACCAGCCCGGCCCCGGCCGCGAGATCATCCTCAACCTGCCCGCCACGGTGGAGCGTTCGACGCCGTCCACGCACGCGGACCGCTTCGAGTGGATGGGCCGCAACCTGTCCCGCCGCGAGTACGTCTGCCTGTCCGTCCACCCGCACAACGACCGCGGCACGGCGGTCGCGGCGGCCGAGCTGGCGCTGATGGCCGGCGCCGACCGTGTCGAGGGCTGCCTGTTCGGACAGGGCGAGCGCACCGGCAACGTCGACCTGGTCACCCTGGGCATGAACCTGTTCTCGCAGGGCGTCGACCCGCAGATCGACTTCTCCGACATCGACGAGATCCGTCGCACGTGGGAGTACTGCAACCAGATGGAGGTCCACCCGCGCCACCCCTACGCGGGCGACCTGGTCTACACGTCCTTCTCCGGCTCCCACCAGGACGCCATCAAGAAGGGCTTCGACGCGATGGAGGCCGACGCGGCGGCGCGCGGGGTCACCGTCGACGACATCGAGTGGGCCGTGCCGTACCTGCCCATCGACCCCAAGGACGTCGGCCGCTCCTACGAGGCCGTCATCCGCGTCAACTCGCAGTCCGGCAAGGGCGGCATCGCCTACGTCCTGAAGAACGACCACAAGCTGGACCTGCCCCGCCGGATGCAGATCGAGTTCTCGAAGATCATCCAGGCCAAGACGGACGCCGAGGGCGGCGAGATCACGCCGACCGCGATCTGGGACGTCTTCCAGGACGAGTACCTGCCCAACCCGGAGAACCCCTGGGGCCGCATCCAGGTCAGGAACGGCCAGACCACGACCGACCGCGACGGCATCGACACCCTCACCGTCGAGGCCACGGTCGACGGCGAGGAGACCACCCTGGTCGGCACCGGCAACGGCCCGATCTCGGCGTTCTTCCACGCGCTCCAGGGCGTCGGCATCGACGTACGCCTGCTGGACTACCAGGAGCACACGATGAGCGAGGGCGCCTCCGCGCAGGCCGCCTCGTACATCGAGTGCGCCATCGGCGACAAGGTGCTGTGGGGCATCGGAATCGACGCGAACACCACGCGCGCCTCGCTGAAGGCGGTCGTCTCCGCCGTCAACCGCGCGGCTCGCTGACCAGCCGAATCAGCGGTTTGGGGCCCCGCTCGCCGGAAAATGGCGGGCGGGGCCCCGTCGTATACCGGCCATCTCCACGCCGAGGTCACGGAAAGGTCTCGTCCGGGGTACTGACTCCGCGTCGGTGATGTGGCTAACATCACGCCAGCGCGGCGATGTTGCCGCGCGGTTACGGAGGTGCGACGTGCTGCCTGGACGGGGACGAGACGACCGAGCTGCCCGGCTGCCGCGCATCGTGGGCACGCGCACCGCGTGGACACCCGTCGGCGACGGCGAGTTCTTCTGCCCCGGCTGCGGGGGCGACCGCAACTACCAGCGCCTCACCGGCCGCCGCCGCTTCACCCTGCTCGGCGTGCCCGTGCTGCCGCGCGGCGAGTCCGCGCCGACCGTGGAGTGCGCGGCCTGCCGCCGCCACTACGGCACCGACGTCCTCGATCACCCGACCACCACCCGCTTCTCCGCGATGCTCCGCGACGCCGTCCACACCGTCGCCCTCGCGGTGCTCGCCGCGGGCGGCGCCTGCTCCCGTACGTCCCTGGAGACCGCGGCCGTCGCGGTGCGCGCGGCCGGCTTCGAGGACTGCACCGAGGCCCAGCTCGGCGCGCTGGTCGAGGCGCTGGAGGCCGACACCGGGCGGGTGCGCGACGAGCCCTGCGTGCCGGGCCTGGCCATAGAGCTGCACGAGGCGCTGGACCCGCTGGCCCCGCACCTCGCCGCCGTCGGCCGCGAGTCGATCCTGCTCCAGGGTGCCCGCATCGCCCTGGCCGACGGCCCCTACACCCCCGCCGAACGCGACACCCTGGCCACGGTCGGCGCGGCCCTGACCCTCGGCTCGGCCGACGTGACCCGGCTGCTGGAGTCGGCGGGCACCCCTTCCTGACGCGCGCCTTCCCGGCGCACGCCTTTCTGGCGCCGTTCAGCGGCCCCCGGTGAGGTCCAGGCGCAGCACGTGCCGGTCCATGCCGGGACCGAAGTAGTCCCGGCGCAGCCCGGCCTCGGGTCCCTCGGGGTCGAAGCCGAGGGAGCGGTAGAGCAGGATCGCGGCGTCGTTGGCGGGCTCCACGGTGAGGCGGACCCGCTCGACGCCGTCCCGGCGCAGCCGCGCCAGGATCTCCGTCATCAGTTCCCGGCCAAGACCGTGCCGGCGGCGGTCCCGGGTCACGCACAGACCGAGGATCCAGCTGTCCCGGCCGAGCGCGGGCGTGGTCGTGGCGGCCAGCACATAGCCGCGCAGCCGGCCCCCGCCGCCGTCGAGGACCAGGAAGTGCTCGGCGTACATGTCGAAGAGCTGGCGCAGCAGGAAGCCCGGATAGGCGACCTCCTGGAAGACCTCCTCGTCGAGTCGTCGCAGCTCAGGCAGGTCGGACTCCCGCGCCGTCCGCAGGACAGGGGGCAGGGCGTCCGGGAACGGCCCCCGCCGCGTGAGCTGCTCGTGGCGGTCCAGGGCGCGTTCCAGTGGTTCGGCGGTCATGCCACCCCCAGTCAGGATGTGCGGACGTCAACAGGGCGGACACCGGCGCCACACTCGATGGAATGAGGGGTCCCGCTGGCGGCCGGTGCTCCTTCTGGCTAGAGTGAGCGCCCAACTCCCGCTGTGCAAGGGAGAGTTAGGGTGTGCAACGGTGCGCCTGACGTGCGCCCGGGGGATGAGGACTGGCGGGTTCCCGGCTGTCCGGATGTGCCGTGACGTCCTATCTTGCGAACAAGGAGACGCCTCTTCACCGGTCGGCGTCCACAGGACCCGTGCGCGGGCGCGCGGTTCTGTCCACAAGCGAACGGAACGCGGCAGGGTGACTATGGATCGCAATGCCGACGCGCCTTGGTCGAAATTCGATCCCGAGGTGTATGTCGACAACAATTACCGGACCCCGCTCGAAGTCGACCGGCTGATCGTGCGCCTCATGCGCGACCACTTCAGCCGCTGCTTCGCCGGGGCCGTACCGGACTCCGTCCGGGGCGTCGACGTCGGTGCCGGTGCGAACCTCTACCCCGCCCTGTCGATGCTGCCCTGGTGCGAGAAGGTCCTCCTCCTCGAATACGCCGGCCCGAACGTCGAGTACCTGAAGCGGCAGGCCCGCGACCAGGGGTACGACACGGCCTGGGACGCCTTCTGGGAAGAGCTCCGCGAGGCCCCCGCCTACCGTGACCTGGAGCCGAGGGCCCGGTTCAGCGAGATCGTCCGCGTGGAGCGCGGCAACCTCTTCGACCTCGACGGCCAGCGCCGCTGGGAGCTCGGCACGATGTTCTTCGTCGCCGACTCCATGTCCGAGTGCCCCGAGGAGTTCCAGCGGGGCGTGCGGTGCTTCATGAACGCGCTGAACGAGGGAGCGCCCTTCGCCGCCGCCTTCATGAAGGAGTCCGTCGGCTACCAGGTCGGAGACCACCAGTACCCGGCCTACCGGGTGAACGAGGACCGGGCCAGGGAGGCCCTGGGCCCCTTCTGCAAGGAGCTGGAGATCCACGACCTGCACCACGTGGTGCGCCCGGGACACGAGGGAATCCTCCTCGCCCTGGGGCAGCGGAACGCGGAGATTGCCGCCCCCTGAGAACGGGGACCATGTCTGAGCGCGTGTCCGGACAGGCGCTCAGACCCAGGGCAACGAGATCTGTACGAGGGGTATACGGGGATGCAGATCAAGCCACGCCAGCATCTGCTGGACATCTGGCAGGCCATGGCCCGCCACTCGTTCGACGACGGGAAGCTGGTCCAGGGGCCGACCGACGGGCTGAGCAGCGTCGCGGACGCCGAGCGGCTGCTGTGCCTGCTGTATCCGGCGACCGAGGTCCCCGCCTTCCGCCTGGACCGCCCCGACACCACCGAACGGGACGTGCTGCGCGCCCTGGAGCGGGTCGGCACCCGGCTGGAGATCCCCGCCAACCTGATCACCGCGCTCACCCAGTTCATGCGCACCCACACCGGGCCCGACGACAGCCCCACCTTCGCCGGCGGGCACTACTTCAAACCGGCCGACACCCAGGGGCAGATCACCCACGAGCAGGGCCAACTGGGCGTGGTGGACTCCTACTCCATGTCCGTCACGCTCTCCCTGGCCACCCTCGGATACCTCAAGGTCTACGAGACGACCACCACCCGCCCCGAGGTCCTCAGGGCGATCGCCGAGCTGCGCGAGGCCACGAACGCCCGGCTGACCTCCGCCATGATCAGCCTGCTGCGCTCCTTCACGGTCAACGTCTTCGACGCCGAGTCCGAACAGGGCCGCAGACTGATCCAGGTCATCGGCCAGGGCAAGCAGTCCGACCGGATCGCCCTCCAGCAGTTCTCGCGGAGGTTACGCCCCCTGCGCGCCACCATCATCGAGAGCCTCACCCGCGGCATCCAGTTCGACGAGGGCATCCGGGACGAGAGCCAGCTCTTCGAGTGCGGCTGGGCCTGGGGCATCGTCCAGGACGCGCCCCAGGTCACCGACCTGGACGTGCAGGTGGCCGGCCAGCCCGACGGCATCGCCGACCGGCTGCCCTACGTGTACTTCACCGTCGTCGCCCTCGACGGCATCCAGGACCTGTTCTCCGAGCGCACCCTCACCCTCGGACTGCTCGACGCCGACCAGCAGAAGCTCGCCGAGGCACTGCGCCTGCGTTGGGAACTCAGCCAGCAGTACTGGTCGGCCATCGCCCGCTTCGGCTCCGAGCGCTGGCCGCTGGAGGACCTGCCGTGGCAGACCACCGGCCTGAGGCTGGAGTCCGAGTACTTCTCCCTCACCGTCGCCGCCATCCTCGTGCACGACCTGGTCCGCCGGAAGGCCACCGACGACGACCTGACCCGCACCGTCGCCATCATGGAACGCCTCGCGGACCGCGGCCGCGTCTCCAGCCGGATGACCCGGGACGACCCCACCATCAGGCTGCACAACCCCGGCGTCACCATGCCGCTCGCCGGATCCGAGCGCTCCGGCCAGCTCCTGCTGTGGCGGATGACCGACTTCTCCGCCCAGCTCCTCAAGCGGATCATCCAGCTCGCCGAACTCTCCCGGAACATCGGCGCCCAGGACCGGCTGCTCCGCCTCGCCGAGCAGACCTTCGAACACCTGTGGAGCCGGCGGATAGAGGACGACGACGGCGCCGGCCTCTGGGACAACGTCCGGGCCGTCTACCCCGACGCGCACGACGCCGAGCTGCGCATGTCCTGGAGCATCACCGAGCGCGTCACCGAATGCCTCGTCGCCGCCCGCAACCTGTACGAGCAGCAGCCCATCCGCAGCCCCGAACTCGCCGAACTGGCCCGGGAACTGCTCAGTGAGGCCACCCATCTGTTCGGCAAGGAACAGCTGGAGGCGTCCGCCGCCGGCGACGGAGCCAGAGCCAGGGCGATGCGGAGCATCGAGAGCCGCCTCGACCACGCCCGCAGCCTGATCGACGACCGGCCCGCCACCGCCTTCGCGCTCGCCCTGCCCGTCCTTCAGGAACTCGACACCCTGGCCCAGGCCAGGGGCGCCGCCGCACAGGAGGTGTGAGCGTGCTCGTCTTCGCCGCCTCCGACAAGGGAGGCACCGGCCGCTCGGTGACCAGCGCCAACCTGGCCTACCAGCGCGCCCTCACCGGCGACCACGTGGCCTACGTGGACTTCGACTTCGGCTCGCCCACGGCCCCCGCCGTCTTCGACGTGCCCGGCGCCATGCGCGGCACCGAGGAACGCGGCCTCCACTCCTACCTGGAGGGCGAGACCGCCGATCCCGTCAGCATCGACGTCTGGCGGCAGACCGAGCACCCCCTGCTGCGCTCCCGCCCCAACCAGTCCGGCCGGCTGGTCCTGTTCCCGGGCGACGCGGGCGGCGGCGAGTTCGCCACCGGCGAGGACGCCCTCGAACGCTGCGTCGACCTGCTGCTGCGCCTCAACGGCGAGTTCGACCTGATCGTCGTGGACCTCAGCGCCGGCCGCAGCTACGCCGTCGACATGGTCCTCGCGGCGACCGCCCACCCCCGGATGCAGTTCGTCCCCTTCCGCTGGCTGGTCTTCCACCGCTGGACCCGCCAGCACGTGATCGCCGCCTCCGGGCTGGTCCACGGCGAGCACGGCATCATCCGCGGCGGCGTCGAACGCGGCCACGACGAGGAGGCGCTGCGCGCCGCCATCCGCTTCGTCCGGGCCGCCGTGCCCGACCCCGAGTCACCGCTGTGGTCGCAGGGTTCGCCCGCGCAGGCCGCCTGGATGCAGGCCTGCGACGAGGCGCTGCGCCGGCTGGCCGCCGAGCACCGCATCGGCGACAGCGTCGTCCTCGGCATCGTGCCGCTGGAGCCCATACTCCAGTGGCGCGAGCAGCTGATCACCGAGGAGGACGTGCTCTCCACCCAGATCGCCAACAAGGAGACCCTGGAGGCGCTGGAGGAGATCGCGCGGCGGCTGACGGACGACACCCACTGGGGGCGGCCGTGACGGAGACCGGGTTCCGTGAGACCGCCGCCGAGCCGCGTACCGAGGCGGTGCCGCTGGCCCATCTCTCGCTGGAACTGGGCCACCTCTACATGGAGGACTTCGAGGCCGGGCCCGAGCGGCTGCGGGAGCACTTCGCCGAGGTACGCCCCTGGGTGGAGGCCGCCCGCGCCGCCGCCGGGGCCCGTATCGGCGGCAAGCGCGCGCGGATCAGCACCTGCTTCCTCATCGACGACTACTTCACGCGGTTCTCCACCCCCGCCGAGGTCGTCCCGATGCTGCTGGCGGAGGCCGAGCGGGCCGGGCTGACCGTCGACTACCTCGCCCGCGAGTCCGGCTGCGCCGTCACCGGCAAGGTGCCCGTCGCCGAGGCGGTGGCCGGGCGCATCGTGGAGTCGCCGCCGCCCGGCAGCTACGGCATGCGGCCGCCCGCCGCGCAGACCGGCTGGCTGGCCAACGGCGAGCGCAGCCCCGTCGCCCGCGCCCCGCAGGCGATGAAACGCGCCGCCGCCTGGCAGCCGCCCCGGGAGACCGCGGCCCGCCGCCACTCCGTGTTCCTGGACGTCGAGCTGTGGAGCGACGACGCGGAGGGGCGGCGCACCTGGTCCTGCCCGTTCCTCGCCGCGGTGTGGCAGCTCGCCCGCCTCGGCCTGCTGCGCAACCAGGGCGAGGCCGTTCTCGTACCGCAGCAGCACACCGCCTCCGGCTTCCCCGACGACTGGGACGAACTGCCCTCGCTGCTCAGGCTCAACCCGCGGGCGGACCCGTTCGCCGCCTACCGGACCTGCTCGGTGCTGCCGACCCGCTTCCTGCCCGTCGAGCACGCCGTCCGCGTGATCCTCGACCAGATCGAGGTCGACCCGCACGCCCTGGACCAGGTCGCCAAGCGGTCCGCCGGCGAGCGGACGGCCGTCCCCGACTCGGTCGCCGACCGCATCTCCTACGTCTTCTACGCGGGGCTCTGACATGGCGCCGCGGGAGAACGCGCCGGTCTCCGTGCTCGCCTGCGGAGAGGTCCGCACCTGCCTGCTGCCCACCCGGCAGGCCCTCGACATCCGCGCCGCCGCCCAGCTCCTGGGCCTGCGCGCGGACGAACGGGTCCTGCTCTCCGAGCGCCCCAACCTCTACGCGCGTTCCCCCGACACCCTCACCGGCGTCGACTGCCACCTCCCCAGCGCCAACGGCGCCCGGATCCGCGGGGTCGGCACGGTCGTCGCGCGGGCCGCGCTCACCGAGGGCCGCGTCCTCCAGGCCTCCGCCCACTTCCGGGTCCCCGCCGCCGGCCCCGACCAGCGCCGGCCGTGGGGCCACTACCTGGTGCGGCCCGGCGTGGTCGAGCCGCTCGGCCGGCTGCCCCGCGAGGCGGTCGCGCAGGGCGTGCTCGGCGGCGGACGGCACGGCGACCTCGACGTCGGGCTGATCGCCGACGGACTGGTCACCCGGCTGCTGCGCCACCCCCTCCTCGACCACCGGCCGCCCCTGCGGTCCCGCCCCACCCGGCTGCGCTGGGCGGCCCTGCCCGCGGCGCCGGGCGAGGGCCCGACGATCGAACGGTTCACGCTCGCCGAGGACGAACTGCGCACCGTGCTGCTGCGGGTGCCCGAGGACACCGCAGGCGGCGACCTCGCCGGCCTGTGCGACGACCTCGCCCTGCACGACTGGCTGCTCACCACCCTGGTCCGCATGCTCGACGGCATCCGCCTGGGCGCCGGCCCGGAACACGGCTCCACCGTCGTGGAGGCACTGCGCCCGGCCGTCAACCACCTGCTGCACCTGTGGATGCCGCGCGCCCGGGTGCCGCAGGAACTGGCCGCGCTGTGGGACCCCCTGGAGGAGCGGCCCGGCTTCACCCGCCAGTGGCGGACGCTGGTGCAGCGCATCCGCGACCAGCTCGCGCTGCACGCGATCCCCTCGGCGCACCGGGAGGTGGAGCCGGCGTCCTGAGCGGACGGCACGACCCACGCACATCCCCGCACCCCGATCCGACGCGTATCCCAACGGGGGGAGAAGCGAGATGAGCACGGCACAGTCACCCCAGCCCGACGAGAGGGCCGCTCCGCCCGGCCGTACGAGCGGCCCGGCGACCGCGGGCCTGACCGGCGAGTCCCCATGGCCGCGCCGCCTGTTGACCGGCCTGGTCATCGGCGCCCTGGCCTGGAGCGTCACCGCACTGCTGAGCCCGGACAGCGGCGTGCCGCGGCAGTTCGCGACGGCCGCGCTGTGCGCCGTCGCCGCGGTGCTCGTGCAGTACGTCCACGGCCTGGACCGGCGGGCCGAGGAACTGCGCACGGCTGGCCTGCACAGCCGGGACCAGCGCGTGGAGGAGCACACCCGGCGGGTGGAGGAACACACCCGCAGGGTGGAGAGCGCGCTGGCCGAGCACGCCGCCGCCGTCCGCGACGGTCTGAACCAGTACGACGACGAGCTGCGGACCGGCCTGGTCCGGCACACGGAGGACGTGAAGCAGCTCGTCGAGAACCATCTCGACCAGGCCGGCCACAGCACCGAGCGGCCCTACCCGCCGCTCGACCGGGCCCGCATCGAGGGCGTGCCGGAACTGGCCAAGAGCTTCGCCGAGGTCCTCTCGCCCGGACCCTCGATCCTCTACACCTTCGTCCGCCTGGAGATGACGCGGGTCGTCGGCTACATGGCGGACCTCACCAACCTGACCGCGGAGTGCCCCGGCGAGAACCACGACTGGATGCTCGCCCTCACCCGCGCCGCCGAGCAGGCCATCTGCGCCACCAGCACCTCCGTCGACCGGGAGTTCTGGAACAGCGAGCCCGCCAGCCGCTATCTGGAGGCCCAGCAGGACGCGGTCGACGAACAGGGCGTGACGGTGCGCCGGCTGTTCCTGCTGGAGAGCGCCCGCGAGCTGGACGACCGGCTGCTGCGGCTGTGCGAGGAGCAGGAACTGCGGCACATCGAGACCCGGGCGGCGGTCCTGCCGGAGCTGCCCCCGCACCTCCAGCGCGGCACCACCAACGACTTCATCGTCTTCGACGAGGAGGTCTCCTTCGAGATCGAGCAGGATCTGCGCGACGTCAACGTCAGGACCCGGCTCATCGCCCGCCAGGACCACGTACGGGACCGGATGAAGCGGTTCAGGGAGCTGTGGGAGGCGAGCATGAGCCTGCGCGAGCTGGAGGTGCGGGTCGACGCCGAGGAGGACGGCAACTGGATGGTCGACCGGGCCTGACCGTGCCGGGTGCGGCGGGTCAGCCTGCCGGGGGCGCGTCGAGGACGGCCGCGACGGCCTCGATCTCCACGAGCTGGTCGTGGTAGCCGAGCACGGTCACACCCATCAGGGTGCTGGGCACGTCGTGGTCGCCGAACGCGTCCCGGACGACCTCCCAGGCCGTCACCAGGTCCTCCTGCCGGTGGGTGGCGACGAGGACGCGGGTGCTGATGACGTCGTGCAGTGAGGCGCCGGCGTCCGCGAGCGCGGTGCGCAGGTTCTCCACGGCCTTGGCGGCCTGCCCGGCGACATCCCCGACGGCGGCGGTGGAGCCGTCCTCGTTGAGAGGGCAGGCCCCGGCGAGGAAGATCAGCCGCGACTCGGCGGGGGCGGTGGCCGCGTAGGCGTACTCGGCGACGTCGGAGAGGGACGCGGAGCGGATCAGCTGGACGGCACGGGGCACGGGCTTTCCTTTCGCAGGGCGGAGCGGGCTCACGATAGGCAGCCATGTGCCGTGGACGGCAACCGGGTTTCTAGCGGCGGCAGTACACGTCGCCGGCCGGGCGCTGTCCGGTCGCGAGGAAACGCGAGACCGTGCGGTCGCCGCAGGCGTTGCCGTTGGCGAGGTAGGCGTCGTGGCCGGTGGAGTCGACGGTCACCATCACCGCGCGCCGGCCGAACGCCTCGCGGAGCTTCCGGGCGCCGCTCAGCGGGGTCGCGACGTCCCGCTCGTTCTGGACGAGCAGGACGTTCGACGGCCCCCGGCCGGTGATCCGCACCGGCGCCTCGCGCGGCGGGAAGGGCCAGGCGGCGCACGGCATCGCGTTGCGGGGCATGCCGGCGGTGAGCGGGTACTTGGCGCGGCTCTCGGCGACGTCCTTCTGGTAGGTGGCCGCCGACGTGGGCCACGCGACGTCGTTGCAGAGGGTCCCGGCGCCGACGGCGGCGACGTTCTGAAGCACGGCGTCGGGCGGCGCCGCGGGCGCGGGCGGCACGGTGCCCCGCTCGGCGGCCCGCATCAGCTTCGCGAGGGTGGGGTAGCGGCTGGGGGAGTAGAGGCTGTCCAGCATGGTCTGGCGCAGGACGTTGCCGTTCAGCTCCTCCGGGTTGGCGCCGGGCCAGGGGATCGGCTCCCGGTCGAGCCGCGCGGCCAGCCGCAGGAACAGCGGCCGTACGTCGGCGGCCCGGCGGGCCACGCGGTCCGGGTTGCCGGGCTTCGCGGCCCACGCGGCGAACTCGGGGAAGGTGTCCTCGACGCCCTGCTCGTGCCCGGCCAGCCAGGCGCGGGCCACGCGGGCGGGGTCGGGATCGTCGTTGCTGTCCAGCACGATGCGGTCGGTGCGCTGCGGGAACAGTTGCGCGTACACGGCACCCACGTACGTCCCGTACGACACGCCCCACGCGGAGAGGCGGCGCTCGCCGAGCGCGGCGCGGAGGCGGTCGATGTCGCGGGCCTCGTTCGCCGTGCTGAGGTGCCGGATCAGTTCGCCGCCGTTCGTGGCGCAGGCGTCGGCCATGCGGCGGGCGGTGGCCATGTTCGCGTCCACCGAGCCGTTGGGCGCGGGCCAGGGGCGGAGCTTGGAGGTGGCGAGGTCGCCGTGGTCGAGGCCGCAGTCGACGGGGGTGGAGGGGGAGAGGCCGCGCGGGGCGAAGCCGACGAGGTCGTAGGCGTCCCGGACGTCCTGGGGGAGCTTCTGCCCCTTCCCCGAGGGGTCGTTCAGGCTGGAGCCGCCCGGCCCTCCGGGGATCAGCAGCAGGGTGCCGCGCCGGGCGCCCGGGTTCTCGCTCGGGATGCGCGAGACGGCGATGTCGATGCGGGGGCCGTCGGGGTCGGCGTAGTCCATGGGCACCTGGAGGGTGGCGCACTGCTGCCGGGGGTCGAGTCCGGTGCCCTCGCAGGCGGTCCAGGCGAGGGAAGCGGAGGGGCTCACGGAGGCGGAGGCGGTCACGGGTGCGGTGACGGCCAGCAGGGCGGTGGACACGCCGACGAGAGCGGCGTTGCGGAGGGTGCGGGTGGGCTGCGTCATGGGAGGAGCCTCGCGGATTCCCTGGGCGGGACCCATCCGGTCAACAGCCGGATGACGCCGGGGGCTTACCCCACCAGCCCGTTGACGAACGCCCCCCAGGCGGACGCCCCCACGACGACCACGGGGCCGCCGGTCACCTTGCTGTCCCGCACCGGCACGACCCCGGGAACCCCGTCGGCGACCTCGACGCAGTTGCCGCCGTCGCCGTTGCTGTAGGTGCTCTTCCGCCAGCGGGCGTTGGTCAGGTCGTACTCGCGCATCGTCTGAAGTCCTCCGCCGCCGATTCGATCAGGGCCAGGGACGCCTCCGGCGACAGCGCGGCGCCCCTGAGCGAATCGTAGGCTCGGCGTGCCCGCTTCACCACCGCCGGGTCGTCCAGGAGGCTTCCTGAAAACGACGTCTCTGTGTAGGCGGTGGGTGGCGCGTCCTCGAAGTCCATGAGCCGCAGCGAGCCGTTGTTGGCGGGGGCTCCCGCCGAGAAGGGGAACACCTGGAGCAGAGCCTTCCGCTGGCGGGCGAGCGCAGCCAGGTGTTCCAGTGCCTGTGTCATCACCCGGGGGCCGCCGACGGCGACACGGAGCACGGCTTCCTGCACGATCACCCAATACTCGGGCCTTGTAGCGTCGTCCAGAATCCGTGACCGCTCCACACGGGCGGTGACCCGGTCGTCGATGTACTCGTCGGTCGCGAACGGGTGGGTGGCCAGGGTGAGCGCCCTCGCATAGTCAGGTGTCTGAAGGAGCCCCGGGACGACGGTCGGCTCGAAGTCGAGGATCGTCACGGCCAGGCGCTCCAGCTCCACGACCCCCGCGAAGTAATCCGCATACCGTGGGTCGTCAATCAGCTTCCGGCACAGCCGCTCGAAAATACCGTCGGTTTGCAGTACCGCGTCAATCCGCTGGGCCACGTCCAACTGCGGTTTGCGAATCGCCTGTTCGAACTGGCCGATGTAGCCGCCCGATACGAATACCCTCGCCCCCAGCTCGGCTTGGGTAAGCCCCGCATCCTCCCGCCGACGTTTGAGTTCCGTTCCGAAGAACTCCCACGCCGCCTGCCGCGAACCGTTGGCCATAACCAACCCCCGTGTACTGAACCCTACTTGTAGTGCACGTACTCCCGCCGAGTGTAGTCACGGCACGGCATTCTGGGGACATGAAGAACGAAACGGCGGAGGACACGGTGAAGGAATTGCGCGCGGCACTCGCGAAGGCGGGAATTACTCTGCCGTCACTCGGCATCGACCCGGTGAGTCTCGCGCGAGAGGCACCCTGTCCGCTCATCGAATTGGGACGATGCTCCGTGGAGACCGCGCAGCCGCTCGCGGCGGCGCTGCGATGATGCCGGCGATCGGCGCCCACGCGGTCGACACCCGCACCGGGCGGGTCGGCATCGTCATGGGCCACGAGGGCCCGTACGTCCAGCTGCGCCCGTACGGCGGCGGCCGCGAGTGGGATGCCGAGCCGGGTGACGTACGCCACGCCACCCCGGCCGAGCGGATCAGCGCGGCGACGGCGTACACCAACGCGCGAAGTCGTGGCGAGGTGCCTTGAGGCATGCGCGAGAATGGGCTCCATGAGTCTGTTCCGCGACGACGGCATCGTGCTGCGCACCCAGAAGCTGGGTGAGGCGGACCGGATCATCACCTTGCTCACGCGCGGTCACGGACGCGTACGCGCCGTGGCGCGCGGGGTGCGCCGCACGAAGTCGAAGTTCGGGGCCCGGCTGGAGCCGTTCTCGCACGTCGACGTGCAGTTCTTCTCGAAGAACAGCGAGCTGGTCGGGCGCGGGCTCCCGCTGTGCACGCAGAGCGAGACCATCGCGCCGTACGGCGGCGGGATCGTGACGGACTACGGCCGGTACACCGCCGGGACGGCCATGCTGGAGACCGCCGAGCGGTTCACGGACCACGAGGGCGAGCCGGCCGTGCAGCAGTACCTGCTGCTGGTCGGGGCGCTGCGGACCCTCGCCCGGGGCGAGCACGCGCCGAACCTCGTCCTCGACGCGTTCCTGCTGCGCTCGCTCGCCGTGAACGGCTACGCGCCGACCTTCGGGGACTGCGCGAAGTGCGGCATGCCGGGACCGAACCGGTTCTTCTCGGTCGGATCGGGCGGTTCCGTCTGCGTCGACTGCCGGGTGCCCGGCAGCGTCGTACCCTCGCCGCAGGCCCTGGAACTGCTCGGCGCCCTGCTCACGGGAGACTGGGGCACCGCGGACGCCTGCGAGGGGCGGTACGTCCGGGAGGGGAGCGGGCTGGTGTCCGCGTACCTGCACTGGCACCTGGAGCGCGGTCTGCGCTCCCTGCGGTACGTCGAGAAGTCCTAGGCACAGGCGCACAGGCGAAGAAAAGCAAGCACGAGGAGACGAGAGACACATGGCCGTACGCGGATTCCTGGGGCGTCAGCGCCGGGAGTACAGGACGCCGGAACCGCACCCGTCCGGCGCGCGGCCCCCGAGGCTCGGCGAGCTGGTGCCGGAGCATGTGGCGATCGTCATGGACGGCAACGGGCGCTGGGCCAAGGAGCGCGGGCTGCCGCGCACCGAGGGGCACAAGGTCGGCGCCGAGCAGGTCATGGACGTCCTCCAGGGTGCGATCGAGATCGGCGTCGGGAACATCTCGCTGTACGCCT
The DNA here is from genome assembly GCF_009862125.1 of Streptomyces sp. SID5910. Classification (GTDB taxonomy): domain Bacteria; phylum Actinomycetota; class Actinomycetes; order Streptomycetales; family Streptomycetaceae; genus Streptomyces. The sequence continues at coordinate 16,098 of NZ_WWHX01000357.1, forward strand.
TCTCCACGGAGAACTGGAAGCGCTCGCCGGAGGAGGTGCGCTTCCTGATGAACTTCAACCGCGACTTCATCCGCAAGTCCCGCGACACCCTCGACGGCCTCGGGGTGCGGGTGCGCTGGGCGGGGCGGATGCCCAAGCTGTGGAAGTCGGTCGCCAAGGAGCTCCAGATCGCCCAGGAGCAGACCGAGGACAACGACCGGCTCACGCTGTACTTCTGCATGAACTACGGCGGGCGGGCCGAGATCGCCGACGCGGCGCAGGCCCTCGCGCAGGACGTGCGGGACGGGAAGCTCGACCCGTCGAAGGTCAACGAGAAGACGCTGGCGAAGTACCTGTACTACCCGGACATGCCGGACGTCGACCTGTTTCTGCGGCCGAGCGGGGAGCAGCGGACGTCGAACTACCTGCTGTGGCAGAGCGCGTACGCCGAGATGGTGTTCCAGGACGTGCTGTGGCCGGACTTCGACCGGCGCGACCTGTGGCGGGCGTGCCTGGAGTTCGCCTCCCGGGACCGCCGCTTCGGCGGCGCCATCCCGAACGAGGAACTTCTCGCCATGGAGGGCCGGGGCGGAGAATCCAGCCCGTCCGGCGCTTGAGGACACGGCCGAGGCCGTAAGGCCGAAAAAAGGGGCCCGGGGCGTCGCCCCGGCCCCCTCGGCTCAGCCGCCGGAGGCACTCGCGCAGTCCGCGCACGTGCCGAAGATCTCCACGGTGTGCGCCACGTTCACGTAGCCGTGCTCGGCGGCGACGGCCTCCGCCCACTTCTCCACCGCGGGCCCCTCGACCTCGACCGCCTTGCCGCAGACCCGGCAGACGAGGTGATGGTGGTGGTCGTCCGTGGAGCAGCGGCGGTAGACCGACTCGCCCTCCGCGGTTCGCAGCACGTCGACCTCGCCGGCGTCGGCGAGGGACTGAAGGGTGCGGTAGACCGTGGTGAGTCCCACCGAGTCGCCCTTGTGCTTGAGCATGTCGTGGAGTTCCTGCGCGCTGCGGAACTCCTCGACCTCCTGGAGGGCCGCCGCCACGGCGGCCCGCTGCCGGGTGGCGCGGCCCTTCACGGGCGGTCCAGCGGTCGTCACGGGGTGCCTCCTCACGTCTGCACTGCCGGGGCCATTGTGCCAGCCCGGGCCGTCAGCGGTCAGACGCC
>NZ_WWHX01000358.1 GCF_009862125.1 Streptomyces sp. SID5910
CAGTCCCCCCAGTACGCACAGGCCACGGGCGACGCGCTGCGCGCGGTGGGCGTCAACCGGTCCGTGGAGGACGTCACCCGGCTGGCGGGCCTGCTGACCCGGCCGCCCCGCCGCCCGGACAGCGCGGACGAGGCGATCCGGGCCGCGGCGGCGCACCGCTCGGTCGAGGACGTGACCCGGCTGATGGCCCTGCTGCACCGCACGCCCCTGGAACCGCACTGCGGTCAGGAGGCCGTGCGGGCCGCCGCCACCGGCCGTCCGGTGGAGGACCTGGTCGAACTGATCGGCCGGCTCGCCGAGGAACAGCGGGCGCACTCCGAGCATCCGGACCCCCGGCTCGCGCAGCCGGCCCCCGAGGACCCGTACGCGCACGACGAGCCGGCACCCGCCGAAGGCCCGGCGCGCGACGGAGCCGAACTCCGCGGCCGCGAACGGCGCCGCGGTCTGCGCCCGGCCCGCAGGGAC
>NZ_WWHX01000359.1 GCF_009862125.1 Streptomyces sp. SID5910
GCGTCGCGGTCGCCGAGCCAGATGTTGTCGCCCATGCCGATCTCGTCGCCGTAGTAGAGGATCGGCGAGCCGGGCAGGGACAGCAGCAGGGCCGTGAAGAGCTCGATCTGGTTGCGGTCGTTGTCGAGGAGCGGGGCCAGGCGCCGCCGGATGCCGATGTTGGCGCGCATCCGCGGGTCCTTCGCGTACTCGGCCCACATGTAGTCGCGTTCCTCGTCGGTGACCATCTCCAGGGTCAGCTCGTCGTGGTTGCGCAGGAAGATGCCCCACTGGCAGCCCGACGGGATCGCCGGGGTCTTGGCCAGGATCTCGGAGACCGGGTAGCGCGACTCCCTTCTGACCGCCATGAAGATGCGGGGCATGACCGGGAAGTGGAAGGCCATGTGGCACTCGTCGCCGCCCGCCGCGTAGTCCCCGAAGTAGTCGACCACGTCCTCGGGCCACTGGTTGGCCTCCGCCAGCACCACCGTGTCCGGATACTGCGCGTCGATCTCCTTGCGCACCCGCTTCAGGAAGTCGTGGGTGGCCGGGAGGTTCTCGCAGTTGGTGCCCTCCTCCTGGTACAGGTACGGCACGGCGTCCAGCCGGAAGCCGTCGATGCCGAGGTCCAGCCAGAACTTCAG
>NZ_WWHX01000360.1 GCF_009862125.1 Streptomyces sp. SID5910
GGCTGACTTACGGGCGTGAGGCATGCCGGGCACGAGGCGCACCGGGCATGAGGCACGCCGGGCACGAGGCACACCGGGCACGAGGCACACCGGCGCGGAGGCCGGGCGGTACCCGCCGCCCTGTCTCCGCGGGCTGCCGGGCGGGGCCTGCGCCCCGCCACCGCCCGGTCGGCCTCCGTGCCTCCCGGGCGCGGGGCCTGCGTGCCCCGCCCGGCCGCGCCCGGCCGCGCTCACCGCTTCCGTACGGAC
>NZ_WWHX01000361.1 GCF_009862125.1 Streptomyces sp. SID5910
CTCGTCGACGGGGTAGTTGTCCTTGCCGCCCAGCAGCCAGTCGTAGACCCGCGCGGGGTGGGCCCGGCTGGTGTCGATCTGGGGAGGCTGGGAATGGTCCGTCGTCATGGCAGGCTCCGTGGTCCGGGAGGTGACGCTCCGCCGCAATTTTCGATCATCGTACTGCCCGATGGGCCTGCCATGTGCGGCCTGTGCGGCGGGAGTTACGACCCGCCCGCCACGCGTCCCGGCCCCGGAGCGGACGCGTCGCCGCTCCGAGGGGGAGGGGTGGTGCGGGGCAGGGGGTGGCGCCGGGCGGGCGCTCAGCCGGCGGACCGCGTGCGCAGGACCGCCACGCCCCTCGGCGCGAGGACGACGGCGCCCCCGTCCCCGGTGTCGCCCGCCAGGACCTCTCCGGTGAGCCCCGGGACGGTCACGGTCTCGTCGGTGCGGTTGACCAGGAACAGGAAGCGCCCGCCGGGACCGCGGCGCACGGTGGCCTCGACCAGGCCCCGCACCTCGGTGGGCAGGTCGCTCACCACGCCGGCCGGTGCCAGCAGCCGCGGCAGCAGCGCGGCGAGCCCGTCGGCGCCGAGCCGGGTGGAGACGTACGCGGCCCATCCGCTGCCCGCCGGGCGGCGGGTGACGGCCGGGCGGCCCGCGTGCGTGCCCGTGCGGTAGCGGGCCAGGACCTCGGTCTCCGGCGCGGTGACGGTGATGTGGTCGGTCCACAGGGTGCCCGTGGTCGCGTCGTCCAGCTCCACGGTCCGTCCGGCGGGCAGCGGGCCGAACTCCTCGATCCGGATGCCCAGCAGCTCCCGCAGGGCGCCCGGGTATCCGCCGAGCCACACGTGGTCGTTCTCGTCCACGACGCCGGAGAAGTACGTGGTGACCAGATGGCCGCCCTGCTCGGCGTAGCGGGTGAGCTCTTTGGCGAGGTCGGCGGGGACCATGTGCAGCACGGGCGCGATCAGCACCCGGTGACGGGTCAGGTCGGCGCCGGTGGTGACCACGTCGGCGCGGACACCGAGGGAGAGCAGCGCCGAGTACCAGTCGAGCGCCTCCTGGTGGTAGTCGAGCAGCGAGGTCGGGTGGGAGTCCTGCTCGCTCGCCCAGCGCGACTCCCAGTCGAAGAGGATGCCGACCTCCGCGGGCTCCCGCTCGCTCCCGGCGACCGGCGCCAGCGCCCTCAGGGTGTCGCCGAGCGCGGTGACCGCGCGGAACAGGTCGCTGTCGGCACCGGCGTGCGGCACCATA
>NZ_WWHX01000362.1 GCF_009862125.1 Streptomyces sp. SID5910
TCCACCCCCTCACGCGCCGTGCCCCGGGTCCGCGTAGGGTCTCGGCATGGGCGACGAGCAGGGGGAGCGCGGCCGGAGGGGGCCGGGGCGGCCGCGGCAGGAGCATCTCACCCGGGCGGTTCTCGACGCCGTCGTCGAGCTGGTGGCGGAGAGCGGCATGGGCGCGCTGACCATGGACGCCGTGGCGGCCCGGGCCGGGGTGAGCAAACCGGCCATGTACCGGCGCTGGCCGACCAAGCAGGACCTCGTCATCGCGGCCGCCGAGGCCCGGATCGGCGCGCTGACGGTGCCCGACATGGGCGACTTCCGGGCCGAGCTGCGGGCCGTGCTGACGGCGCGCATGAAGGCGTACCGGCAGCCGGGCGTCGGACGGCTGCTGGCCGGGGTGATCGGCGCCGCGGCGGAGGCCGGAGCGGAGCCGGGGGCCTACCGCGCCTACACGTCCCGCGTGATGAGCGAGACGCGCCACCTGCTGGAACGCGGGGTCGCGCGCGGTGACGTACGGCCGGACGCCGACGTGGACGACGCCGCGACGCTGGTGGCGGCGTCCCTGGTCTTCCGCATGGTCGGCGAGCAGCGGCTGCTCGACGAGGCGCTGGTCGAGTCGATGGTGGACCTGATCGGCCGGGCGGTCGGCACCCACCCGTAACCCCGGACGCGGCCTCGGTCGCAGTCCCGGAGAGGCGGCCCCGGCCGGAGCGTCGGTCGCCGTCCCGACCGCAGCCCCCGCCGACCTTCCGGCCGCCCTCCCCCACCCACGCCC
>NZ_WWHX01000363.1 GCF_009862125.1 Streptomyces sp. SID5910
CGATGGCGACGCGCTGCTGCTGGCCGCCGGACAGCTGGCGGGGGTAGGCGCCGGTCCGGTCGCCGAGGCCGACGCGGGTGAGCAGGTCGCGGGCGAGCTGCCGGGCCTGGTCGCGTGTGAGTTTGCCGGTGGCGACGGGCGCGGCGGCGACGTTGTCGAGGGCGGTCAGGTGCGGGAACAGGTTGAAGTTCTGGAAGACGAAGCCGATCCGGCCGCGCTGGCGCAGGATGGCCCGTTCGCCGAGTTCCTTCAGCCGGGTGCCGTGACGCCGTACGCCGATCGGCTCGCCGCCGACGCTGACATGGCCGAGGTCGGGCTTCTCCAGGTGGTTGACGACCCGCAGCAGCGTCGACTTGCCGGAGCCGGACGGGCCGAGGACGACGGTGACCTCGCCGGGCCGTACCGCCAGCTCGATGCCGTCGAGGACGTGGTGGGTCCCGAACCACTTGTGGACGCCGTGCACTTCGAGGGCGGCCGGGGTGATGTCGGTGGCGGTGGTCATACGGCGGCCTCCCGGCGCAGCCGGGCCCGGACCTCGGTGAGGCCGGCGCGCGCCTTCTGAAGGGGCGTCGGCGGCAGGGTGCGGGTCGCTCCCCGGGCGAAGTACCGCTCGACGTAGAACTGGACGACGGACACGGCGCTGGTGAGGACCAGGTACCAGACGGTGGCGACCAGCAGCAGCGGCACGATGTCGCCGGGGTAGGTGCTGCCCATGGTCTGCACCGAGCCGAACAGGTCGAGCAGGGACACGTAGAACACCAGGGACGTGCCCTTGATGAGGCCGATGAGCTGGTTGACGTAGTTCGGGGTGATGGACCTGAGGGCCTGCGGCAGCACGATCCGGCGGAACTGGTAGCCCTTCGGCAGGCCGAGGGCCGCGGCCGCCTCGTGCTGGCCCTGGTCGACGGAGAGGATGCCGCCGCGGACCACCTCGGAGGCGTACGCCGCCTCGTTGAGGCTGAGGCCGACGACGGCGACGGCCATGTCGGTGGCGAGCCGGGACTCGTCGAAGGTCACGAAGGCCGGTCCGAAGGGGACGCCCAGGCTCAACGTCTGGTAGAGGGCGGAGAAGTTGTAGAGGAAGATCAGGACGACGATCAGCGGGACGGACCGGAACAGCCAGGTGTAGGTCCAGCTCACGGCGCGCAGGACGGGGCTGCCGGAGAGCCGGGCGAGGGCGAGCAGGATGCCGCCCAGCAGGCCGAGTACGGCGCTGAGCGCGGCCACTTCGAGGGTGACGAGGAGGCCGTCGAGGATGGTGGGGCGCAGGAACCAGTAGCGGAAGCGGTCCCACTGGTAGAAGGGGTTGGTGGCCAGGCCGTGGACGATCTGGGCGGCGACGACCAGGACGGCGGCGGTCGCGATCCAGCGGCCGGGCCGGCGCAGCGGCAGGACCCGCTGCGCGGTGGGTGGTTGGGGGCTGTCGAGGGCGGGCGGTGCCTCGGCGAGGGAGACGGCGGCGCCCGGGGGTTCGCTCATGGGAGGACTCCGGTGGATGCGGACACCCCGGGGTCGTGCGGTCGGCGCCGAGCCGCTACGGCGCGGTGGCGCGGCGGGAGCCGCTCCGCGGCGCAGGGCGGCGCACGGGGGAAGGCACGGGACCGGGGCGGGGCGGACAACGGCACACCGCGCGGGCGGTGTTCGTCGTGGCCGGGCGACCGCTGAGAGGGCTGGGGTCCGGGAAGGAGGTCAGCCCTGTCGGCGGCCGCGGCCGCGGTCGGTACACAGTGCGCTGCTGACGCGGAGCAGATCGACGGTCCGGTCGGCGACGAGCGGGCTCGGGTACGGGCGTACGGCGCCCTGGGGGCGGCGGTCCGCCGTCCTGGGAGCTGCGTACATGTCCGTCACCGTCACTGTCCGGCCCTCGTGGGCCTCGCGCTTACCGAAGTGTCATCCGGTCCGGTCGTCACCTGGGGCACCCCACCGCGGAGCGAGGGTTGCCGGTCAGCCAGCCAGGGCTTGTCGCTGACGCTCATGACCGTTCTTGGTCCGTAAGTAAGGCAGTTGACCGTGCTCGTGTCAACGTCGTTCCGTCAGGTGGGACGGCCCGTGAGATGGCGTGCGAAGGCCGGGTGGGCGCTCAGGCGCCGCACGTGGGACCACAGGGCGGGGTGGCGGTCCGTGCGGTGGACGGCGCTGTGCCGGGTCAGGGCCACCCACACCTCGACGTCGGCCGCGGTGAGCCGCTCCCCGAGGACGTGGGGGTGGGCGGTCAGCCGTTCCTCCAGCAGGTCGAGGACGGCGGGGTCGGCCGCGCGTGCGCAGAGCTGCTCGACGGCCGCGATCGCCGTGTCCTCGCCGCACGGGTACAGCTCGGGGCCCGCGGCGGAGAAGTGCCGGGCGAGGTCGCGCATGATGTCGGGCGCGTGCGTGCTGACGATCCGGCCCGACCAGTCGTCGCTGAGCACCGGCGCGACGGCCGGGCCCCGGTAGCGGTGGGCGCTCGCCTCGTACAGCGGACGCAGCGCGGGGTGACCGCCGTCGGCGCAGTCGGAGCCGGGGTCGAGGAGGGTCACCGGGCACACCTCGTCGAGGCCGAGGAGGCTGTGGACGACGGCGATGCGCAGACAGTCGTCGTGGCCGGGCGACAGGTGGAGGCGGTAGCGGCGCGGTACGGCGTAGTGGCCGCTGCGGAAGTCGCGGCCGATGCGTCCCCGGAAGGCGGGGGCGGGGGCGAGCGGGGTGACGGACATGGTTCTCCTCGGGTGCGGGGGCGTGGAGGCACGCACGGCGGGAACGGCGGCGGTCCGGCCGCGAGCGGGCACGACTCGGCTCGGCTCAGTCCCGTGAGCCGATGGCGCTGGAGACGCGGAGGAGGTCGATGTGACGGCGGGAGGTGAGCAGAGGGGACGGCCCCGGCGTACGGCTCGCGTCGGCGGCGCCCGGCTCGATGCTCCCCATTGCTTCCCTACCTGTTCACTAGGATTACCTGGGAAGTGTCGGCCGGTGTCCGGGGTGCGTCAAGGGGGCGTCCACGCTGTGGTCGGCGGCGTGGGGGGGGCGGCACAGGAAAGGGGCCCCTCCCTGGGCGACCGGCGACTGCCGGAGGCTGACGGGCGGGGCGGGAGGGGTGCCGCCGGCCGGGCCTGCCCTGCGGACCGACCGCCCGAGTGTCCCTCAAGACGCCCCTGATCAGTCGATCCCCGTGTCGTCGAGGGCTTCCAGCACCTGGCGCAGGCCGTCGCCCGTCTCCCTGATGAGGTCGCGGTCCAGGCCGGCGAGAAGCCGGCCGTAGTTGCCGAGGTGGTCGGCGAAGGCGGCCCGGGTGACTTCGTGGCCGTGATCGGTGAGGCGGATCTTCACCGTGCGCCGGTCACCCGTGTCACGGATCCGCTCGACGAGGCCCTTCGCCTCCATCCGGTCGATGCGATTGGTGATCGCGCCGGAGGTCACCATGGACGCCTTGACGAGGGCGCCGGCGGTGAGGGCGTACGGCGGGCCCGAGCGCTGAAGCGTGGTGAGCACGTCGAACTCGCCGTACTCCACGCCGTGAGCGGCCGCCGCGGCCTTACAGGACTTTTCCACGACCCGGGCCAGACGCTGGATCCGGGCGAACAGCTGCACCGGCCACAGGTCCCCTTCCACGTCGGGACGCTCCTGGACCCACTGGCGGATGATCGCGTCCACCGCATCACTCATCGCCCCACTCCTCTCAACGGACATCTTCTCAACGTTAAGAGACTTGACGTTGAGCGAGTCGCACTGCTTCCATTTATCTCAACGTTGAGATTATCAAGGCTGAACGACAGGAGCACGCCATGTCCGAACTCGTCCTCGATGCCGCCGCCCAGGACCTCCTCTTCCGTGAGGCCCGCACCGCCAACACGTTCACCGACGAGCCGGTGACCGACGAGCAGGTCCAGGCGATCCACGACCTGGTGAAGTACGGCCCCACCGCCTTCAACCAGACCCCGCTGCGCATCACCCTGGTCCGCTCCGCCGGAGCCCGCGAGCGCCTGGTCAAGCACATGGCCGAGGGCAACCGGGCCAAGACCGCCGCCGCCCCGCTGGTCGCGATCCTCTCCGCCGACAACGAGTTCCACGAGGAACTCCCGGCCCTGCTCCCGCACTTCCCGCAGGCCAAGGACGTCTTCTTCGCGGAGCGCCCGGTCCGCGAGCAGTCCGCCGCGCTGAACGCCGCCCTCCAGGCCGCGTACTTCATCGTCGGCGTCCGCGCCGCCGGCCTCGCCGCCGGCCCGATGACCGGCCTGGACATCACCGGCGTCCAGAAGGAGTTCCTGGACGACGACCACACCCCGCTGATGGTCGTCAACATCGGCAGGCCGGGCGACAACGCCTGGTTCCCGCGCTTGCCGCGCCTGGCCTACGACGACGTCGTCACCACCGTCTGAACGGTTCGCGCCCCGCTGTCCCACGCGTCGCCCTCCCGCTCCCGCCCGACCCTGCCGCGGAGTCCGCCATGTCCCTGCTCGACCGCATCCGACCGCTCCCCAGCACCGCCCCACCGCCGGAGCCACGTCCCGTACCCGCCCTCTGGCTCGCGTTACTGGCCACCCCGCTCGA
>NZ_WWHX01000364.1 GCF_009862125.1 Streptomyces sp. SID5910
GGCCCCGGCGGCGAAGACGCTCGCGCAGAAGACACCCGCCAAGAAGGCCGCCGCGCAGAAGTCGGTCACCCGCAAAGCCACCGCCAAGGGCTCCCCCGCCGAGACCGCCGTCACCGGCAGCGCACCGGCCAGGAAGACCGCCGCCCGCCGGGCACCGGCGCCTGAGGCGACCGCCAAGAAGCTCCCGGCCAAGAAGGCACTCGCGGCGAAGGCTGCTGCTCACGAGGCCCCGGCCAAGAAGGTACCCGCGGCGAAGGCTGCCGCCGAGAAGGCCCCGGCGGCGAAGACGCTCGCGCAGAAGAC
>NZ_WWHX01000365.1 GCF_009862125.1 Streptomyces sp. SID5910
CCGGCTGACCGTCCGCGCGGTCCCCGCGGCAGGAGCACCCCGCCCGCCGGAGGGCCGCCCGCCGATGGCACCGTGTCCGGCGTGAGGGAACCGGAGACGACGAGGAGACCGGACATGCCGACGAGCCACCACACCGACGACCCGCAGGCGCTGCGGGGCGTGCGGATCGCGGACTTCTCCCGCGTGCTGGCCGGGCCGTACGCGACGATGCTCCTCGCCGACCTCGGTGCCGAGGTCGTCAAGGTGGAACGGCCCGGCACCGGCGACGACACCCGGGCCTGGCGCCCGCCCGCCGACGCCGCCGGCACCTCCACGTACTTCCTCGGCGTCAACCGCAACAAGCGGTCCGTCGCCCTCGACCTGACCACCGGCCAGGGACGCGAGCGCGCCCGGGCGCTGATCGCCCGCTCGGACGTCGTCGTGGAGAACTTCCGCCCCGGCACCATGGACAAGCTCGGGCTCGGCCCCGACGATCTCCTCGCCGCCGACCCCCGGCTCGTCTACTGCTCCGTCACCGGCTTCGGCACCGGCGCCGGCGCGGCCCTGCCCGGCTACGACCTCCTGGTGCAGGCGGTCGGCGGGCTGATGAGCGTCACCGGAGAGCCCGACGGGGAACCCCTCAAGACCGGCGTCGCCCTCGTCGACGTCATCACCGGACTGCACGCCGTCGTCGGCATCCTGGCCGCGCTGCGCCACCGGGAACGGACCGGCGAGGGGCAGCACGTCGAGGTCAGCCTGCTTGGGTCCCTGCTGTCGGCGATGGCCAACCAGTCCTCCGGCTACGTGTCCGCGGGCGTCGTCCCGGGCCGGCTCGGCAACGCCCACCCGAGCATCGCCCCGTACGAGACCTTCGCGACCGCCGACCGGCCGATCGCCCTCGCGGTCGGCAACGACCGGCAGTTCGCCGCGCTGGCCGCGCTGCTGGGCCGGCCGGAGCTCGCCGAAGACGAGCGGTTCCGCACCAACCCCGACCGCGTCGCCCACCGCGGCGAGCTCCGCCCGCTCCTGGAGGACCTGCTGCGCACCCGCACCGCCGACCACTGGGCCGGCGTCCTGCCCGCCGCCGGAGTGCCGGCCGGGCCGGTCAACTCCCTCGACGAGGCCTTCGACCACGCCGAACGGCTGGGCGTCGAGGCCGTCGTGGACGTGGGCGGTACCCGCCAGGTGGCCCACCCGATCCGCCTCGGGGTGACACCGGCGCGGTATCTGCTCGCACCGCCTGAGCTGGGCGAACACACGGAGGAGGTGTTCGGCGCCGACGAGGGGCGCGATGCCTGACCGCGCTGCGGCGTGGCCGTACGACTGGCACGGGGGGCCATGGGTACCCTCCGCCGCATGGCGGTGGACAGAAGAACCGAGCCGCCGCGCCGGACGCCGGCGCGGCAGCGGACGAACCGCACGCTCGGGCGGGCGCTGGCGCGGTGGGCGAGAACGACCGATCACAAGGTGATCGGCAACCTCTACATGACCACGTCGTTCGGCTTCTTCCTCCTCGGCGGCGTGCTGGCGATGCTGATGCGCACCGAACTCGCCCGGCCGGGGCTCCAGCTGTTCTCCACCGAGCAGTACAACCAGCTGTTCACCGTGCACGGCACCATCATGATGCTGCTGTTCGCGACCCCGCTGTTCGCCGGTTTCACCAACGCCATCATGCCGCTCCAGATCGGCGCCCCGGACATGGCGTTCCCCCGGCTCAACGCCCTGTCCTACTGGATGTACCTGTTCGGCGGCCTGATGGTGGTGTCCGGTTTCCTGACCCCCGGCGGGGCGGCCTCCTTCGGCTGGTTCGCCTACTCGCCGCTGACCAGCGCCACGTTCAGCCCGGGTCCTGGCGGTGACCTGTGGACCATGGGCCTGGTGGTGAGCGGGGTGTCGACCACGCTCAGCGCGGTCAACTTCATCACCACCATCGTGTGCCTGCGCGCCCCCGGCATGACCATGTTCCGGATGCCGATCTTCACCTGGAACGTGCTGTTCACGTCGATCCTGGTGCTGCCCGCCTTCCCGGTGCTCACGGCCGCCCTGTTCGCGCTGGAGGCCGACCGGAAGTTCGGCGCGCACATCTACGACGCCGCGAACGGCGGGGCGCTGCTGTGGCAGCACCTGTTCTGGTTCTTCGGGCACCCCGAGGTGTACATCGTCGCGCTGCCGTTCTTCGGCATCGTCTCCGAGATCATCCCGGTGTTCAGCCGCAAGCCGATCTTCGGCTACGTCACGCTGATCGGCGCCACCATCGCCATCACCATGCTCTCCGCGGTGGTGTGGGCCCACCACATGTTCGCCACCGGGGCCGTGCTGCTGCCGTTCTTCTCCGTGATGTCGTTCCTCATCGCGGTGCCCACGGGTGTGAAGTTCTTCAACTGGATCGGCACGATGCTCCGCGGCTCACTGTCCTTCGAGACCCCCATGCTGTGGTCGATCGGCTTCCTGGTGACCTTCCTGCTCGGCGGCATGAGCGGCGTCCTCATCGCCTCCCCGCCCCTGGACTTCCACCTGACGGACTCGTACTTCATCGTCGCCCACCTGCACTACGTGCTGTTCGGCACGGTCGTCTTCGCGATGTTCGCCGGCTTCTACTTCTGGTGGCCCAAGTTCACCGGCAAGCTCCTCGACGAACGCCTCGGGAAGATCCACTTCTGGACGCTCTTCGTCGGCTTCCAGACCACGTTCCTCGTCCAGCACTGGCTCGGCGAACAGGGCATGCCCCGCCGCTACGCCGACTACCTGGCCGCGGACGGCTTCACCGCCCTCAACACCATCAGCTCCGTCGGCGCCTTCCTGCTGGGCCTGTCCACGCTGCCGTTCCTCTACAACGTCTGGCGCACCCACCAGTACGGCACCCGGGTGGAGCACGACGACCCCTGGGGCTACGGCCGCTCCCTCGAATGGGCCACCTCCTGCCCGCCCCCGCGCCACAACTTCACGGCGCTGCCCCGGGTGCGCTCCGAGTCCCCGGCGTTCGACCTGCACCACCCCGAGATCACCCGACACGACCAGAGGCACGTCCAGTGAGGACCGCAGAGTGAGGACCGAAGCCCGTCTGTTCACCGGTGTGGCCGCCTTCTTCGCCACCACCGCCGTCCTCTACGGCTGGTGGTCGGCCGAACCGGCCGGCACCGCCGCCCTGACCGTCGCCTTCCTGATGGCCTCGCTCGTCGCCTTCTTCTTCCGCGTGCAGCACCGCAGGCGCGGCCCGCGGGCCCAGGACCTCGACGACGCCGAGGTCGCCGACTCGGCGGGCCCCCTGGACTTCTTCCCGCCGCACAGCCCCTGGCCGATCACCATCGCGCTGGGCGCCGTCGTCCTCGCGCTCGGCATCGTCTACGGCCTGTGGCTCGCCCTGATCGGCTTCGGCCTGCTCGCCCTCGCCGTGTGCGGCTTCGTCTTCCAGTACGCCGACCGGGGCGTTCAGCGCCCCAGCTCGCCCGGGGAGCCCGACGAGGACGGCTCGGGTTCCGGCTCCTCGACGTCGACCCGGTCCCCGTAGTACCACTCGCTGAGCGTCGCCCGCAGCCGCCCGACGTGCGGCGCCTCCTCGTCGGGCGCGGTCCGCGCGAGCGGCTCGGGCTCCTTCCGCGACCGCAGCACGTACCGCTCCTCGGCGTCGAGCGGCGCATGGGCCTCGGCGTAGCCGCCCGCGAGGGTCTGCCGCAGCTCGCCCGTCTCCTCGCCCTCGGCCAGCCTCTCGCGCTCCGACTCCTGCATCGCCAGGCAGACCCGTTTGGTCACCATGAAGGCGGCCGGCGGCAGCACCACCAGGGAGATCCGGAACACCCACGTCAGCACGTTCAGCGAGAGGTCGAAGGTGTGGGCCAGGATGTCGTTGCCGCCCGCGAGGAGCAGCACCGCGTAGAAGACGATCCCGGCGACCCCGAGACCGGTGCGCACCGGCTTGTCACGGGGCCGGTCGCACAGGTGGTGCTCCCCGTGGTCGCCCGTCACCCACCGTTCGAAGAACGGGTACGCGTACAGCACGGCGAAGAGGAGGAGCGGCAGCAGCACCGCCGGGACCAGGACGTTCCACATCACGGTGTGCCCGGCCACCGACGTCTCGAAGGGCGGCATCAGACGCAGCGAGCCCTCCAGGAACCCGACGTACCAGTCCGGCTGCGAGCCCGCCGAGATCACGTCGGTGCGATAGGGGCCGTACACCCAGACGGGGTTGATCTGCGCCACCGCCGCGAGCACCGTCAGGACCCCGGACACCATGAAGAACAGGCCGGTCGAGTTCGTCATGAACTGCGGGAACATCGGCTTGCCGACGGCGTTGCGCCCGGTGCGGCCCCGGCCCGCCCACTGGGTGTGCTTCAGGTAGAAGACCAGCACGAGGTGCAGGGTGACGAGCGCCAGCAGCAGCCCGGGAACCAGCAGGATGTGCACCGAGTACAGCCGGGGGATGAAGTCCTCGCCCGGATACTCGCCGCCGAACACGAACATGCTGATGTACGTGCCCACCACGGGGATGGACAGCATA
>NZ_WWHX01000004.1 GCF_009862125.1 Streptomyces sp. SID5910
GCGACAGACACCTTGTCCGGGTGGCGGAATGGCAGACGCGCTAGCTTGAGGTGCTAGTGCCCTTTATCGGGCGTGGGGGTTCAAGTCCCCCCTCGGACACCACAGCAGGACGACGAGATGCCGGCCGGGAGAGATCCTGGCCGGCATCTCGCGTTTTCCCACCTTGCCTCTCTTGTTCCGCAGGGCTGTTTCCCAGGGCGCCGCACTCGCGCGTGACTTTGAAAATGATTATCGATAGCGTGTGGCGGGTGCGGCCCCGCCCTCCCCCCCCCCCGGGAGGGTGTGCCGGGCTGCCCTGCCGTCCCACCGCGCCACGGAAAAGGGGAGTTGTGGCTCATTTACTGGTCGTCGAGAGCTGGGTCGGGTCGATGAGCCGACTGCTGCCGCGAGCGCTGCGGGAGGCGGGGCACGAGTTCACCTTCCTCACCCGCGACCTGCACCACTACCTGCGGTCCGCGCCGGAGGGCACCGCGCACCCGCTGCTCGGCGCCCGCAACGTGCTCACCGCCGACACCAACGACACCGGGACCCTCCTGCCCCACGTCGAGCGACTGCACGAGCTCCTGGCCTTCGACGGCGTCCTGACCTCCTGCGACTACTACCTGCCGGCGGTCGCGCGGATCGCCGCTCGCCTCGGACTGCCCGGCCCCGGGGCGGAGGCCGTCGAGAGTGCCTGCCGCAAGGACGTCACCCGCCGCGTCCTCGCCGACGCCGGACTGCCCGGCCCCCGCTTCGCCGTCCACGAGGAGTGGACCGACCTGGCCCGGGCCGCGTCCGCGATCGGCTACCCGCTGGTCGTCAAGCCGGTCGACCTCTGCGCCGGCATGCTCGTACGGCGCGTGGACGACGAGACGCAGCTCGCCGCCGCCGTCCTCGCCCTCGCCGACTTCCCCGTCAACGCGCGCGGCCAGCGGCGCTCGCCCGCCGTGCTCCTGGAGGAACTGCTCGACGGGCCCGAGGTCAGCGTCGAGACCGTCTCCCACGACGGCGCCGTCCATGTCGTCGGCATCACCGACAAGAGCGTCGGCGGCGCCCCCGCCTTCGTCGAGACCGGCCACATGTTCCCCGCCGCCCTGACACCCGCGGACGCCGAGGCCGCCGAGCGGACCGCGCTGCACGCCCTGAAGGCGCTCGGCCTCACCGACGGCGTCGTGGCCCACACCGAGATCAAGCTGACCACCGCCGGCCCGCGCGTCGTCGAGGTCAACCCCCGGCCCGCCGGCAACCGCATCACCGAGCTGGTCCGCCACGTCACCGGCATCGACCTCGCCGCCGCCTTCGTGGACGTCTCCCTGGGCCGCGCCCCCGACCTGCGCCGCACCGACACCGGACTGCGCAGCGCCGCCATCGGCTTCCTGGTGCCCGACACCACGGGCACCCTCCATGCCCTCGACGCCGGGGGACCCCCGACCGTGCCGGGCGTGCTGGAGGTCCAGCTCCCCGCCCCCGGCCGCACGGTCACGGCGGCCGGCAGCAACAACGAGTACCTCGGCCACGTCATGACCGGCGACCCGGACGGGCCCGGCGCCCGTGACCGTGCCGAGGCCCTGCTGACCGAGCTGCGCGCGGGGCTGGTCATCCGATGACCGCCACCGTCCCGCTGTCCACCGGCGTGATGACCTACGACGACCTGGTCGGCCAAGTCCTCGCCGGCGCGCTCGGCCCCGACCCGGCCGCGCAGCGCGTCACCGTCGCCTTCACCACCCGGCAGGCCGTCCGGCACACCGGCCGCGGCACCGGCTACCGCAACGAAGTGCTCAGCCTGCGCCTGGACGCGGCCGTCGGCAGCTGCGCGGTCGAGCCCGGCGACCTGCCCGACCATGCGCTGGACGACTGCGTCGGCGCCGACGTGGCCCGGCTCCTGGACCATCCGCTGCCGGCCGTCCGCGTGGCCGCCCTCGACGCCTACCTGATGCACGTCACCCCGCACACTCCCGAGCACGGCGCCTGTCCGCACCCGCTGTCCGCCGGGTCGTCGCTGGAGAAGTCGCGGGCCCGGGCGGCGGCCGTGACCGACCTGCTCGACCTGCCCGAGGATGCCGTCGTGCTCGTGGTCGGCGTCGTCAACTCGCTCCTGGAAGCGCTGCGTTCGCGCGGCCTCCGCTACGTGCCCTGCGACCTCAAGGGCGGCACCACCGAGTGGGGAGAGCCCGTCCGCACCGACGCGCTCGCCGCCGCCGACCACTGCGACGCGCTGCTCGTGTCCGGCATGACCCTCGGCAACGGCACCTTCGAACCGCTGCGACGGCACGCCCTGCGCCACGGCAAGCAGCTGGTCGCGTTCGCCCAGACCGGCAGCGCCGTCCTGCCCCGGCTCCTCGGCCACGGGGTGAGCGCGGTGTGCGCGGAGCCGTACCCCTTCTTCTGGCTCGACGGCGGACCCGGCACCCTCCACCGCTACCGCCACCGGGCCAACGGCCGTATCGGGGGAGCCCGATGACCACGGCCGCCGTACGTCCCACCGCCCGCCGCGAACTGCTCACGCTGCTCGGCCGCACCCCGACCGTGCGCATCACCGCAGGACTGCCCGGACCCCACCCCGGCTTCTGGGCCAAGCTCGAAGGACTCGCGGCCGGCGGCATGAAGGCCCGGGCCGCCGTCTCCATGCTGCTCGGCGCCCGCGAACGCGGCGAACTGCTGCCCGGCGCCCCGGTGGTGGAGTCCACCTCCGGCACGCTCGGCCTCGGGCTGGCCTTCGCGGGACAGGCCCTCGGCCACCCCGTCGTCCTGATCGGCGACCGCGAACTGGAGCCGTGCATGCGGCAGTTGCTGCACGCCCACGGTGTCCGCCTCGAACTCGTCGACCGGCCCGCGCCCGAAGGCGGCTGGCAGGCCGCACGCCTCGCCCGGCTGCGCGAACTGCTCGCCGCCCTGCCCGGCGCGTACTGGCCCGACCAGTACAACAACCCCGACAACACCGCAGGTTACGCGTCTCTCGCCGCCGAACTCGCCACCCAGGTCGACCACCTCGACGTCCTGGTGTGCAGCGTCGGCACCGGCGGACACAGCGCCGGCGTCATCGGCCCGCTGCGCCGCCACTGGCCCGCGCTGCGCCTGATCGGCGTGGACGCCACCGGCTCCACCATCTTCGGGCAGCCCGCCCGGCCCCGCCTGATGCGCGGCCTCGGCAGCAGCATCCACCCCCGCAACGTGGCCTACGACGCCTTCGACGAGGTCCACTGGATCGGCCCCGCCGAAGCCGTCGACAGCTGCCGGCGGCTCGCCCGGGGCAGCTTCGTCAGCGGCGGCTGGAGCACCGGCGCCGTCGCCCGCGTCGCCGCCTGGGCCGCCCGCGTCCACCCCGGGGCGGTCGTCGCCACCGTCTTCCCCGACGGCCCTCACCGCTACCTCTCCACCGTCTACGACGACGACTTCACCACCGCCCACGGGCTCGACCCGGCCACGGCGGCCACCCGGCCCGTCGAGATCCCGTACCCGTACGCGGCCGAGGCCACCGGCTGGGCCCGCTGCACGACCGTCACCGATCCGATACGGCCCCGCGTTCCGGGGCCCGTCAAGGAAGAACGCCCGTGAAGGCCACCACGCGCACCGTACGGCTCGTCCTCGCCGAGCCGCTGCGCATCTCCCGCTCCACCACGACCGCGCGCGACGCCGTGTGGCTGACCGTCACGCACGACGGACTGCACGGCCACGGCGAGGCCGTCACCAGCGTCTACTACGGACTCGACACCCCGACCCTGCAACGTCACCTCGCCGCCGTCGCCCTGGACCGTTTCGCCGGGCCGGACGACGCCCTGGAGGCACTGCGGGAAGGGAAGCTCGCCCCCGCGGGCTCCCCGCCCGCCGTCACCGCGGCCGTCGAGTCCGCGCTCCTCGACCTGGCCGGCCGGCACGCCGGCGCCCCCGTCCACCGCCTCCTCGGCGCCCCGGCCGCCCCCGCCGCCGTCACCGCCCGCACCATCGGCATCACCACCCCCCTCCGCGCCGCCGCCGAGGCCCGCCGCCTCACCGCCGCCGGCTTCCAGGTCCTCAAGATCAAGGCGGGCGCCGACGACCCCGAGGAGGACGTGGAGCGCGTACGGGTCGTCCGCGACGCGGCCCCAGGGGCCCGGCTGCTCCTCGACCCCAACGGCGCCTGGAGCACCGCCCGGGCCGAAACCATGCTGCCGCGCTTCGCCGAGCTGGGCGTCGAGGCCGTGGAGCAGCCCATCGCCCCCGGCGACCCCGAGGCGCTGGCCCGCCTCGCCGCACGCTCACCGCTGCCCGTGATCGCCGACGAGGACGCCGTCGGCCTGGACGACGCCCGGCGCCTCGCCGGACGCGTCCACGGCGTCAACGTCAAGCTCGCCAAGTGCGGCGGCGTCCACGCGGCCCTGCGCATCGCCGAGGCCCTACGGGGCAGCGGCACCGCGCTGATGCTCGGCTGCCTCACCGCCAGCACCCTCGGTCTCGCCCCCGCCGTCCACCTCGCCGACCGCGCCCGCTGGGCCGACCTCGACGGCCACCTGCTGCTCGCCCACGACCCGTGGACCGGCATCGGCGGCGCGGACGGCCACGTCCGGGCGAGCGACCGGCCCGGGCTCGGCGTCGAGGAGGTGGCCCCGTGCTGAAGCGGCGGACCGACGCGACGCGGCCGGCCGTGCGATCGCGGGGGACCTGGCAGGAGATACGCCGGTTCCCGCTCGCCGTGCGCCTCCTGCTCGTCAACCAGCTCGGCGTCAACACCGGCTTCTACCTCCTCGTCCCCTACCTGGCCACCCACCTGGGCCAGAACCTGGGCCTGTCCGCGGCCGTCGTCGGCGTCGTCCTCGGCGTGCGCAACCTGAGCCAGCAGGGCCTGTTCCTCATCGGGGGCTCCGCCGCCGACCGCCTGGGCGCCCGCGGCGTCATCATCGCCGGATGCGCCCTGCGCACCGCCGGTTTCGCGCTCTTCGCGCTCGGCGACGACCTGGCCGTGCTGCTCGCCGCGTCCGTGCTGAGCGGTGTCGCCGGCGCGCTGTTCAACCCGGCCGTGCGGACCTATCTCGCGCAGGAGGCGGGGGAGCGCAAGGCCGAGGCGTTCGCGCTGTTCAACGTCTTCGCCACCACCGGCGCCCTGATCGGCCCCCTGCTCGGCAGCGCGCTACTGCTGGTCGACTTCCGCACGTCGGCGCTGACCGCCGCCGGGATCTTCGCCGTGCTCACGGTGGCCCAGGCGCTGGTCCTGCCCGCCCGGAAGGCGACCCCGAGCGACGGCACGGTCCTCGGCGACTGGCGCGAGGTCGTCGGCAACCGCGCCTTCCTCGCCTTCGCCTGCGTCATGACCGGAATGTTCACGCTGGAGAGCCAGCTGTACCTGCTGCTGCCCGAGGGGGCCCGCCGGGCCACCGGCTGGGACGGCGCCGCCGGGCTCGTCTTCCTCGTCGGCACCCTCGCCAACCTGGCCCTCCAGCTCCGTATCACCCGGGCCCTCAAGGCACGTGGCGGCAGGGCGGGTTGGATCGCCGCCGGCCTCGCCCTGATGGGGCTGGCGTTCGTGCCGCCCGCGTTGGCCTCCGGCGGTACGTCCGACGGGGTCCTCGCCGCCGTACCGGTGCTGCTCGGCGCCCTGCTGCTGTATCTCGGCCTGATGGTCGCCTCGCCGTTCGTGATGGAGCTGATCCCGCGCTTCGGCCGCCCCGAACTGACCGGCACCTGCTTCGGGGTCTTCTACGTCGTCTCCGGCGTCGCCGCCGCCGTCGGCAACACCGCCGTGGGCTGGGCCATGGACACCGGCGACCACCGCGACGCCGCCTGGCTGCCCTGGGTGTGCTGCGCCCTGATCGGCCCGGCGGCCGCGGCCGGGACCGTGTGGCTGTCCCGCCGCGGCGCCCTGCCCGGCCGGCCGGCACCGGCCGTGCCCGCGGCGGAGAGGAGCCCCGCGTGACCACGTCCGGCACCGGCGGGAGCGGCGACCGCGCCATATCCTCCGGAGAGAGCAGCGACCGTCGTCCTCCACCCGGGGCGAGCGGCGACCGCCCGATACCCGGGGCGAGCGGCGACCGTCCTCTACCCGGGGAGCACGGCGACCACCCCATACCCGGAGCGAGCCGCGCCCGTCCTGCACCCGGGGACCACGGCGACCGCCCCGCACCCGGCCCGAACGGCGACGGCAACGGCCGTCCCGCACCCGGCGAGAGCGGCGACAGCCGACCCGCACCCGGCGAGGGCGGCAACCACCCCCTACCCGGGAACCTGCTCACCGACCACCCCGACCTCTACGAGGCCCGCTTCCCCGACCCCCGCCGGCTCGCCGCCCGTTGGGCCGAGGACTGCCTCCTGCGCCACCGCGCCGGCCCCCGCGTCCTGGACCTGGGCTGCGGCACCGGACGCGACGCCGCCCACCTGCACCAGGCCGGCCGGCGGGTCACCGGCGTCGACCTCTCCGAGACGATGCTCGCGCACGCCCGTGCCCGTCACCCCGGGCCCGGCTACGTCCGCGCGGACCTGCGCGGCTTCGACCTGGGCCCGCGCGCGTTCGACGCGGTGGTGTGCCTCGACAGCGCCCTGCTGTACTGCCACACCGGTGACGCACTCGACGGGTTCCTCACCTCCTGTCGGCACGCCCTCACCCCGGGCGGCCTCCTGGTGGCGGAGATGCGCAACGGCGCCTACTTCCTCGGCCGTACGGACCTCCTGGACACGCCCACGGCTCACCAGTTCACCTGGCGGGGCGCCGTCCACCGCTCCGTCACCACGCTCACCGTGGACCGTACGGCCCAGCTCCTGCGCCGTACCCGCGTATGGACCACCGACGACGCCTCCGCATCGCCCGTCGAGCAGCACTCCGCGTGGCGGCTGCTGTTCCCGCAGGAACTGCGTCACCTCCTCACCCGCCACGGCTTCGACGTCCTCGAACTCCACGACGGACCCGGACCGCGCACCGAACCTCCCTGGCGGCCCGGCCTGTTGCCCGGCACGACGGCCGACGCCGACCGGCTGCACGTCGTCGCGCGCCTGGCCGGCCCGCGCTGAACCCCCACGCCCTTCCCCGACCACCACTCGCAGAAGAGACCCGACATGCACGCAGAACACCTTCCCGGCCTGCACCGACGCGGCTTCCTCGCGGCCACCACCGGCGCCGCCGCGCTCACCCTCGTCGGCTGCGGCGGCTCCGACGGCCCCGGCGGCACGGACGACGAGGGCGGTGCCCCCCGCCGCGGC
>NZ_WWHX01000036.1 GCF_009862125.1 Streptomyces sp. SID5910
GGCCGCGGGCGGCGGACATCTCCAGGCCCGCCGCGTCGACGTCGTCCAGTCCCAGGGCCTCGGCGAGTGCCTGCACCGTACGGCGCTGGGGCCCCCGGGTCCGCCCGCGTTCCATGTCGGCCAGGGCCCGGACGCTCACCCCTGCCGCATGGGCCAGCGCTTCCTGGCTCAGTCCGGCACGGCCCCGCAGGTTCCGCAGCCGCTGCCCGAAGTCCCCCGCCGAGGGCGTGCCGTCGCGCACCGTCGATGTCCCCGATCGTCCGGCCCGCCCGGACGCGAGCTCCCGGCAGAAGTATCGCCGACGGCACTTCTGCCGGGAGAACCGCCTGGTCGGCCGGGGTCGTGGGTGGTCGACTGAAGGCCGACGCGGAACGCCCCTCCCGGACCTGCGTGATCCGTGCGCCCCGGCGGACGGACACGCCGGGGGACGGCGCCGGTGCGGCCCGGAACGGCCCGGACCACCCGCCGTCGAACGACCGTGGCACACGCTGCCGTAGCTCATCGAACGGGGACCTCTCACATGAACACCACTGTGCGCCGACGCTCCACGCTGCTCGCCACCGCGGGCACCGCCCTCGTCCTGTCGCTCACCGCCTGCCAGAGCGACGCCGACGGCGGGTCGGCGTCCGCGCCGTCCACGTCGGCCACCGTGGCGTCGACCCCGACGACCGCCGGGAAGCCGGCCGGCAAGGACACCGGCACGTCCGGCGAGACGGGCCCGGCGCGGTCGAACGGCTCGGCGGGCGCCGGCGACGACTCCTCGGGCACGACCGGCGCGACCGGCGAGCAGGCGACCGCCGCCACCCCGGTCTGCGCCGCCGGGGACGTCCGCGTCACCGCCGAGACGCAGGACGGCCCGCCCTACACGCACATCGTCCTCACGGCGCGCAACGGCAGCGGGCACTCGTGCCGGCTTGCGGGCTTCCCGCACCTCCAGTTCCTGGAGAGCCACAAGCAGGACGTCCCGGCCGTCGCCAAGAGCAAGCCGGCCGCGCCGGTCGTGCTCGGGGCGGGAGAGCCGGCCTACGCCCTGGTGAAGCTGTCGGACGGCGGGGTCGACGAGGAGAACGAGCCCGTGACGGCGTTCTCCCTGAAGCTGGAGGGCGACCCCACCGTCATCGCCGTCACGGCGCCCGGCAGCGACGGTATCGCCGTCGACCCGGCGAAGGCGCTCACCGGCTACTGGACGCCCGAACTCCGCAACGGCGCGGACGACTTCTGAAGGACCCCCTCGCGGGGGACGGCGGTCCCCCCGGGGGAGGCGCGCACACCGGCGGCCGTGGCCCGTGCCCCTGCCGCCGGTGCGGCCGCGGGCTGCTCCCGGATCCGGCGGCATGCCCGGACCAAGCACCGCCTACCCTCGACGCCATGCCGATTCCGCACGTCCTCGTCCTAGGGGGGACCACCGAGGCCCGCCGCCTCGCCGCCGTCCTCGCGGACCGTCCCGGGGTACGGGTGACGACCTCGCTGGCGGGGCGCGTGACCCGGCCGGGGGCGCTCGCCGGGGAGGTGCGGACCGGCGGTTTCGGCGGCGCGGAGGGCCTGGCGGCGTGGCTGCGCGACGCACGCGTGGACGCCCTCGTCGACGCGACCCATCCCTTCGCCGAGACCATCACGGCCAACGCGGCGCGTGCCGCGGCGGCCTCGGGCACGCCGCTGGTGGTCCTGCGCCGGCCGGGCTGGCACCCCGGCCCCGGTGACCGGTGGCATTCGGCCGCCTCCCTCCCCGAGGCGGCGGGCATGCTGCCGGGGCTCGGGCGCCGGGTCCTGCTGACCACCGGCCGCCTGGGCCTGGGGGCGTTCGCGCACCTCTCCGGCCTCCACTTCGTCGCCCGGTCGGTCGAGCC
>NZ_WWHX01000366.1 GCF_009862125.1 Streptomyces sp. SID5910
GAGATCGTCATGGGGCTGTGCCGGGCCACCGTGCCGACGTTCGCGGACGCCATCCTCGTCTATCTGCGCGAACCGCTGCCGGTCGGCGACGAGCGGCCCACCGGCCCGCTGGTGCTGCGGCTGCGCCGCACCGACCGGATACCGGCCGAGCGGGACACCGAGGGCGGTTTCCTGCCCGCCGCGCAGCCCGATCCGTCCGAGCTGGAGGCGGTCGGCTCCGAGCTGTGCGAGGTGCGGCCCGGCAGCGCGCTCGCCGAGGTGCTGCGCGGGGTGCGCCCGGTCTTCACGGACACCGCCGCGGCCCGTGCCGCCCTGCCCGACCTGCTCGGGGACGGCGGCGAGTTCGCCGTGCCCGGCGGCCGGCGCGCGATCCTCGCCCCGCTGCGCGGCCGGCGCCGGGTGATCGGGGCGGCCCTGTTCCTGCGCGGCCCGGAGCGCATCGCCTTCGAGGGCGACGATCTGCTGGTCGCCGCCCAGCTCGCCACGCACAGCGCGCTCGGCATCGACAAGGCGGTGCTGTACGGGCGGGAGGCGTACATCGCCGACGAGTTGCAGCGCACGATGCTCCCGGAGAACCTGCCGCGCTGCACGGGCGTCCGGCTGGCCTCCCGCTATCTGCCGGCCGCCGAGACGGCGCGGGTCGGCGGCGACTGGTACGACGCCATCCCCCTGCCCGGCAGCCGCGTCGCGCTGGTCGTCGGGGACGTCATGGGCCACTCCATGACGTCGGCGGCCATCATGGGCCAGCTGCGGACCACCGCGCAGACCCTGGCCGGGCTCGACCTGCCCCCGCAGGAGGTGCTGCACCACCTGGACGAGCAGGCCCAGCGCCTCGGCACCGACCGCATGGCGACCTGCCTCTACGCCGTGTACGACCCGGTCAAGCACCGCATCACCGTCGCCAACGCCGGCCACCCGCCGCCCGTCCTGCTGCACCTGGGCGGCCGTGCCGAGGTGCTGCGGGTGCCCGCGGGCGCCCCGATCGGCGTGGGCGGCGTGGACTTCGAGGCGGTCGAGCTGGACGCCCCGGCCGGCGCGACCCTGCTGCTCTACACGGACGGCCTGGTCGAGTCCCGGCTGCGGGACGTGTGGACCGGCATAGAGCAGCTGCGGGAACGCCTCGCGGCGACCGCCCAGCTCACCGGCCCGGACCATCCGCCGCCCCTGGAAGCCCTGTGCGACGAGGTGCTGGACATGCTCGGGCCGGGCGACCGGGACGACGACATCGCGCTGCTCGCCGCCCGCTTCGACGGCATCGCGCCCAGCGACGTCGCGTACTGGCGCCTGGAGCCGGAGGACGCGGCCCCCGGCAAAGCCCGCCGCCTCGCCCGGCGCGCCCTGGACCGGTGGGGCATGGAGGACCTCACGGACTCGGTGGAGCTGCTGGTCAGCGAGGTCGTGACCAACGCCGTGCGGTACGCGACCAAGCCGGTCAGCCTGCGGCTGCTGCGCACCGACGTGCTGCGCTGCGAGGTCGGCGACGACGTGCCGCAGCTGCCGAGGCTGCGGCAGGCGCGGGCCACGGACGAGGGCGGACGCGGGCTGTACCTGGTGAACCGGCTGGCCCGGCGCTGGGGCGCGACCCGGCTGAGCACCGGCAAGGTGGTCTGGTTCGAGCTGAACCGGAGCTGAGACGCACACGGAAAGGGCGCCCGGTGAGCACCGGGCGCCCTTTCCCATGTCTGCCGACGGCCTGCGGGCTACTGCTGCTCGCGCCGGTCGTTGTCCGGGAACAGCGGGTCCTCGGGCTCCGTGGACGGTCCGCCCGTCGACGGCTGGGTGGACGGGCTGTTGGACGCGGACGTCGACGGCGACTCCTCCGGCTCCTCCTCCGTCTCCTCCTCGGTCGGCTCCTCGGACGTCGGCTCCTCGCTGGGCGTCTCCTCGGCCGTCTCCTCCTCCGAGGGCGACTCGGACGGCGTGTCGCTGACCGTGGGCGAGGTGCTGGGCTCCACCGCGGCGCCCTGCTTGGTCTCCAGGTCGAACTCCGCGACCTCGTCCATCACGCCGAAGGTGTACGCGGCCCAGATCTGCGCCGGGAAGCCACCGCCGTTGACGCGGGGCTCGCCGCCCGCCTCGTACATCGGGACCTGGGCGGAGGTCTTGGCGTCCTCGCCGAACAGCCCGACGGAGGTGACCAGGCCGGGCGTGAAGCCGGTGAACCAGGCCGACTTGTTGTTGTCGGACGTACCCGTCTTGCCGGCCACCTGCTGGCCGTCGCGCATCGGGTTGTCGCGCACGGACCGCTTGGCCGTACCGTCGTCGACCACGCCGGTCAGCACCGACGTCACCGTGTCGGCGGCCTCGCGGCTGATGACCTGGTCACCGACCGGGTCGGGGAAGTCGACCTTGCGGGAGTTGTGCTCGACCGACTTCACGACGGCCGGGGTGACCTTCTTGCCGTGGTTGTCGAGGGTGGCGTAGACGCCGGCCATCTCCAGCGGGCTCGCGCCCATACTGCCCAGGGTCTGCGCCGGGACGGCCTCCATGCCCTCGGTCTCCATGCCGAGCTTGCCCGCCACGTTCACGACCTCGGACATGCCGACGTCCACGCCCATCTGCGCGAAGACGGAGTTGACCGACTTGTTCATCGC
Organism: Streptomyces sp. SID5910; assembly: GCF_009862125.1. GTDB lineage: Bacteria > Actinomycetota > Actinomycetes > Streptomycetales > Streptomycetaceae > Streptomyces. The sequence goes on from NZ_WWHX01000366.1 coordinate 2,595, forward strand.
CTCCTGGACGTCGATGTCGCCGTAGTCGGCGTCGTCCTCGTTCTCGGGGGCGAAGCCGACCTCCTGGCCGTCGTCCTCCACGGGGCGCTTGCTCGTGCCGTCGTACATGGTGTTCGCGGTGATCGGCACGCCGTCCTGCGTCTCCGCGTCCTCGTCCACGGCGGCGGCGAGGATGACCGGCTTGAAGGTGGAGGCGGGCTGGTAGTCGTCGCGGGTGGCGTTGTTGCGGAAGTGCTTGACGTAGTCCACGCCGCCGTACATCGCCACGACCGCGCCGGTCTTCGGGTCCACGGAGACGGCACCGGCCTGGACGTCGGCGTCGACGTCGCGCTTCTTCGGGTCCAGCTTGCTGGTCAGCTGCTCCTTGACGGACTTCTCCAGCGCCGCCTGCTTCTTCTTGTCGACGTTGAGTGTGACGGTCCAGCCGCCCGCCTCGACCAGCGCCTCGGCCTGCTTCATGTCCTCGGCGGTGCCGCCGGCGACGAGCTGCTTCTTGAGCGCGGTGTTGGCCGCCTCGACCAGGTAACCGGTCTGGCCCTCCATGCCGGGCGCGGGCTTGGGCTCCAGCGGGACCGGGAACTTCATGGCCTGGCGGTCGCCCTGGCTCAGCCACTTCTGCTCGACCATGTTGTTGAGGACGTAGTTCCAGCGCTCCTGGACGAGCTTCTTGCCGGTGTCGCTGGCGATCGCCCAGTCGTACTGGTTGGGCGCCTGGAGCAGCGCGGCGAGATAGGCGCCCTGCTCGACCGTGAGGTCCTCGGCGTCGACGCGGTAGTAGGCCTGGGCGGCGGCCTGGATGCCGTAGGCGCCGCGGCCGTAGTAGCTGGTGTTGATGTACCCGGCGAGGATGTAGTCCTTGGGCTTCTCCCGGTCCAGCTTCAGGGAGATGACCAGCTCCTTGAGCTTGCGGGAGACGGTCTGGTCCTGGGTGAGGTAGTAGTTCTTGACGTACTGCTGGGTGATCGTCGAACCGCCCTGCGCGCCCTTGCCGGAGAGCGTGTTGAGCACACCGCGCGCGGTGCCCTTGAGGTCGACGCCGGAGTCCTTGTAGAAGCTCTTGTTCTCGGCGGCGACGAAGGTGTGCTGGACGTCCTTGGGGATCTTCGCCAGGTCGACGATCTCGCGGTTGTAGCCCTTGCGGGCCATGATCGAGCCGTCGCTGTACTTGTAGACGTTGCCCTGCCGCTGGGCGTCGGCGTTCCCCTCGGGGATGTCGATCACCATGTACAGCACGATGAAGGCGCCCATGCCGAGCAGGACGAGCCCGAAGAAGGTGCCGAGGATCTTCTTCCAGGTGAACAGCCGGCGTATTCGGCCGCGGCCGTCGGCCGGCGACGAGCGGCGTCCACTGGCCGCCGCACGGCGGCCACCGCGCTGGCGCGCTTTTCTCTCTTCCGCTCGTCCCATGGGTCCGATCCGCTCCGATTCGGTCGTGTGTGCTCACCCGTCACACAGGTTCGCCGCTCAGGTCAGCTCAGAAAGCTAACACCGGGAGATATGGCAAACGGCTGCGGATCCGGCCTTGTACGGACGTGAGAATCAGCACCCGTTCCAAAGGAACCGACGTCCGGGAGGGGTTGAGGGTTGTCATGGCGGGGAAAAGTGATATCACTTAGCTAGAGCCAAGACATCACCGGATGCGTGCGAGCGCATCCCGCGAGAACGGGGGACCCTCCATGTCCGCACACGAGACACCGCAGGCCACGGCCGATGTGCCGCAGATGCCGGCACCACGGGTGCGGGAGACCCAGGCGCCCAGCATCGGCGGCGGGCTGGCACTGCTGCTGGGACTGCTCGGGCTGCTCGCCGGCGCCGGACTGATGGCCGGCGCCGCGGCGGTCTCGGCGACCGGGGCGAAGGCCGCCCTGATCGCCGGGGGCATCGTGATCGCCCTGGCGGCGTTCCTGGCGATGTGCGGGCTGAACATGGTGGCGCCGGGCGAGGCCCGGGTGGTGCAGCTCTTCGGCCGGTACCGGGGCACGATCCGCCAGGACGGACTGCGCTGGGTCAACCCGTTCACCTCGCGCACCAAGATCTCGACGCGGGTGCGCAACCACGAGACGGCCGTCCTCAAGGTCAACGACGCCTACGGCAACCCGATCGAACTGGCCGCGGTCGTGGTGTGGCGGGTGGAGGACACCGCGCAGGCCACCTTCGAGGTGGACGACTACATCGAGTTCGTCTCCACCCAGACCGAGGCGGCCGTGCGGCACATCGCCATCGAGTACCCCTACGACGCCCACGAGGAGGACGGCCTCTCGCTGCGCGGCAACGCCGAGGAGATCACCGAGAAGCTCGCCGTCGAGCTGCACGCGCGCGTGGAGGCGGCCGGCGTGCAGATCATCGAGTCCCGCTTCACGCACCTCGCCTACGCCCCCGAGATCGCCTCGGCGATGCTCCAGCGGCAGCAGGCCGGCGCGGTCGTCGCGGCCCGGCGGCAGATCGTGGACGGCGCGGTCGGCATGGTCGAGGCGGCGCTCGTGCGGATCAGCGAGCAGGGCATCGTGGAGCTGGACGACGAGCGCAAGGCGGCGATGGTGTCCAACCTGATGGTCGTGCTCTGCGGGGACCGCGCCGCCCAGCCGGTCCTGAACACGGGAACGCTCTACCAGTGACGCCCCCCTCCGAGGGATCCACCCCGCCCGAGGACTCGGCCTCGAAGCGCCGGCCGCAGCAGCGCAAGCAGGTGCTGCTGCGGCTGGACCCGCAGGTCTACGAGGCGCTGGCCCGGTGGGCTGGCGACGAACTGCGCTCGGCCAACGCCCAGATCGAGTTCCTGCTGCGCAGGGCGCTCGCCGAGGCGGGCCGCCTGCCCGGGGACACCGGGCCGCTGCCCCGCCGGGGGCGCCCCCCGAGGGGCGGTCCCGGCGGGACTCCCCCGACCTGACCGGCCGCGCCACCGCGTCTCGCGGCGGCGCGGCTTCCGCCGTAGCGGAACCGTGACAATCGCCCCCGACCTGCGGTTCCGTACACACCATCACCCTCTCTGCACCCCGCGTATACATAGTGCGTATACACCGTGTGTAGAGTGCTCCGCATGTCCATCGGTCACACCCTCCTGGGACTCCTGGAGTCCGGGCCGCGCCACGGCTACGACCTGAAGCGCGCCTTCGACGAGAAGTTCGGTCACGACCGGCCGCTGCACTACGGCCAGGTCTACTCGACGATGTCCCGCCTGCTGAAGAACGGCCTCGTCGTCGTCGACGGCGTCGAGACCGGCGGCGGCCCCGAACGCAAGCGGTACGCGATCACCGACGCCGGGATCACCGACGTGCAGCAGTGGCTCGCCACGCCGGAGAAGCCCGAGCCCTACCTTCAGTCCACGCTCTACACCAAGGTCGTCCTCGCGCTGCTCACCCACCGCGACGCCGCCGACGTCCTCGACACCCAGCGCTCGGAGCATCTGCGCGGCATGCGCATCCTCACCGACCGCAAGCGCAAGGGCGACCTCGCCGACCAGCTCATCTGCGACCACGCCCTGTTCCATCTCGAGGCCGACCTGCGCTGGCTGGAGCTCACCGCCGCGCGCCTCGACAAGCTCCGTGAGGCGGTGGCCCGATGACTCCCCCCGCAGGTTCCCTGCTCTCGGCCGAGAAGCTGACCAAGGCCTACGGCCCGACGCTCGCCCTCGACGGCGCCGAGTTCTCCATCCACCCCGGCGAGGTCGTCGCCGTGATGGGCCCCTCCGGGTCCGGCAAGTCGACGCTGCTGCACTGCCTCGCCGGCATCGTGCCGCCCGACTCGGGGACGATCACGTACGACGGGCGGGAGCTGTCCGCCATGTCCGACGCCCAGCGCAGTGCGCTGCGCCGCTCGGAGTTCGGCTTCGTGTTCCAGTTCGGGCAGCTCGTGCCGGAGCTGACCTGCGTCGAGAACGTCGCCCTGCCGCTGCGTCTGAACGGCACCTCCCGCAAGGAGGCCGAGCGGACCGCGCTGACCTGGATGGAGCGGCTGGAGGTCGACGACCTGCGCAAGAAGCGGCCCGGCGAGGTCTCCGGCGGCCAGGGCCAGCGGGTCGCGGTGGCGCGGTCCCTGGTCACCAGCCCCCGGGTGCTCTTCGCCGACGAGCCGACCGGAGCGCTGGACTCCCTCAACGGCGAGCGCGTGATGGAACTCCTCACGGACGCCGCCCGCTCCACCAACGCCGCCGTCGTCCTCGTCACGCACGAGGCACGGGTGGCCGCCTACTCCGACCGCGAGATCGTCGTACGGGACGGGAAGTCCCGGGACATGGAGCGGGCCGTATGAGTGCGCGCCGCTGGGCCGCGGATCTCGGCATGGGCTTCCGGTTCGCCTTCACCGGCGGACGGGAGGGCTGGACCCGGGCCCTGCTGACGGCCGTCGGCGTCGGGCTGGGGGTGGCCCTGCTCCTGCTGACGACGGCGATCCCGACCGCGCTCGCCGTCCGGCACGAGCGGGAGGCCGCGCGCACCGACATCACGTTCACCGACGACCGGCCCGCCAAGGGCGACGACACCCTGATCGTCGCCAATGTCGACACGGACTTCCGCGAGGAGACCGTGCGGGGCCGCGCCCTGGAGGTGGAGGGGCCCCGCGCGCCGCTGCCGCCGGGCGTCGACAGGTTCCCGGCGCCGGGCGAGATGATGGTCTCCCCCGCGCTGAAGGAGCTGCTGGAGTCGGACTCCGGCACGCTGCTGCGCAAGCGGCTGCCGGAGCGGATCAGCGGCACGATCGCGGAGAGCGGGCTGATCGGCTCGCAGGAACTCGCCTTCTTCCGGGGCGCCGACGACCTCGCTCCGCACATCGACAGCGGCCGGATCGTCCGCATCGACCACTTCGGCGACCCCGACCCGGTCCCCGCGGACGCCGATCCGGTGCTCCTCCTGCTCGTCCTCGTCGTCTTCGTGGTGCTGCTGATGCCGGTCGCGGTGTTCATCGCCGCGGCCGTGCGGTTCGGCGGCGAGCGGCGCGACCGGCGCCTAGCGGCACTGCGGCTGGTGGGCTCCGACGGCCGCATGACCCGGCGGATCGCCGCCGGCGAGGCGATGGCGGGCGCGGTCCTCGGACTCCTCTTCGGTGCCGGGTTCTTCATGATCGGGCGCCAGCTGGCCGGTACGGCCGAGGTGTACGACATCAGCGTGTTCCCGAGCTACCTCAACCCCTCGCCCGTGCTGGCGCTGCTGGTGGCGGTGGCGGTACCGGCCGCGGCCGTCCTGGTGACGCTGTTCGCGCTGCGCGGGGTGGTCATCGAGCCGCTCGGCGTGGTGCGCACGGCCAAGCCGGCCCGGCGGCGCCTGTGGTGGCGGCTGCTGCTGCCGGTGGCCGGTCTGGCGATGCTGTACCCGATGGTCGGCCAGGGCCGGGACGGCGGCGACTTCAACCAGTACCTCGTGACCGGCGGCGTCGTCCTGCTGCTGATCGGCGTCACCGCCCTGCTGCCGTGGATCGTGGAGACGGTCGTCGCCCGGCTCGGCTCCGGGGGCGTCGCCTGGCAGCTCGCCGTGCGCCGGCTCCAGCTGAGCAGCGGCACGGCGGCCCGCATGGTCAACGGCATCGCGGTGGCCGTCGCGGGCGCGATCGCCCTCCAGATGCTCTTCTCGGGCGTGGACGGCGACTACACCAAGAGCACCGGGAAGGACGTCGCGCAGGCGCAGATGGAGGTGTCCCTGCCCAGTGAGGTCCGGGTGCCGGACGCCGCCGCGAAGTTCCGGGACACCCCCGGTGTCCGGGCCGTCTTCTCCTACTCCGAGGGCTACGCGGGCGACCGCCGCACGGACGCGGAGAACTCCACGATGCTGACCGTGGGCGACTGCGCCTCGCTGCGCGAGATCGCGACGCTGTCCTCGTGCGACGACGGCGACGTGTTCGCGGTGCGCGGCGCCGAGTGGGACGCCGGGGTCGACGTGATGGCGCTGGCGAAGCCGGGGCGGACGATGTACCTCGACCCGTCGTACGAGGGCGGCCCGAAGGGCCTGGAGCTCCCCTGGAAGGTGCCGTCGGGCGTCAAGGAGGCGGCGCCGCGCAAGGGCCTGCTCGCCGGGATCGACCGGGGCGGCTTCCTGATCACGCCGAAGGCGCTGCCGGACTCCCTCGCCCCGGCGCTGGACGGCCACGCCTACCTCCGGCTCGACGAGTCGGTGCCGGACGTCCACGAGCAGGTGCGGAACACCGCCGCAGCCGTCGACCCGCTGGCGTACCCGATGGTCTGGGCGGCCACCGAGCGCACCGACCGGTTCGAGGCCATCCGCACCGGCCTGTTCGTCGGCGCCGCGTGTGTGCTGGCGCTGATCGGCGCGAGTCTGCTGGTCTCGCAGCTGGAGCAGTTGCGCGAGCGCAGGAAGCTGCTGTCGTCCCTGGTCGCCTTCGGCACCCGGCGCCGCACGCTGAGCCTGTCGGTGCTGTGGCAGACCGCGATCCCGATCGCCCTGGGCCTGGTGCTGGCGACGGCGGTGGGGCTGACGCTGGGCGCGGTGCTGCTGAAGATGACGAACACGCGGGTGTCCGTCGACTGGTCCGGCGTCCTCGCCATGACCGGTATCGGGGCCGCCGTCGTCCTGGTGGTGACGCTGTGCAGCCTGCCGCCGCTGCTGCGGCTGATGCGGCCGGAGGGCCTGCGCACGGAGTGATCCCGCCCCACCCCCGGGCCCGGACGCGGCACGCACGCACAGCGTGCCCGTCCGGGCTTCCGCATGAGCCGCCCTGCTGGCCGTTTCAGCCGTGGACCGTCCGCACCGGCAGGTCGGCCATCGCCTCGCGCAGCGCCGCCGCCAGTTCCTCGTACTCCGCGGAGCGGGCCGCGCCCGTGCGCATGGCGAGGGCGACCCGGCGGGTGGGCGCCGGGTCGGCGAAGGAGCCGGTGAGGAGCTGGCTGGAGCGGGACGTCTCCACCCGGACCGCCGTACGCGGCAGCAGCGTCACCCCGAGGCCGCCCGCCACCAGTTGGACCAGCGTCGACAGGCCCGCCGCCGTCGTGGTCGCCGGGACGTCGGCGCGGCCGGCCTCCCGGCAGATGTCGAGCGCCTGGTCGCGCAGGCAGTGCCCCTCGTCGAGCAGCAGCAGGTTCAGCTCGCGCAGCACCCCGCGCTCGATGCCCTCCCGGCCGCCGAGCCGGTGGTCGAGCGGCGTGACGAGCACGAAGTCCTCGTCGAAGAGCGGGAGTTCGGTGACGCCGGGGACACCGAGCGGCACGGCCAGCAGCAGCAGGTCGAGGCGGCCGGACCCGAGGCCGTCCAGCAGGCTCGCCGTCTGCTCCTCGTGGACCTGGAGGTCGAGGTCGGGGTAGCGCTCGTGGACCAGCCGCAGCACGGTCGGCAGCAGATACGGCGCCACGGTCGGGATGACGCCGAGCCGCAGCGCGCCGGTGAACGGCGCCCGTACCGCCTCCGCCTCCTCCAGCAGCGCTCCGACCTCCGCCAGGACCGCCTTCGTCCGCACCGCGAGCCGCTCCCCCGCCGGTGAGAGCAGCACCTTGCGCGTCGTACGCTCCAGGAGGGTGACACCGAGTGCCTCTTCCAGGGCCGAGACGGCGCCGGAGAGCGCCGGCTGGCTCATGCCGATCGCGGCGGCGGCATCGCGGAAATGCAGATGCTCGGCGACCGCGGCGAAAGCCCGCAGCTGGGCGAGGCTGGGCTGCCTCTTCTTACCGGTCACTAATAGCCACCTCCGATCAACTCGACCGAGTGTAGCTATTTCACTAATCAATGCACTGTGTGCCAACATCAAGAATGTCCAACCCATGGGAAACACCCGCAATCCGGGTGTTTCTTCGCTGCAAGGAGAGCGCGTGCTCACTGTCGGTGACAAGTTCCCCGAGTTCGATCTGACCGCCTGCGTCTCGCTGGAGAAGGGCAAGGAGTTCCAGCAGATCAACCACAAGACCTACGAGGGTCAGTGGAAGGTCGTCTTCGCATGGCCCAAGGACTTCACCTTCGTGTGCCCGACCGAGATCGCCGCCTTCGGCAAGCTGAACGACGAGTTCGCCGACCGTGACGCCCAGGTCCTCGGCTTCTCCGGCGACTCCGAGTTCGTCCACCACGCCTGGCGCAAGGACCACCCGGACCTGACCGACCTGCCGTTCCCGATGATGGCGGACTCGAAGCACGAGCTGATGCGCGACCTCGGCATCGAGGGCGAGGACGGCTTCGCCAAGCGCGCCGTGTTCATCGTGGACCAGAACAACGAGATCCAGTTCACCATGGTGACCGCCGGCTCGGTCGGCCGTAACCCCAAGGAGGTCCTGCGGGTCCTCGACGCCCTCCAGACCGACGAGCTCTGCCCGTGCAACTGGAGCAAGGGCGACGAGACCCTGGACCCGGTCGCGCTGCTGGCCGGGGAGTGATCTGACATGTCCCTCGACTCCCTGAAGTCCGCCATACCGGACTACGCCAAGGACCTGAAGCTCAACCTGGGCTCGGTCATCGGCAACTCCGACCTCCCGGCGCAGCAGCTGTGGGGCACCGTGCTGGCGACCGCGATCGCCTCGCGCTCCCCGATCGTGCTGCGCGAGCTGGAGCCGGAGGCGAAGGCGAACCTCACGCCGGAGGCGTACACGGCCGCCAAGTCGGCCGCCGCCATCATGGCGATGAACAACGTCTTCTACCGCACCCGGCACCTGCTGTCGGACCACGAGTACGGCACCCTGCGCGCCGGTCTGCGGATGAACGTCATCGGCAACCCCGGCGTCGACAAGGTCGACTTCGAGCTGTGGTCCTTCGCGGTGTCCGCGATCAACGGCTGCGGCATGTGCCTGGACTCGCACGAGCAGGTGCTGCGCAAGGCCGGGATCGACCGCGAGGTCATCCAGGAGGCCTTCAAGATCGCCGCGGTGATCGAGGCCGTCGGCGCCACGCTGGACGCCGAGGCGGTTCTCGCCCAGTAGTCCCGCCGCGCCCGGCACAGCGACAGAAAGGGGCCCCGCTCACCGTCCTGGTGAGCGGGGCCCCTTCTCCGTCGCTACGCCGGGGGCGTGTCCGCCGGGGGTTCGGTCTCCGCGGGCTCCGGCCGCGGTCCCACCGCCGGGGACGCGTCCGTCGACGTCGCGCCGTGCGGCCTCGGGGACTGCCGTACGGCGGCCTCGCGGGAGTAGGCCCGCAGATAACCGACGACGGTGTTCGTCACCGCGACCAGCGGTACGGCGACCACCGCGCCGCCGATGCCGGCGATCATGCCGCCGGCGGCCACCGACAGCACCACCGCCAGCGGATGGACCCGCACCGCGCGCCCGAGGATGAACGGCTGGAGGATGTGGCCCTCGATCTGCTGCACGACCAGCACGACGGCGAGCGTCATGACCGCCGCGAACATGCCCTGCGTCACCAGCGCCACGACCACCGCGAGGGCGCCCGACACGACGGCGCCGACGAGCGGGATGAAGGCGAACAGGAAGATGAACACGGCCAGCGGCACGGCCATCGGCACGTCGAGGAAGTAGATGCCGAGGCCGATGAAGATGGCGTCGATCAGCGCGACCACGACCGTGCCCCGCACATACGCGGTCAGCGTCCGCCAGGCGCGCGGACCGGCGCCGGCGACGCCCGGCCGGGCCGCGGCCGGCACCAGCTTGAGCGTCCACTGCCAGATGCGCCTGCCGTCGTAGAGCAGGAACAGCGTCGAGAACGCGGCCAGCAGGATGCCGGTGAGGGCCTCCACGACGACCGTGACGCCCTCCAGACCGGCGGAGGTTATCTGGTCGGTGTTGGCGA
>NZ_WWHX01000367.1 GCF_009862125.1 Streptomyces sp. SID5910
GTTGCTCGCGTCCACTGTGTTGGTTCTGAAACCACGAACAACCCCACGTTGTCATAGGCGTGGTGCGGTTGACAGTTTCATAGTGTTTCGGTGGTCATAGCGTTAGGGAAACGCCCGGTTACATTCCGAACCCGGAAGCTAAGCCTTACAGCGCCGATGGTACTGCAGGGGGGACCCTGTGGGAGAGTAGGACGCCGCCGAACAATCATTCAAAAGGGTTGGACCCCGAACTTCGGTTCCGGGTCCAACCCTTTTTTGTTTTCCGTCACTTGACGTTCACGTGTCGCTACGAACATCGTCGGCATGAGGACTGCTGCCATGCTCAGGGCCGCCGGCGTAGGCGTCGGTGACGAGGTCGTCGTGCCCGCCTTCGGGAACGCGGAGGTCGCCGAAACCGTGGCCCTGGTCGGTGCGTTGCCGGTGTTCGCCGACATAGATCCGGCGACGTACTGCCTCGACACGGCCGCCGTGGAGGCGGCGCTCACGCCCCGGACCGCGGCCGTCGTCGCCGTACACCGATTCGGGCGGCCGGCCGACACGGCTCGGCTGCACGCGGTCGGGCAACGGCACGGGCTGCTCGTCCTGGAGCAGAGGGAGACCGACGGGCCGTACGACGACATAGCCCGGCGCAGGGAGCGAGCGGCTTACCTCGACGGGAAGTTGAAGGGTGTGCGCACCCCCGACGGGGGCGACGGGCACACCTACCAGCAGTACGTGGTGAGGGTGCCGGGCAATGGCCGGCCCGACCGGGACGCGTTCGCCCGGGCCGTGCGGGGGAAGGGCGTCGACTGCCGGGTACCGGTGCAGACACCGGTGCACCGGATGCCCGCGTTCCGGCGTTGCGTGTCGTTGCCGGAGACGGAGCGGGCCGCCGACGAGACGCTCGCGCTGCCGGTGGACGCCTCGCTGACGAAGCGGGACATGCAGCGCATCGTGTCCGCGTGCAATGCGCTGGGCGGACTGCTGCAACCCGCGCACTGAAAGCGGTGTTGGGAGCACCCGTCTGTTCGGGGTATGATCTATTCCGTTGCCGCGAGGGAAACCTCGAAAAGGCGACAGGCCCCTATAGCTCAGTCGGTAGAGCGTCTCCATGGTAAGGAGAAGGTCAACGGTTCGATTCCGTTTGGGGGCTCAACAGAAGAAAGGCCCCGCCCAATGGGCGGGGCCTTTCGCATGCCCTGGACCGGTGATCAGTCCGTGTGCGGCTCCGGCACCCGCATCGCCAGGATGGCCATGTCGTCGGACGGCGCGTCCGACGCGAAACGCTCCACCGCGCGCATGATGCGGGCCGCCACCGCGCCCGCCGTCAGGCCCGTGCAGGTGGTCAGGACGTCGGCGAGGCCGTCGTCACCCAGCATGCGCGTGCCCTCGCGGCGCTCCGTGACGCCGTCCGTCACGCAGAGCAGGACGTCGCCCGGATCCAGGGTGACCGTCTGCTCGTACAGCTCCAGGTCCTCGATGACGCCGAGGAGGGGCTGGGGCTCGGCGGCCGGTGCGACCGTGCCGTCCTGGCGCAGGCGCAGGGGGAGCGGATGGCCGGCGCAGACCACCTTCAGCTCCGCGCTTCCGTCCTCCTGCGGGCGCATCTCGCCGTACAGGAGGGTGAGGAAGCGGCTGCGGGCGCCCTCGTCGAGGATGGCCGAGTTGAGGCGCTCCAGGACCGCCGGACCGCTCAGGCCCTCCCGGGCCAGCAGGCGCAGGGCGTGCCGGGCCAGGCCCGTGACGGCCGCCGCGTTCGGGCCCGTACCGCAGACGTCGCCGATGGCGAAGCCGTAGGCGCCGTCGCTGATGGGGAAGAGGTCGTAGAAGTCGCCGCCGACCTCGTTGCCCTCGCCGGCCGCGCGGTAGATGACCTCCACCTCGACGCCGTCGATCAGGGGGAGCTCCGGCGGCAGCAGGCTGCGCTGGAGGGACTGGCTGATGGCCGTGCGCTCCGAGTACAGGCGGGCGTTGTCCAGGGCCAGGGCGGCTCGGCGGGACAGGTCCTCGGCGAGCTCCAGGATCTCCTGGCGGAAGTGCTCGTCGGTGGGCTTGCCGAGAGTGAGCATGCCGATGACGCGGTTGCGGGCGACCAGGGGCAGGACGACGGTCTCGCCGCCGACGGCGGAGGCCGTGGCCAGGGTCGGGCCGATGCCGGAACTGACCTGCCGGGTCGGGCCGCCACTCAGGCCGAGGCTGCGCATGGAGCTGCGCAGGGCCGCCTGGTGGGCGACCTCGGCGGGAGCCGTCCAGACGCGGGCGCCCGGGGTGGGCACCGGGTCGGGCGGGTCGATCTTGGAGAGGAGGGACTTGATGCCGTCGATCAGTTCCTCGTCCTCGTGCAGGACGTACGACAGGTAAGGGTCCGAGGCCTGGTCGGCGATGGTGTAGACGGCGCACCAGGTGGCCAGGGTCGGGACCGTCATCTGCGCCATGAGGGCCAGGGTCTGGTCACGGTCCAGGGTGCCGGCGAGGAGGTCGGACGCCTCGACGAGGAAGCTGAGGGAGCCGCGGCGCAGCCGCTCCAGCTCGCCCAGGCGGGCCGACTCGACAGCCAGGGCGATGCGGTCGGCGGCGAACTGGAGACGCAGGGCCTCCTCGTTGGAGTACCGGCCGGCGGACTCGGCCGCGACGCCGAGGGAGCCGGTGAGACGGCCCTCGACCTTCAGGGGGACGGTGACGACCGAGCGCATGCCCGTGCCGTTGAGCAGCGGGACGGCGCCGGGGACCGCGGCGAGGTCGTCGTGGACGGCGGGCATGCGCGCGGAGCCGTAGCGGCCGGGGCCGGCCTCGACGGGGACGCGGGCGAAGCGCTGGCGGGCGGAGGGCAGGCCGGTGGAGGCGCGGACCTCCAGCTCCGTCTCGTCGTCGGTGGCGAGCAGCAGGAAGGCGGCGTCGGCGTCCAGCATGTCGCGGGCGCGTTCCACCGTGCGCTGGAGGAGGCCGTCGAGGTCGTCCGGGGCGGGGGAGCCGATGAACACCTCGAAGGGGTCGGCGCTCTGGCCCTCCGAGGAACCGCCGGCGTCGGACGCGGGTACGCGCAGCGGCGTCTGGAGCACCGCGCGCTCGTGGTCCCGTACGAGGAGGCAGACCGTCGAGGGTTCGCCGCCGGCGTCGCGGACGCGGAGGTGGGAGGCGTAGACCGGGGTGACGCGGCCGTCGGCGCCCCTTATGCCGTAGCTGCCCTCCCAGCGGGAGAGCTGGAGTGCCTCGACGATGCCGGTGCCGGTGCCCGGGGTGTGCGGCCAGGCGGCGAGGTCGGTCAGCGGCTTGCCGGTGACCTGCTCGGCGGGGTAGCCGAAGAGTTCCTCGGCGTCCTCGTTCCAGGCGGTGATGGCGCCGGTGCGGTCGATCTGGACGACGGCGACGCGGACGCGGCCGTCGGCGACCGGCAGCAGCTCGGCCGGGAGGGACGGGCCGGCGCTGCGGGTGCCGACCGCGCGGGCGGGCAGGTCCAGCTGGAACCAGACGTTCTTGTGGGTGGGCGTGTACTCGACGCCCCAGTGGCCGGCGAGGGCCGCGCAGAGCTGGAGGCCGCGTCCGCCCTCGCGGTCGGGGCTGCCCATGTTGACGGCCGAGCCCTGCATCGGGACCTCGCGCTCGGGGTAGCGGTCGGCCACCTCGATGCGCACGCCGTCCTCGCTGCGCAGGCACACCACGTCGGCGGCGGTGCCGGCGTGCACCACGGCATTGGTCACCAGTTCGCTGGTGAGGACCACGGCGTCGTCGACGATGTCGGCATGGCCCCAGCCCTGGAGGGTGTCGCGGACGAAGGAACGTGCGCTCGCCACCGATCGTCCGACGGGCTCGAAACTGGCGGCCGCGCGCGCGGTGATCACTGAACTCCTCGACCCTCTCTCCACGTCCACGTGCACCTGCACGGCCTGATGGCCGACCGGCTCGTGCCGCTGCTGCGGCAGGCCGTCCGTCGGCCCGTGATCCGGGGGCTGCTCCCCCGGGACCAGTCCGGTGGTCATGTGTCCGGCCGCCCCTCCGCTGCCCGCTCGTCTCGTGCCACCGCCCAGGCCGGACAGAACCGGCACGGCTGGACAGCCGCATGCAAGGTTACTTACCTTCGCCGCCCCCGCGGATGCCGGTCCGCAGTGTTTCCGCCCAGAGGGTGTGCGGACGATGTGCGAAGCTGCCGAACTGTTATGGCCTGGTTCGGCCGGGGTGAAACACTGGGCAAGCTTGTTGTGTGCGTCCGGGCAGGCCGAATGCCGAGCGCGCTCGATGGGCAGCAGCCCTGGAGCGGCCCGGCGAGCCGGGCCCAAGCACGCGGCGGCACAGGAAGCATGCGGCACAACCGGTCACCGTGGGGTGCACCGGGCACAGCGGTAACGGTCGACCCCTGCGGGAGGGACACAGTGGAGTCTGGCGCAGCGACGCGGGCCACGAAGACGCGCGCGAAAGGCGGACAGTCCCTGAGTAAGCAGGGCAAGACACGAGGCGGGACGACGACGGTCGACACGGCGGCGCTGAACCGCCTGCTCACGGCGCTCGTGGCGATGCGGGAGGGGAACTTCCGCAGGCGGCTCACGGTGTCCGGGGACGGCGTGATGTCGGAGATCGCGGCCGTGTTCAACGAGGTGGCCGACCGCAATCTGCATCTCACGGGCGAGCTGGCCCGGGTGCGGCGGATGGTCGGCCGTGAGGGCAAGCTCACGGAGCGGCTGGAGACGGGGGCCTGCGAAGGGTCCTGGGCGACCGCGATCGACCACTCCAACGCGCTCGTGGACGACCTCGTGCGCCCTGTCTCCGAGGTCAGCCGGGTGCTGTCGGCGGTGGCGGACGGTGATCTGTCGCCCCGCATGGAGCTGCGGACGCAGACCGCGGAGGGCACCGGGCATCCGCTGCGCGGTGAGTTCCTGAAGGTCGGGCGGACCGTGAACAACCTGGTCGACCAGTTGTCGACGTTCACGGACGAGGTCACGCGGGTGGCCAGTGAGGTCGGTACCGAGGGCAAGCTGGGCGGACAGGCCCAGGTGCGCGGTATGTCCGGTTCGTGGAAGGACCTGACGGACTCCGTCAACACGATGGCGTACCGGCTGACGGCGCAGGTGCGGGACATCGCGCTGGTGACGACGGCCGTGGCCAAGGGTGATCTGTCCCGGAAGGTCACGGTTCACGTGGCCGGCGAGATGCTGGAGCTGAAGAACACCGTCAACACGATGGTGGACCAGCTCTCCGCGTTCTCGTCCGAGGTGACGCGGGTGGCCCGTGAGGTGGGTACCGAGGGCGCGCTGGGCGGTCAGGCGCAGGTGCCGGGCGTGGCCGGGGTGTGGAAGGAGCTGACCGACTCCGTCAACACCATGGCGGGGAATCTGACGGCCCAGGTGCGCGGGATCTCCGAGGTGACGACGGCGGTCGCCAACGGTGACCTGTCGCTGAAGGTGACCGTGCCGGCGCGTGGGGAGGTCGCGCAGCTCGCCGAGACGATCAACCAGATGACCGAGACGCTGCGGATCTTCGCGGACGAGGTCACGCGGGTGGCCAACGAGGTCGGCGGCGAGGGGCAGCTCGGCGGTCAGGCGAACGTGCCGGGTGCGGCGGGGATCTGGAAGGACCTGACCGACTCCGTCAACACGGTCTTCCGGAACCTGACCACTCAGGTGAGGGACATCGCCGCGGTGACGACGGCGGTGGCCAGCGGTGATCTGTCGCAGAAGGTCACCGTGGACGTGGCCGGCGAGATGCTGGAGCTGAAGAACACCGTCAACACGATGGTGGACCAGCTGTCCTCCTTCGGTGCCGAGGTCACGCGCGTGGCCCGGGAGGTCGGTGTCGAGGGTGAGCTGGGCGGCCAGGCGCAGGTGCCGGGGGCGGCGGGTACGTGGAAGGACCTCACCGACTCCGTCAACACGGCGTTCCGGAACCTCACCGGTCAGGTGAGGAACATCGCGCAGGTGACGACGGCGGTGGCCAACGGTGACCTGTCGCAGAAGGTCACGGTGGACGTCTCCGGCGAGATGCTCCAGCTGAAGAACACCGTGAACACGATGGTGGACCAGCTCTCCAGCTTCGCCGACCAGGTGACCCGGATGGCGCGGGACGTGGGCACGGAGGGCCGCCTCGGCGGTCAGGCCCGGGTGGACGGCGTGTCGGGCACCTGGAAGGAGCTGACGGACTCCGTCAACTCGATGGCGGGGAACCTGACCTCCCAGGTGCGCAACATCGCGCAGGTGACGACGGCCGTGGCGCGCGGCGACCTGTCCCAGAAGATCGACGTCGACGCGCGCGGGGAGATCCTGGAGCTGAAGAACACCATCAACACGATGGTGGACCAGCTGTCGTCCTTCGCCGAGCAGGTCACGCGCGTGGCCCGTGAGGTGGGCACCGAGGGCCGCCTCGGCGGTCAGGCGCAGGTGCCCGGGGTCGCCGGTGTGTGGCGCGACCTGACCGACTCGGTGAACGGCATGGCCGGCAATCTCACCGCGCAGGTCCGCAACATCGCGCAGGTCGCGACGGCGGTGGCCCGCGGTGACCTGTCCCAGAAGATCACTGTGGACGCGCGCGGGGAGATCCTGGAGCTGAAGAACACGCTGAACACGATGGTGGACCAGCTGTCGTCGTTCGCCCAGGAGGTCACGCGCGTCGCCCGTGAGGTGGGTACCGAGGGCATCCTCGGCGGCCAGGCCGAGGTGCAGGGGGTGTCCGGCACCTGGAAGGACCTCACGCAGTCCGTGAACGGCATGGCCAACAACCTGACCATGCAGGTCCGCAACATCGCCGAGGTCACCACCGCCGTGGCCAAGGGCGACCTGTCGAAGAAGATCACCGTCGACGCCAAGGGCGAGATCCTGGAGCTCGTCACCACGGTCAACACCATGGTCGACCAGCTGTCGTCCTTCGCCGAGCAGGTCACCCGGGTCGCCCGCGAGGTGGGTACCGAGGGCATCCTCGGCGGGCAGGCGCACGTGCCGGGTGTGGTGGGCATCTGGAAGGACCTCAGCGACAACGTCAACCTGATGGCGAAGAACCTCACCGTCCAGGTGAGGAACATCTCCCAGGTGGCCGCCGCCGTCGCCAACGGCGACCTGACGCGGACGGTGACGATCGAGGCGCGCGGTGAGGTGGCGCAGCTCGCCGAGACCTTCAACACCATGGTGAAGACGCTGAGTTCGTTCGCCGACCAGGTCACCAAGGTGGCCCGTGAGGTGGGCACGGACGGCATCCTCGGCGGCCAGGCGCACGTGCCGGGCGTGTCCGGTACGTGGAAGGACCTCACCGAGTCGGTGAACCAGATGGCGTCCAACCTGACCGGTCAGGTGCGCAACATCGCCATGGTCACGACCGCCATCGCCAAGGGCGACCTGACCAAGAAGATCGACATCGACGCGCGCGGTGAGATCCTGGAGCTGAAGACGACCATCAACACGATGGTCGACCAGCTGTCCTCCTTCGCGGAGGAGGTCACGCGTGTGGCCCGCGAGGTGGGCACGGAGGGCCAGCTCGGCGGGCAGGCGCGGGTGCGGGACGTGGACGGCACCTGGCGGGACCTGACCGAGTCGGTGAACGAGATGGCCGGGAATCTGACCCGGCAGGTGCGTGCCATCGCGCGCGTGGCGACCGCGGTGACCCGCGGCGACCTGAACCTGAAGATCGACGTGGACGCCTCCGGGGAGATCTCCGAGCTCCAGGACTACATCAACAAGATGATCGCCAACCTGCGCGACACCACGATCGCCAACAAGGAGCAGGACTGGCTCAAGGGCAATCTCGCCCGTATCTCCGCGCTGATGCAGGGCCGCCGGGACCTCCAGGACGTGGCCTCGCTGATCATGAGCGAGCTGACCCCGGTGGTCTCCGCGCAGCACGGCGCGTTCTTCCTGGCCATGCCGCTGGTGGACGGCCAGGAGCTCGCCGCCGACCACGAGGACCAGTACGAGCTGCGGATGCTCGGGTCGTACGGCTACTCGATGGGCTCCATGCCGACCTCCTTCCGGCCGGGAGAGGCGCTGGTCGGGACGGCCGCGCAGGAGAAGCGCACGATCCTGGTGGAGAACGCGCCGAGCGGCTATCTGAAGATCTCCTCCGGGCTCGGGGAGGCCCCGCCCGCCCAGGTGATCGTCCTGCCGGTGCTGTTCGAGGGGAAGGTGCTCGGCGTCATCGAGCTGGCGTCCTTCACCCCGTTCACGCAGATCCAGAAGGACTTCCTCAATCAGATCGCCGAGATGATCGCGACGAGCGTCAACACCATCTCCGTCAACACCAAGACGGAGGTGCTGCTGAAGCAGTCGCAGGAGCTGACCGAGCAACTGCGCGAGCGCTCGGAGGAGTTGGAGCAGCGGCAGAAGGCGCTCCAGTCCTCCAACGCCGAACTGGAGGAGAAGGCCGAGCTGCTGGCGCAGCAGAACCGCGACATCGAGGTGAAGAACACCGAGATCGAGGAGGCCCGGCAGGTCCTGGAGGAGCGCGCCGAGCAGCTCGCGGTCTCCATGCGCTACAAGAGCGAGTTCCTGGCCAACATGTCGCATGAGCTGCGTACGCCGCTCAACTCCCTGCTGATTCTGGCCAAGTTGCTCGCCGACAACGCCGACGCGAACCTGTCGCCGAAGCAGGTCGAGTTCGCCGAGACCATCCACGGCGCCGGTTCGGACCTGCTCCAGCTCATCAACGACATCCTCGACCTGTCGAAGGTCGAGGCGGGCAAGATGGACGTCTCCCCGACGCGCATCGCGCTGGTCCAGCTCGTGGACTACGTGGAGGCGACGTTCCGGCCGCTGACCGCGGAGAAGGGCCTCGACCTGTCGGTGCGGGTGTCGCCGGAGCTGCCCGCGACCCTGCACACCGACGAGCAGCGGCTGCTCCAGGTGCTGCGGAACCTGCTGTCCAACGCGGTGAAGTTCACGGACTCGGGCGCGGTCGAGCTGGTCATCCGGCCGGCCCGGGACGACGTGCCGCAGGCCATCCGGGAGCAGCTGCTGGAGGCCGGTTCGATGACCGACCCGAACGGGGAGCTGATCGCGTTCTCCGTGAGCGACACCGGCATCGGGATCGCGGCCAGCAAGATGCGGGTGATCTTCGAGGCGTTCAAGCAGGCCGACGGCACCACCAGCCGCAAGTACGGCGGCACGGGGCTCGGGCTGTCCATCTCGCGGGAGATCGCGCAGCTGCTGGGCGGTGAGATCCACGCGCAGAGCGAGCCGGGCCGCGGCTCGACGTTCACGCTCTACCTGCCGCTGTACCCGAGCGAGCTGCCGCCGAACGGCTACGGGCAGGCCCTGCCGTCCCTCGGCGCGGGCGAGCTGCTGTCCTCGGCGAGCGCGCCGGCCGAGCCGCAGGAGGCCGAGGCCGAGACACCGGCCGAGGTGAAGTCGTACCAGGACTCGCAGAACGGTGCCGCCGCGCTGTTCCGGCGTCGCCGCAGGGCTCTGCCGGAGGCCGCGGAGCAGCCCGCGCCGCAGGAGCCGCGGCCGGCCGGGGTGCAGGACACGGTGCCCCAGTCGCACCGGAACATCCGGTTCGGTGGCCAGAAGGTGCTGATCGTCGACGACGACATCCGCAACGTCTTCGCGCTGACCAGCGTCCTGGAGCAGCACGGCCTGTCCGTGCTGTACGCCGAGAACGGCCGGGAGGGCATCGAGGTCCTGGAGCAGCACGAGGATGTCGCGGTCGTCCTGATGGACATCATGATGCCCGAGATGGACGGGTACGCGACGACCACGGCGATCCGCCGGATGCCCCAGTTCGCCGGGCTCCCGATCATCGCGCTGACCGCGAAGGCGATGAAGGGCGACCGGGAGAAGGCGATCGAGTCGGGTGCCTCCGACTACGTCACGAAGCCGGTCGACCCCGATCACCTGCTGACGGTGATGGAGCAGTGGATGCGGGAGGAGTGAGCGGCACGTCCCGGGCGGCAGTGTGCGAACGTGGTGTGCGTGGGTGCGGCGGGGACTCCGGCGGGCACGCGGAGTTGCTGACTCAGTGTGCCCGAAGCCGTGTAGAAGCACGGGATTCGGGGAACCTTCTGGTCTCCCGCCGCGTTTCTGCTACGTACACAGTGACATCGCGGTGACAGGGTGTGGCGACGGGCGGGGTGCGGCTACGATGACCGGCACAAGGACGGGCGACGCAAGGGAGTCGTCCCCTGGGGCGGCGCCCGCCGGTGCTGCCCCAAGTCCTGCGGACAGGGGAGGCCCCACGCCGGGGCGAGGAGGGCGGGCCATGGTGCAGAAGGCCAAGATCCTCCTGGTCGATGACCGGCCGGAGAATCTGCTGGCGCTGGAGGCGATCCTCTCGGCGCTCGATCAGACGCTGGTGCGGGCATCGTCCGGGGAGGAAGCGCTCAAAGCGCTGCTCACGGACGACTTCGCGGTCATTCTGCTGGACGTCCAGATGCCGGGCATGGACGGTTTCGAGACAGCCGCGCACATCAAGCGGCGGGAGCGGACCCGGGACATCCCGATCATCTTCCTCACCGCGATCAACCACGGTCCGCATCACACCTTCCGCGGGTACGCGGCGGGTGCGGTGGACTACATCTCCAAGCCGTTCGACCCGTGGGTGCTGCGCGCGAAGGTCTCGGTCTTCGTCGAGCTCTACATGAAGAACTGCCAGCTGCGCGAGCAGGCGGCACTGCTGCGCCTCCAGTTGGAGGGCGGCGGCAAGAGTGCGGGCGTGGAGACCAAGGAGCCGGCGGGGCTGCTCGCCGAGCTGTCGGCGCGGCTCGCCGCCGTCGAGGAGCAGGCCGAAGCGCTCTCCAAACAGCTGGGCGACGAGTCGACCGACGCGGCGGCGGTGGCGACCGCGGCCCACCTGGAGCGCAAGCTCACGGGCCTGCGCCGGGCCCTGGACGCCCTCGAACCGGGTTCCTCCGGAGGGCAGCCCGCGGTGAACTGAGGCTGTCGGTGGGGCGGTCCGTGAAGGCATGTCAGCGTCCGTACCCACCGCGTCAGTTCCGGACGCGCGCGAGGGCGACACGAACGGGTGAAGCGGTGGGCACACGTGTCGACCGCCGTCTCCACCGGTAACCTCACACCTATGGCCTCACGTCCCTCCGCAGCCAAGAAGCAGCCCGCCAAGAAGACGGCGGCTCCCGCGAAGGCTCCGGCGAGGAAGGCCGCCGCGAAAAGGGCACCGGCGAAGAAGGCGCCCGCCAGGAAGGCCGCGGCGAAGAAGCCCGCACCCGCACCGGCGGCCAGTCCGACCGGCGGTGTCTACCGGCTCGTACGCGCCCTCTGGCTGGGCATCGCGCACGCGGTCGGCGCCGTGTTCCGCGGCATAGGCCAGGGCGCGAAGAACCTCGACCCGGCGCACCGCAAGGACGGCGTCGCGCTGCTGCTGCTCGGCATGGCGCTGATCGTCGCCGCCGGCACCTGGGCCGACCTGAAGGGCCCGGTCGGCGATCTCGTCGAGATCCTGGTGACCGGGGCGTTCGGCCGGCTCGACCTGCTCGTGCCGATCCTGCTCGGCACCGTCGCCGTGCGGCTGATCCGGCACCCGGAGAAACCCGAGGCGAACGGCCGGATCGTGATCGGCCTGTCCGCGCTGGTCATCGGCGTGCTCGGCCAGGTGCACATCGCCTGCGGCTCGCCCGCCCGCAGCGCCGGCATGCAGGCCATAAGGGACGCCGGCGGCCTGATCGGCTGGGGCGCGGCGACCCCGCTGTCGTACACGATGACCGACGTCCTGGCCGTGCCGCTGCTCGTGCTGCTCACGGTCTTCGGGCTGCTGGTCGTCACGGCCACGCCCGTCAACGCCATCCCGCAGCGGCTGCGGCTGCTCGGCGTGCGGCTGGGACTCGTCAGCGAGCCTGAGCCGGACCGGTTCACCGACGACGACGAGCGGTACGACGACCAGTGGCGCGAGTCGCTGCCCGCGCGCCCCCGCCGGCGCGGGGGACCGCCTGCCGAGGAGCCGTACGACCATGACGGCGCCGAGCAGGAGGCGCTCACCCGGCGCCGTGGCCGGCCCCGTCGGTCCGCCGTGCCGCAGCCCGACGCGAACCGGCCGCTGGACGCCGTGGACGTCGCCGCCGCGGCCGCCGCCGCGCTCGACGGCGCCGTCCTGCACGGGATGCCGCCGTCCCCGCTGGTCGCCGACCTCACCCAGGGCGTGAGCACGGGGGAGCGCGAGTCGTCGGCCCCGACCCCCACGCCGGTCCCGGCCGCGCGCCCGCAGCCCGGGAAGCTCAAGAAGGAGCCGTCCGGACAGGCCCCGGCCAAGGCGGAGGTCCCCGACCTCACCAAGACCCCGCTGCCGCAGGAGCGGGAGCTGCCGCCGCGTGCCGAGCAGCTCCAGCTCTCCGGCGACATCACGTACTCCCTGCCGTCCCTCGACTCCCTCACGCGCGGTGGCCCCGGCAAGGCGCGCAGCGCCGCGAACGACGCCATAGTGGACTCGCTGACCACCGTCTTCACCGAGTTCAAGGTCGACGCCCGCGTCACCGGCTTCACCCGCGGCCCGACGGTCACCCGGTACGAGGTCGAGCTGGGTCCGGCCGTGAAGGTGGAGCGGATCACCGCGCTGACCAAGAACATCGCGTACGCCGTCGCCAGCCCCGACGTGCGGATCATCAGCCCGATCCCCGGCAAGTCCGCGGTCGGCATCGAGATCCCCAACACCGACCGGGAGATGGTCAACCTCGGCGACGTGCTGCGGCTCGCGGAGTCCGCCGAGGACGACGACCCGATGCTGGTGGCCTTCGGCAAGGACGTCGAGGGCGGCTACGTCATGCACTCGCTGGCGAAGATGCCGCACATGCTGGTCGCCGGCGCCACCGGATCCGGCAAGTCGTCCTGCATCAACTGCCTGATCACCTCGATCATGATGCGGGCGACCCCGGAGGACGTCCGGATGATCCTGGTCGACCCCAAGCGCGTCGAGCTGACCGCGTACGAGGGCATCCCGCACCTGATCACACCGATCATCACCAACCCCAAGCGGGCCGCCGAGGCGCTCCAGTGGGTCGTGCGCGAGATGGACCTGCGCTACGACGACCTCGCCGCCTACGGCTACCGGCACATCGACGACTTCAACCGCGCCGTGCGCGAGGGCAAGGTCAAGCCGCCCGAGGGCAGCGAACGCGAGCTCCAGCCCTACCCGTACCTGCTGGTGATCGTGGACGAGCTGGCCGACCTGATGATGGTCGCCCCGCGGGACGTCGAGGACGCCATCGTGCGCATCACGCAGCTCGCGCGCGCGGCCGGCATCCACCTGGTGCTCGCCACCCAGCGGCCCTCCGTGGACGTCGTCACGGGCCTGATCAAGGCCAACGTGCCCTCCCGCCTCGCCTTCGCCACCTCCTCGCTGGCGGACTCGCGGGTCATCCTCGACCAGCCCGGCGCGGAGAAGCTGATCGGCAAGGGCGACGGACTGTTCCTGCCGATGGGCGCGAACAAGCCGACCCGTATGCAGGGCGCGTTCGTGACCGAGGAGGAGGTCGCGGTCGTCGTCCAGCACTGCAAGGACCAGATGGCGCCCGTCTTCCGGGACGACGTCGTCGTCGGGACCAAGCAGAAGAAGGAGATCGACGAGGACATCGGCGACGACCTCGACCTGCTGTGCCAGGCGGCCGAGCTGGTCGTCTCCACGCAGTTCGGGTCGACCTCCATGCTCCAGCGCAAGCTGCGCGTCGGCTTCGCCAAGGCCGGACGCCTGATGGACCTGATGGAGTCGCGGAGCATCGTCGGACCGAGCGAGGGTTCGAAGGCTCGTGACGTTCTTGTGAAGGCTGACGAGCTGGACGGCGTGCTCGCGGTGATCCGGGGGGAGTCTGAAGGGTAGGGAACGGTACGCGCGGATCACCTCGCGTGGCGGATCAGGACGGCCGGCCGGCCGATCGTGACTCACCCGTTAGGGATCATTGAGCAACCGTTTCCCCATGGCCTACGTCAAGTTGAGGGAAGCGACAAAGAGGTACACCGCCATCGGGACACGAAGCCATACCGATGGCGTACAAGTCCCGCCGTCCGGTTGCCCCACCCGTTTGTACCCCCCCTAGACTGAACGTCCAGCACAGGCGGCCAATACGCTCGAAAGGCGCCCCCGTGTCCATCGGCAACTCCCCTGAAGACGAGCGTCCGATCGAAGGCGTGTCCGAAGACGTTTCTGAGGAAGCCCGCCCCACTGTCGGCCGTGCCCTGCAACAGGCGCGCATCGCCGCCGGGTTGACCGTCGACGACATCAGCAGCGCCACCCGCGTCCGCATCGCCATCGTGCAGGCCATCGAGGCGGACGACTTCACGCCGTGCGGCGGCGACGTCTACGCCCGCGGCCACATCAGGACCCTGGCCAAGGCCGTCCGGCTCGACCCGGCCGAGCTCCTCGCGCACTACGACGCCGATCACGGCGGACGCCCGGCCCCGACCCCCGCCGCGCCCCTGTTCGAGGCGGAGCGCATCCGTCCCGAGCGGCGCGGACCCAACTGGACCGCGGCGATGGTCGCCGCGATCGTCGCCGTGATCGGCTTCGTCGGCTTCACCTTCGTCAAGGGCGGCGACGACGGCGGCTCCGAGGCCAGCGTCGCCGAGGGTGCCCAGCCGACGGCCGGGCAGAGCGCCTCGGCCGGCGCCCGGCCCAAGAAGCCGGCCGACCCCAAGCCGGACCCGACCGACAGCGCCATCGCCGCCGCTCCCCGCGACAAGGTGACCGTCAAGGTCAGCGCCACCGAGGGCCGCAGCTGGATCAGCGCCAAGGACCACAGCGGCCGGCTGCTCTTCGACGGCCTGCTCAAGCAGGGCGACTCCAAGACCTTCCAGGACAACGAGAAGGTCAACCTCGTCCTCGGCGACGCCGGCGCCATCGAGCTGTACGTCAACGGCAAGAAGATCGAGGACGACTTCCAGCCGGGCGCCGTGGAGCGGCTGACGTACACGAAGGGCGACCCGCAGGTCGGATAAGCGGACCGAGCGGACGAGTCACTACGGGGTTGGCCAAGTTCGGCCAACCCCGTCGACGTGGGCTGTCGGCGGGACGAAGTAGTCTTGAGCCCATGCCTGAAAGCCGTACCGTCGCACTCGTCACCCTTGGCTGCGCCCGTAACGAGGTGGACTCGGAGGAGCTCGCAGGCCGTCTGGAGGCGGACGGCTGGAAGCTCGTCGACGACGCCGAGGAAGCGGACGTCGCCGTCGTGAACACGTGCGGCTTCGTCGAGGCCGCCAAGAAGGACTCCGTCGACGCCCTCCTGGAGGCCAACGACCTCAAGGGTCACGGCAGAACCCAGGCCGTGGTGGCCGTGGGCTGCATGGCCGAGCGGTACGGCAAGGAGCTCGCCGAGGCCCTGCCCGAGGCCGACGGCGTCCTCGGCTTCGACGACTACGCCGACATCTCCGACCGCCTCCAGACCATCCTCAGCGGCGGCGTCCACGCCGCCCACACCCCGCGCGACCGGCGCAAGCTGCTGCCGATCAGCCCCGCCGAGCGGCAGGAGGCCGGCGCCGCCGTCGCCCTGCCGGGTCACGGCCCCGCCGACCTCCCGGAGGGCGTCGCCCCGGCCTCCGGGCCCCGCGCGCCGCTGCGCCGCCGCCTCGACGGCTCCCCGGTCGCCTCGGTGAAGCTGGCCTCCGGCTGCGACCGGCGCTGCTCCTTCTGCGCCATCCCGTCCTTCCGCGGCTCCTTCATCTCCCGCCGCCCCAGCGACGTGCTGAACGAGACGCGGTGGCTGGCCGAGCAGGGCGTCAAGGAGATCATGCTGGTCTCCGAGAACAACACCTCCTACGGCAAGGACCTCGGCGACATCCGCCTGCTGGAGTCCCTCCTGCCGAACCTGGCCGACGTCGACGGCATCGAGCGGATCCGCGTCAGCTACCTCCAGCCCGCCGAGATGCGCCCGGGCCTGATCGACGTGCTGACCTCGACGCCGAAGGTCATGCCGTACTTCGACCTGTCCTTCCAGCACTCCGCGCCGAACGTGCTGCGCGCCATGCGCCGCTTCGGTGACACCGACCGCTTCCTGGAGCTGCTGGACACCATCCGGACCAAGGCCCCCGAGGCCGGTGTGCGCTCCAACTTCATCGTCGGCTTCCCCGGCGAGTCCGAGGCCGACCTCGCCGAGCTGGAGCGGTTCCTGACCCACGCGCGGCTGGACGCCATCGGCGTCTTCGGCTACTCCGACGAGGACGGCACCGAGGCGGCGACCTACGAGAACAAGGTCGACGAGGACGTCGTCGCCGAGCGCCTGGCCCGCGTGTCCCGGCTGGCCGAGGAACTCGTCTCGCAGCGGGCCGAGGAGCGCGTCGGCTCGACCGTGCAGGTGCTCGTGGAGTCCGTCGACGAGGACGGGGTGTACGGGCGGGCGGCCCACCAGGCGCCCGAGACGGACGGCCAGGTGCTGCTCACGGGCGGCGAAGGTCTCGCTCCCGGTCGTATGGTCGACGCGAAGGTGGTCGGTACGGAGGGTGTCGACCTGGTGGCCGAACCGCTGCCGGGCTCGCCCGCGTGGAGCGAGGAGGCGGCCAGATGACCGGAGTCCCGGCGTCCGCGGCGGGCGGCTCCTCCAGTGCGCGCAGGACCGGCCCGCGCGGTGCCCCGGGCGCGGCGCAGGAACCGGCCGAGCGCAAGACTTCGGGGGGCGCCGTGGAGCGGGGTGCGACCGAGGGCGGTGCCGGCGGGCGCGGCGGCAAGATCGCGGCCGCCGCCGTCAACCAGGCGAGCGTCTGGAACGTCGCCAATCTGCTGACGATGTTCCGGCTGGTCCTCGTGCCGGTCTTCGTGGTGCTGATGCTCGGCAACGGCGGATACGACCCGGCCTGGCGCTCCTTCGCCTGGGCCGCCTTCGCCGTCGCCATGTTCACCGACATCTTCGACGGCCATCTGGCCCGCACCTACGACCTCGTCACGGACTTCGGGAAGATCGCCGACCCCATCGCCGACAAGGCGATCATGGGGGCGGCGCTGATCTGTCTCTCCGCGCTCGGCGACCTGCCGTGGTGGGTCACGGCCGTCATCCTGGGCCGGGAACTCGGGATCACCCTGCTGCGTTTCCTGGTCATCCGGTACGGCGTCATCCCGGCGAGCCGCGGCGGCAAGCTGAAGACCCTCACCCAGGGCGTGGCCGTCGGCATGTACGTCCTGGCGCTGACGGGGCCCCTGGCCACCCTGAGGTTCTGGGTGATGGCGGCGGCGGTCGCCCTGACCGTGGTGACCGGGCTGGACTATGTGAAGCAGGCCATTGTCCTGCGCCGGCAGGGAATCGCCGAGCGCAGGGCGGCGTTGAAGGAGACCGAAGGGTGAGTTCCACGGCCGCCGACGTGGTGCGACTACTCACGGTGAGGGGCGAGAGCCTCGCCATAGCCGAGTCGCTGACGGGTGGCCTGGTGGCGGCCGGGATCACCGAGGTCCCCGGGGCGTCGAAGGTCTTCCGGGGTTCGGTGACCGCCTACGCCACGGAACTGAAGCGGGATCTGCTCGGCGTCGAGGCCGGCCTGCTGGCGGCTCGCGGAGCGGTCGATCCGCAGGTCGCGGCGGAGATGGCGGCCGGCGTGCGCAAGGCGCTGGGAGCCGACTGGGGCATCGCCACGACCGGTGTCGCGGGCCCCGATCCCCAGGACGGACAGCCGGTCGGCACGGTCTACGTGGCCGTGCAGGGCCCTTTTGCACCATGTGACGGTTCTGCCCCTGGCGGAAAAGTGGAGGCGCTGCGGTTGAACGGCGACCGCGCGGAAATTCGTATGGAGAGTGTACGGAGCGTGCTCGCGCTCCTTCTGAGGGAGCTCGCGGGCGAACAGACCGGAAATGAGCGGGCACAGGATACGGAACGGAACGGGGGGTTTTGATGTTTGCAGCCCTGAGTGAACACGACATCGCTCCCCGCACGGCCGCGGCGCGAGGCGGTACGGTGGGGCGTGAAGGATGCGGCTACGCGGTCCGAGGAGGGAGCCACCGATGATTCTGCTCCGTCGCCTGCTGGGTGACGTGCTGCGTCGGCAGCGCCAGCGCCAGGGCCGTACTCTGCGCGAAGTCTCCTCGTCCGCCCGAGTCTCACTCGGCTATCTCTCCGAGGTGGAGCGGGGGCAGAAGGAGGCGTCCTCCGAGCTGCTGTCCGCCATCTGCGACGCGCTGGACGTACGGATGTCCGAACTCATGCGGGAAGTGAGCGACGAACTCGCCCTCGCGGAGCTGGCCCAGTCCGCCGCGGCCACGTCGAGCGAGTCCGTGCCCGCGCCGGTCCGTCCGATGCTGGGTTCGGTGTCGGTGGCCGGTGTGCCACCGGAACGGGTGACCATCAAGGCGCCCGCGGAAGCGGTGGACGTCGTCGCCGCCTGATCTGTCGGCGCGACGTCGTCCGAGGCCCCGGCCAGGGCCTCTCCGGGAGACCGGAGGGGTGCGGTCGGGGTTTTTGCGTGCCCGGGCAGCGCCGGCCCGGGGGCGCGTCCGCCGGTTTGCCGGTCCCTGATGGTGCGGTCATCGTGGAAGGACATGCCCGGGCAGAACCGACGGAGGCGCGGATGTACGTCGTCAAGAGCCCCTTGTCCGACGCGAATCTCAAGATCGTCTCGGAGGCGCTCCAGGGCGCCCTCGTCGACCTGGTCGACCTGGCCCTGGTCGCCAAGCAGATCCACTGGAACGTCGTCGGGCCGCGCTTCCGCTCCGTGCATCTCCAGCTGGACGAGGTCGTCGGCACCGCGCGCACGCACTCCGACACCGTGGCCGAGCGTGCCTCGGCGCTCGGTGTCTCTCCGGACGGCCGGGCCGCGACGGTGGCCGTCGGCAGCGGCATCGGGGTGACGCCCGAGGGCTGGGTGGACGACACCACCGCGGTGGGGACGATCGTCGAGGCGCTGGGTGCGGTGATCACCCGGATGCGGGAACGGATCACCGCGACCGGAGAGCCGGACCCGGTGAGCCAGGACATCTTCATCCAGGTCACTGCCGACCTCGAAAAGCAGCACTGGATGTTCCAGGCCGAGAACGGATGACCTCGGCGACCCTGCGCCGGGCGGCCGCGCTGGGCTTCGGCGCGCTGTGGTGCTGGGCCGTGGTGCGTCTGGTGCTGGCGCCCGGCGCCGGTGCGGTCGAGGGCGCGGTCGCGGTCGGCGGGTGGGGGCTGAGCGTGCTGCCGGTGCACTGTGTGCCCAAGAGCCAGGCGGTGGGGGCCGTCGGTACGGGGCGGTGGCGGCGGGCCCTGCGGGCGGAGGCGCGCAGCCCGGGCTCGTCGGGGCCGTCGGGTCCGTCGGGTCCTGGGCGGGCGCGTGGCGGGCCGTCGTCCGGTGTCGGTGACACCGGTGAGCGGTGAGGCCGGCGGCGTGGCAGAGGGGCGTGCTGGCAGAGGGGTGGCGGACGCTTTACAGCGGGCGGCGGCGGGAGTAACGTACAACCAAATGGTTGTAGATGAGATGGGTGAAGAGCGCGTGGACCGTTTGTTCCACGCCCTGGCCGACACGACTCGTCGTGACATCCTGCGCCGCTGCGTGCGGGACGAACTGTCGGTGTCACGGCTCGCGGAGGCCTACCCGATGAGTTTCGCCGCGGTGCAGAAGCACGTGGCGGTGCTGGCAGGGGCCGGCCTGGTGACCAAGCAGCGCCGGGGGCGGGAGCAGCTCGTACGGACCGACCCCGAGGCCGTGGACCGGGCCCGGCAGGCCCTCGACGGGCTAGAGGCCGCCTGGCGCGGCAGAGTCGAGCGCATGTCCCGCCTGCTCGCCGAGGACACCGACGCCGGCGGGCCTCATCCGACGGAAGGACAGGACCGATGACCATTACCAGCCTGGACAAGGACGTCGACCAGCTGACCCTCACCCTCGTCGCCGACTTCGCCGCGCCCGTCGAACGGGTCTGGCAGCTGTGGGCCGACCCGCGGCAGCTGGAGCGCTGGTGGGGCCCGCCGAGCTACCCGGCGACCGTGGAGGAGTACGACCTGACCCCGGGTGGTGACGTCACCTACTTCATGACCGGCCCGGACGGCGACAAGTACCGCGGCTGGTGGCGGATCACCTCGGTGGACGCCCCGACGTCGCTGGAGTTCACCGACGGATTCGCCGACCAGGACGGTGCGCCGAGCGCCACCATGCCGACCATGGCCGTGCGGGTCCGGCTCAGCGAGCACGGGGGCGGCACCCGGATGGAGATGCGCTCGGTCTTCGACTCCGCGGAGCAGATGGAGCGGCTGGCCGACATGGGCATGGTCGAGGGGCTGCGGCAGGCGGTCGGGCAGATGGACGCGCTGCTGGCCGGCTGAGTCACGGGCCGGGCGGCGGACGGGGTCACGTCCGTTTCCGCCGCCGTCCCGCGGCGGTGTAGCCGCCTGGGCGAGGGGCGGGGCCGGCCTGGCAGACGGGGCACCAGTACGTCGGGCGCTCCCGGGAGCCGTCGCCCTGGTCGGCCAGCCGGACGGACGTGCCGCAGCGCAGGCACGGGCGGGGCGCGCGGCCGTAGACGAACAGGTCGTGGCCGCGCAGGCCCGTCGTACGGCGGACCGGACGGTCTCGGTTGGCCTCCAGGAGCCTCTTGGCGAGCCCCGGCAGCGCTGCGGCGCGGTCGGCGGGCAGCTCGCCCACCGGGAGCCATGGCGTGACGCCGAGCAGGAAGCACAGCTCGCACTTGTAGACGTTGCCGATGCCGGCGAGATTGCGCTGGTCGAGCAGGGCCTCACCGAGGGAACGGGCCGGGTCCTCGCGGAGGTTGGCCAGGGCCTGTTCGGGGTCCCAGTCGGGGCCCAGCAGGTCGGGGCCGAGATGGCCGACGGCGCGCTGTTCGTCGGCGGTGCGCAGAAGCTCCAGCACCGGCAGGCGGTAGCCGACGGCCGTACGGTCGGCGGTGCCGAGGATGACGCGGATCTGGTGGGCCGGGCCGCCGCTCCAGCGCTGACCGGCGGCGAACACCTTCCAGGCGCCGTCCATCCTGAGGTGCGAGTGCAGTGTCAGGCCGCCCTCGATGCGGGTGAGCAGGTGCTTGCCGCGCGGGGTGACGTCCAGGACGGCACGGCCGGTGAGGTCGGACGTCGCGTACCGGGGCACGCGGAAGTCGCTGCGGGTCAGCGTCCTGCCCGCCAGGGCGCCGTGCAGCCTCTGCGCGGCCTGCCAGACCGTGTCTCCCTCAGGCATGGGTCAAGGGTGACAGGCTCACGCCCGGATCCGCAGACCGCGCGGGGTGGCGATGAAGCCCGCCTCCTCCAGAAGGGGGCCGAAGGGCGAGGTCAGGGCCGCGGCGCCGTTGACGCGTTCCACCGTGACCGTGCCGAGGGAACCCGCGCGGGCTGAGGCGGCGAGGGCCTCCGTGGCGGCGCGCAGGGCCGGGTCCTCGGCCGGCGGCCCGTCCGGGTCGGAGGGCCAGAGCAGCAGGGTCTTGCCACCCCGCTCCATGTAGAGCGCCGGCTCCCCCTCCACCAGCACCACCAGGGAACCCGCCTTGCGGCCCGGCTTGTGCGTGGCCCCGGCCGGCGGCTCGGGCCAGCCCAGGGCAGCGCCGTAGGCGTTCGCCGGGTCGGCGGCGGCCAGGACGACGGCCCGGGACGCGGTGCTTCCCCGGCCGCGGCGGCCGGGGAGACCGGCGTCGTACGAGCCCTGCGGGAAGCCGAAGCCGCCCTGCGCCCCGCCGCCCCGTGGGCCGCCGGCGCCCGGTTCGGCGTAGTCGCGAGGGGAGACGTGGTCGCCCCGGGAGCGGGGGAGCGGCCGGGCGGGTGCGAAGGCGTCGGCGGGGCCGTCCGGGGCGCCGGCGTCCCCGAGGCCGCCCGCCGCGACGTCGTTGAAGGCGTTGAAGTCGTCGAAGGGGGAGTCGCCGGTGGCCCAGGGGTCCGCCGTGGGGCCGTCGGGACCGGTGAGCCCGCCGGGGCCGCCGTTGCCGTGGCCCGCCCGGCCCGGTGCGCCGTCGCCGCGCTCGCGGGCGTTGGAGACCGCGCGCAACCGGTCCACGGCGCCCTCCATGGCGAACTGCGCGGCGCCGAGGCCCTCCACGACATAGCCGCGCCGGGCCTGTCCGGTCTCCTCGA
>NZ_WWHX01000368.1 GCF_009862125.1 Streptomyces sp. SID5910
TCCACCGCCGCCGCAAGGATCTTGCTGGCCACCCCGTCCTGCCCCTCCCGCACCGTCTTCTGCAACGCCTCCGCGATCTCCGGATTCCGCGCCGCCTCCGCCTGGAGGTCCGGAATGATCTGCGAGGCCACCGGATGCCGCAGCGCCCGCGACGTCACCTCGTACAGCAGCCGCAGATCCCCCTCCAGCGACCCGGTCTCCGGCGCCGGCAGCCCCTGCACCGCGAGCGCCGACACGATGTCCAGCACCAGGTGCAGCTTGGAGCGCCACCGCCGGTACACCGCCGTCTTGCCGACCCCGGCCCGGCGCGCGATCCCCTCGATGGACATCCGCGCGTAGCCGACCGCCGCGAGCTCCTCGAAGACGGCCGCCCTGATCGCCTCCGTCACGTCCTCGCGCAGCACGGCCGCCCCCGCGGGGGCCCGGCGGCGCGGGCGCGGCTGGGGCTCGTCGGCGACGGCGTCGGCATCGGCGTTGGTCGTCATACGAGCCAAGCATAGGGGCGTCACGACGAAACGGTTGCGTTCCGACGCCCACCGGGCCTACGCTCACGTCACGACGATACGGTGCCGTCCCGACGTAAAGCCGTAAGGGAACGACCACCGTCCCTCCCCCGAGCGAGAGCAGCGGATGTGAGCCAGGTCCTCGACACACCGCCCCCGACACCGGCCCCGGCCCCCGCCTCCACCCCGCCCCACGACCTCGCGGCCCTCGCCGCCCGCCACGGTCTGACGGTCAGCGGCGCCCGCCCCTCCCTGCCCGACTACGTCCGCCGGCTGTGGGCCCGCCGGCACTTCATCGGCGCCTTCGCCACCGCCAAGCTCACCGCCCAGTACAGCCAGGCGAAGCTGGGCCAGCTGTGGCAGGTGATGACGCCGTTGCTCAACGCGGCGGTGTACTACTTCATCTTCGGCGTGCTGATGGACACCAAGCGCGGCGTGGACGACTACGTCCCGTTCCTGGTCACCGGCGTCTTCGTGTGGACGTTCACGCAGAGCTCGCTCATGGCGGGCACCCGGGCCATCTCCGGCAACCTCGGCCTGGTGCGGGCCCTGCACTTCCCACGGGCCGCCCTGCCGGTGTCATTCTGCCTCCAGCAGCTCCAGCAGCTGCTGTTCTCGATGGCCGCCCTCGCCGTCATCCTGCTCGCCTTCGGCGTGCCGCCCGGCGTCTCCTGGGTGCTGACGGTGCCGGCCCTCGTGCTGCAATTCGTGTTCAACGCCGGGATGTCGCTGATCATGGCCCGGGCCGGCGCCAAGTTCCCCGACATCGCCCAGCTGATGCCGTTCCTGCTGCGCACCTGGATGTACGGCTCGGGCGTCATGTTCAGCATCGACCACATGACCGGCCCGGACAGCGGGCTGCCGTCCTGGGTCGGCACGGTGCTCCAGCTCAACCCCGCCGTCGTCTACATCGACCTCATGCGCTTCGCCCTGATCGACACCTTCGGCGCGAGCCACCTGCCGCCCCACGTGTGGGCGCTCGCGGTGGCCTGGGCGCTGGCCGCCGGGATCGGCGGCTTCCTCTACTTCTGGAAGGCCGAGGAGACCTACGGTCGTGGCTGACAACACCGGCACCACCCAGCCGGCGGACGCACGCGTCCCCACCGTCGTCGCCGACGGCGTCGACATCGTCTACCGGGTCAACGGCACCGGCGCCGGGCGGGGTTCCGCGACGGCCGCCCTCAACCGCATCGTGCGGCGCGGCAAGGCCGAGAAGGCCGCCGGGGTGCGCCGGGTGCACGCGGTGAAGAACGTGTCCTTCGCGGCGTACCGCGGCGAGGCGATCGGTCTCATCGGCACCAACGGCTCCGGCAAGTCCACCCTGCTCAAGGCGGTCGCGGGCCTCCTCCCCGTGGAGCGGGGCCGCATCTTCACCGACGGCCAGCCCTCCCTGCTCGGCGTCAACGCGGCCCTGATGAACGACCTCACCGGCGAGCGCAACGTCTACCTGGGCGGCCTGGCCATGGGCATGTCCCGCCCCCAGATCAAGGAGCGCTACCAGGAGATCGTCGACTTCTCCGGGATCAACGACAAGGGCGACTTCATCACCCTGCCGATGCGCACCTACTCCTCCGGCATGGCCGCCCGGCTGCGCTTCTCCATCGCCGCCGCCAAGGACCACGACGTCCTCCTCGTCGACGAGGCCCTGGCCACCGGCGACCGCTCCTTCCAGAAGCGCTCCGAGGAACGCATCCGGGAGCTGCGCGAGCACGCCGGCACGGTGTTCCTGGTCAGCCACAGCAACAAGTCCATCCGCGACACCTGCGACCGGGTGCTGTGGCTGGAGCGGGGCGAGCTGCGCCTGGACGGGCCGACGGACGAGGTGCTGAAGGAGTACGAGAAGTTCACCGGCCGCTAGCCGGCCGACACGAAGGCGCCCCGGGTCGGAACGACCCGGGGCGCCTTGGTGCTGCTACGTCACGAGTGCGTCCGCAGCAGCGTCCGCATCGTCCGCATCGCCACCGACAGGTTGGCGAGATCGAAGGCGTCCGAGCCCTTGATCTCCTCCAGCGTGGTGCGGGCCCGGCTGAGGATCGCCGCGTTCTTCTGCTCCCACAGCTCGAACCGCTGCTCCGGCGTCGACGTGCCGTTGCCCGCCGCCAGCACGTCCGCGGTGAGCGCCGCGTGCGCCGCGTACAGGTCCTCGCGGATCGCCGCGCGGGCCATGGACTGCCAGCGGTCGGCGCGGGGCAGGTCGCTGATCCGGTCCATCAGCTGGGTGATGCCCAGCCGGTCGGCGACGTCGTAGTACACCTCGGCGACGTCCAGCGGCTCCTTGCCCATGCGGTCGGCCACCGACACGATGTCCAGCGTCGGGAAGGCCGAGGAGAACCCCGCCACCCGCGTGGCCGGCTCGTCGGGGACACCGGCGGCGGTCAGCTCGTCGTAGATGTGCTGGTACCACTCCGCGTCCGCGCCGCGCAGCAGCTTGGGGAGCTGCGCCCAGACCTGCTCGACGCGCTCGGCGAAGAAGTCCACCGTCTCGGCGAGCTCCAGCGGCTGCGGCCGGTTGTTGAGCAGCCAGCGGGTGCCGCGCTCGACCAGGCGGCGCGAGTGCAGCCGGATCCGGGTCTGGACGGCGGCCTCGACCTTGTTGTCCAGGGCCTCCACCGCGTCCCACACCGGGGAGGAGCGGAAGATCGCCCGGGCCGCGGTCTGCGCCCGCACGACCTCTTCCAGCGACGCGCCGGTCTCCTCGCGCATCCGGTGCAGATACGTCGTACCGCCCGTGTTGACCGTGTCGTTGACCAGGACCGTCGTCGTGATCTCACGGCGCAGCGGGTGGCCGTCGATCTCGTCGAGGAACTGCTCGCGCAGCTCCGTCGGGAAGTACGCGTGCAGCAGACCCTTGAGGTATGGGTCGTCGGGCAGCGAGGTGTGCAGCAGCTCCTCGGCGACCGTGATCTTCGTGTACGCCAGCAGGACGGCGGTCTCCGGGCCGGTCAGGCCCTGCCCGGCGGTCAGGCGCTCGCGGATCTGGCGGTCGGTCGGCAGGAACTCCAGGGCCCGGTCCAGCCTGCCCTCGCGCACCAGGTGGCGCATGAAGCGCTGCTGGGCGTTGAGCATGTCGTTGGACTGGGCGAGCGCGTTGGCGATCGCCGTGTTCTGCGCGTAGTTGTTGCGCAGGACCAGCGCGCCGACCTCGTCGGTCATCTCGGCGAGCAGCTTGTTGCGCTGCTTGACGGTCATGTCGCCGTCCTTGACGAGACCGTTCAGCAGGATCTTGATGTTCACCTCGTGGTCGGAGGTGTCCACGCCCGCGCTGTTGTCGATGGCATCCGTGTTGATCTTGCCGCCGGTGCGGGCGAACTCGATCCGGCCGAGCTGGGTCAGGCCCAGGTTGCCGCCCTCGCCGACGACCTGGACGCGCAGGTCGCCGCCGTCGACGCGGATGGGGTCGTTGGCCTTGTCGCCGACGTCGCCGTTGGACTCGGTGGACGCCTTGACGTACGTACCGATGCCGCCGTTCCACAGCAGGTCCACCGGGGACGTGAGGATCGCCTTCATCAGCTCGGCCGGGGTCATCTTGGTGACGCCGGCCTCGATGCCGAGGGCCTCGCGGATGTGCGCGTTGACCGGGATCGACTTGGCCGTGCGCGGGAAGATCCCGCCGCCGGCCGACAGCAGCTCGGTGTCGTAGTCCTCCCACGAGGAGCGCGGCAGGTCGAACAGGCGGCGGCGCTCGGCGTACGAGACGGCCGCGTCCGGCGTCGGGTCGATGAAGATGTGCCGGTGGTCGAAGGCGGCGACCAGGCGGATGTGCTCGCTGAGCAGCATGCCGTTGCCGAACACGTCAA
>NZ_WWHX01000369.1 GCF_009862125.1 Streptomyces sp. SID5910
GACCGGGAGCACGCGCCGCTGTGCGAGGGGGTCTCCGCGGCCCCGGTGCTGCTCCTGGAGGACGCCGGGACGCACGAGCCCGCCCCCGTCGTCCGGCCGGACCCCGCGCTGCCCGCCTACGTCCTGTTCACGTCCGGCTCCACCGGGCTGCCCAAGGGCGTCGAGGTGTCGCACCGCGCGGTCGTCAACACCGTGGAGGCGATGGAGGAGCAGCTCGGCCTCGGCCCCGAGGACCGCACCCTCGCCATCTCCGCGCTCGACTTCGACCTCGCCACCTGGGACATCTTCACGCCCCTGTCGGCCGGCGGCCAGGTGGTCGCCGTCGACCAGGAGCACCGCCGGGACGCCCACCACTGGGCCCGCCTGGTGCGCGCGCACGGCGTGACGCTGGTGCAGTGCGTGCCCGCCCTGCTGGACCTGCTGATGGCAGCGGGGGAGGGCGAGGGCCTCGGCGACTCCCTGCGCATGGTGCTGCTCGGCGGGGACTGGGTCGGCCTCGACCAGCCCCGCAGGCTGCGCGCCCTCGTGCCCGGCTGCCGTTTCGTGGCGCTCGGCGGCATGACGGAGGCGGCCGTCCACTCCACGGTGTTCGAGGTAGAGGAGACCGACCCCGCCTGGAAGTCCGTCCCCTACGGCGTCCCGCTGCGCAACATGCGGGCCCGTGTCGTGGACGCACGGGGACGCGACTGCCCCGACCTCGTCCCCGGGGAACTGTGGATCGGCGGCCCCGGCGTGGCCAACGGCTACCGCGCGGACCCCGAGCGCACGGCGGAACGCTTCGTCGAGTACGACGGCGAACGCTGGTACCGCAGCGGCGACCTGGCCCGCTACCGGCCCGACGGCATCCTGGAGTTCCTCGGCCGCGCCGACCACCAGGTCAAGATCGGCGGCCACCGCATCGAACTCGGCGAGGTCGAGTCCGCGCTGGAGGACGACCCGGCCGTCCTGCACGCGGTCGCCACCGTCGTCGACACTCCGGTACGTCACCTCGCCGCGGCCGTGTCCGCGGCCGGCGAGGCACCCGACCCCGAAGAGGTCCGCCTCCGGGCGGCGCAACGGCTGCCCGCCTACATGGTCCCCGAGCGCGTGCTCGTCCTGCGCGACCTGCCGCTGACCGCCAACGGCAAGCTCGACCGGGCGGCCGTCCGCCGGACGCTGACCGAGGCCGCCGGCCATGACGCTCCGCGCACGTCGGCGCCGGCCGGCCCGGTGGAGACCGCGGTGGCGGCCGAGTGGACCGACCTGCTCGGCGTGACCGAAGTGGGCCGGGAGAGCAGCTTCTTCCTGCTCGGCGGGGACTCGCTCGTCGCGACCCGGATGATCGGCCGGCTGCGCGCCGCCGGATTCCCCGGCGCCCGCGTGGCCGACCTCTTCGCCCGGCCCGTGTTGCAGCACTTCTGCGAGACGCTGCGCCCCTCGACCACCGACAACGGCGAGTCGACGGCACCCCCCCTCCTGGTGCCCGACCCGGAGCGCGCCCACGAGCCCTTCCCGCTGACGGACGTCCAGGCCGCCTACCACACGGGCCGTGACCCCCGTTTCACCCTCGGCGGCGTCGGCACCTGGCACTACACGGAGTTCGACGGCACGGACGTCGACCTGGACCGGCTGGAACGCGCCTGGAACACCCTGGTCCGCCGGCACGGCATGCTCCGCGCGGTCGTGGAGGACGGACACCAGCGCGTCCTGCCCCATGTTCCGCCCCTGCGCATACCGGTGGCGGACGCCCCCGCTGGCGACGCGGACGAGGCCCTCGCCGTCCTGCGCGCCCGACTGTCCCACCAGGTCCGCGACCCCGCCCGGTGGCCGCTCTTCGCCGTCGAGGCGGTGCGCTACCGCCAGCACGACGGCGAGGTGCGGACCCGGGTCGGCATCGGCCTCGACTACCTGGTGCTCGACGCGCTCTCGATCACCACGCTCTACGCCGAACTGAACACGCTGTACGCCGATCCCGACCGCGAACTGCCGCCCGTCGACGTCTCGTTCCGCGACTACCTGACCGGGCGCCCCGCCGACCCGGAGTCGGCCGCCCGGGCCCGCGCCCACTGGCAGAGGCGGCTGTCCGAACTGCCGCCCCCTCCCGCCCTGCCCTTCGAACGGGACCCGGCGACGCTCGACGCGCCCGTCTTCACCCGGCGCCGGACGACCCTGCCCGCCGACGACTGGCAGGCAGTCAAGCGCGAGGCGGCCCGGCACGGACTGACGCCCTCGACGGTCCTGTTGGCCCTCTATGCGGAGGTCCTGGCGGCGTGGAGCGGGACGGACGCGCTGACGGTGACGCTCACCCTCTTCAACCGGCGTGACGTCCACCCCCACATCCACCGGGTGCTGGGCGACTTCACCTCCCTGTCCCTGGCCGGCCACCGGCGCGAGGGCACGTCCTGGCTGACGGCGGCCGTCGCGCTGCAACGCCGCCAGGCGGAGGACCTGGACCACGCGGACGTGCCGATCGACTGGCTGCTGCGGGAGTTCGGCCGGCGTACGGGCACGGTCGACGCCGCCGCGCCCGTGGTGTTCACCAGCGCCGTCGGCGTCGGCGACGCGACGCTCGCCGGACCGGGCACCGGCTTCCCCGCGAAGGTCTGGGGCATCTCCCAGTCGCCGCAGGTGTGCCTCGACAACCAGGTCACCGAGGAGTCCGGGATCCTGGTCGTCACCTGGGACGCCGTCGAGGAACTGTTCCCCGAGGGCGTGCTGGACGCGATGTTCGACGCCTACCGACGACTGCTGCGGTACGCCGCTGCCGGTGACTGGGACGCGCCACTGCCCGACCTGCTGCCCGCCGCCCAGTACGAACGCCGGGTCGCCGCCCTCCAGGAGGCCGCCCTGCGGCCGGTGGTGCCGCGCCCGCTGCACGAGACGTTCTTCTCCCGCGCGACGGCCACCCCCGGCGCCACGGCCCTCGTCACGACCGCCGGGGAGGAGGTGACGTACGGAGCCCTGGCCGGCCAGGCGCTGCGCACCGCTGCCACGCTCGGTGACGCGGGCGTGCGGCCGGGCGATCTCGTCGCCGTCACGCTTCCCAAGGGACCGGAGCAGATCGCCGCGGTCCTCGGCGTCCTCGCGGCCGGCGCCGCCTACGTGCCGCTGAGCCTCGAACAGCCCGCCGCACGGCTGGCGCGAGTGCACGCCACCGCCGCCTTCGACGTCGTCGTCGGCGACTGGCCCGCCACGGCGGCAGCGGCTCCACGCTCCCTCTCCTTCGCGGACACGCAGGTCCACGAGCCGCTGCCCGCACCACGGGAGACGTCCCCCGCGGCACTCGCCTACGTGATCTTCACCTCGGGTTCCACGGGCGAGCCCAAGGGGGTGGAGATCACCCACGCCGCCGCCTGGAACACGATCGCGGACATCAACGCCCGGCACGGCATCACCGGGGACGACCGCGTCTTCGCCCTGTCGGCACTGGACTTCGACCTGTCCGTGTACGACGTCTTCGGACTGCTCTCCGCCGGAGGCTCCCTCCTGCTGCCCACCGAGGACCAGCGCCGCGAACCGGCCCGCTGGCCGAGCCTGCTCGACCGGTACGGGGCGACCGTGTGGAACACCGTCCCCGCCCTGCTCGACCTGCTCCTCGACGCCGACGAGCAGGAGGCGCCGGAGCACGGCCGCATCGCGGGGCTGCGGACCGCACTGGTCTCCGGCGACTGGATCGGCCTCGACCTGCCCGCCCGGCTGCGGGCCCGGACCGCGCGGCCCTGCGCCTTCGTCGCCATGGGCGGAGCCACGGAGGCCGCCATCTGGTCCAACACCCTCACCGTCACCGAGCTGGACCCCGGGTGGGTCTCCATCCCCTACGGACGCCCCCTGACCGGGCAGCACTACCGTGTGGTCGACCGCTACGGGCGGGACTGTCCCGACTGGACGCCCGGCGAACTGTGGATCGGCGGCGAGGGACTGGCCCGCGGCTACCTGGCCGACCCGGCCCGCACCGCGGAGAAGTTCGTCGAACAGCACGGGCGACGCTGGTACCGCACGGGTGACCTGGGCCGGTTCCGGGGAGACGGCCTGCTGGAGTTCCTGGGCAGGCTCGACAGCCAGCTCAAGATCGCCGGCCACCGCATCGAGGCCGGCGAGATCGAGGCCGCCCTCGAGGCCCACCCCGCGATCGCGCGGGCCGCCGTCGTGGCCGTGGGGGAGCGCACCGCGAAGCGGCTCGCCGCGTTCGCCGTACCCCACGACGCCCCCACGGACGGCGCACAGCCGGTGCAGAACCCCGCACTCACCGAGAGCCTCTTCGCTCTGCTGGCCGAGCGGGTGCCCGTCTACGCCGTCCCCTCCCGCATCCGGCTGCTGCCCGCCCTGCCCCTGACGGCGAACGGCAAGGTCGACCGGGGAGCCCTGGCGGCCCTGGCGGGACCGGAGACGGTGAGCGCGGGGGCCGAACCACCGCGGGGGGAGACCGAGGAGGCCCTCGCCGAGCTCTGGCGGGAGCACCTCCCGGACTGGGTGCCGGACCGCCACGTCAACTTCTTCGCCGCCGGCGGCGACAGCCTCACCGCGCTGCGCCTGCTCACCGCGACCGAGCGCCGCCTCGGGGCCGCCGTGCCCGTCCGCCGCTTCTTCGCCGCACCGACCGTCGCCGCGCTCGCCGCGGACATCACCCGAACGCTCGCGGCCCACGAGACCGCCTACGAGACCGGAGAGCTGTGAACATCGCTGAACTGCTGGCCCGTTACGCCGACGAGGGCGTGGTGCTGTGGGCCCAGGACGGACAACTGCGCTTCCGCGCCCCCCAGGGCCGCCTCACCGACGCACACCGGGCCGAACTGCGCACCCACAAGGAAGCCGTCCTGCGCCACCTGGAGGCGGAGGAACCCGTGCTGCGGGCCGACCCGGACAACCGCCACGCGCCCTTCCCGCTGACGGACATCCAGGCCGCCTACCTCATCGGCCGCACCGACGCCTACGCCTACGGCGGCGTCGGCTGCCACGCCTACGTCGAACTCGAATACCCCGACCTGGACGTCGACCGCGTGACCGCCGTGTGGCGGGAGCTGATCGAACGGCACGACATGCTGCGCGCCGTCGTCCACCACGACGGCTACCAGCAGATCCTGGCGGCCGTGCCCGCCCTCGACGTCGAAGCCGACGACCTGACCGCGCTCCCCGCCACCACCGCCGCGGCCGCAGTGGAACGCACCCGCGCACGGCTGTCCACACGTGAGGCGCCCACCGACCGGTGGCCGCTGTTCGACGTGCACGTGAGCCGGACCGCCGAGCGGGCCGTGCTCCACCTCTCCTTCGACATGCTCCTCGTCGACCACGCCAGCCTGCGCATCCTGCTCGCCGAGTTCCAGCGCGGCTACGGCGGCGCCGCCCTCTCCGAGGCACCCCGGATCGCCTTCCGCGACTACGTCCTGGCCCGCCGCGCCCTCACCGACTCCGACGCGTACACCCGCGACCGCGCCTACTGGACCGAACGGCTCGACGCCCTGCCGCCCGCCCCCGAACTGCCCCTCGCCGAAACCTGGGAGGCGGGAGTCGGCGACCCGGGGGAGACGGCCCGCACCCCGGCCCCCCCCGGACCCGGTGACCTTCCGCAGGCTGGAGGTCCTGTTGCCCGCGGCCGACCGGGACCGCCTCGCCGAGCGGGCCGCGCGGCGTGGGCTGACCCTCTCCACGGCCCTGCTCACCGCGTACGCCGAGACGGTCGGCCGCTGGTCGCGCACCAGCCGGTTCACGCTCAACGTGCCCACGGTGGACCGGCCCGGCCTGCACGAGGACATCGGCCGCCTCGTCGGCGACTTCACCTCGCTCGAACTGCTCGCCGTGGACCTGGACCACCCGGCCACCTTCGCGGAGCGCACCCGTTCGGTCGGGGCGCGGCTCCTGGAAGACCTCGCGCATCCCCTGTTCACCGGCTCCGAGGTGCTCGCCGAGCTGTCCCGCCGGGCCGGTTCCCCAGTGCTGATGCCGGTCGTCTTCACCAGCGCCCTCGGCGCCGGCGCCACCTCCGAGGGCGTGCCCCCAGAGGTGACGTACGCCGTGACCCGGACGCCGCAGGTGTGGCTCGACTGCCAGGTCATGCACCGCGGCGACACGCTGAGCCTGTCCTGGGACATCCGCGAGGGCGCGCTCGCGCACGGGGTGGCCGACGCCATGTTCGAGGCGTACACGGCACTCGTACGGGCCCTGTCGGCCGAGGGCGAGGCCGGCGACGCCGCCTGGGACGCACCGGCCGAGGTCCCGCTTCCCGAGGCACAGGCGGTGCGCCGCCGCGCGGTCAACGCGACCGAGGGCCCCCTGCCGGACGCCCTCCTGCACGAGTCCGTCCTCGCCCAGGCCCGGGCCACGCCGGACGCCATCGCGGTCCGCACCCCCGAACTGGCCCTCACCTACCGGCAGCTCGTGGCCCGCGCGAGCGCTCTCGCCGAGGCTCTGGGCGCGTCCGGACTGAGGCCCGGGGAACCCGTGGCGATCTGGGCGGACAAGGGCTGGGAGCAGGTCGTCGCCGTCTTCGGCACGCTCATGGCGGGCGGCGCCTATCTGCCCGTCGACACGGCCCAGCCGCCGGCCCGCCGGGACACGATCATCGCGGACGCGGGAGTCCGTACGGTCCTCACCCAGTCCTGGCTCGCCGAGATCGACGACCTCCCGGCCGACGTCACGGCACTCGCCGTCGACCTGCTCCCCGAGGGCGCCGC
The DNA here is from genome assembly GCF_009862125.1 of Streptomyces sp. SID5910. Classification (GTDB taxonomy): domain Bacteria; phylum Actinomycetota; class Actinomycetes; order Streptomycetales; family Streptomycetaceae; genus Streptomyces. Next base: position 6,648 of record NZ_WWHX01000369.1, read on the forward strand.
GGTCGGTGCGGACGGAGTGCGGCGCGACCCGGACGACCTCGCGTACATCATCTACACATCGGGCTCCACCGGCACGCCCAAGGGCGTGATGATCAGCCACCGAGCCGCCCTCAACACGATCGAGGACATCAACCGCCGCTTCACCGTCACCGAACGCGACCGCGTCCTCGGCATCGCGGGACTCGGCTTCGACCTCTCCGTCTACGACCTGTTCGGACCGCTGGCCGTCGGCGCCACCCTCGTCCTGCCGCAGGCCGACCGGCGCGGCGACCCCTCCCACTGGGCCGAACTCGTCCGCGACTTCGGCGTCACGGTGTGGAACTCCGTACCCGGCCAGCTCCACATGCTGTGCGACTGGCTGCGCTCCGAGCCGCCCGCGGACGACGCCTCGCTGCGTCTGGCGCTGATATCCGGCGACTGGATACCGGTCGCCCTGCCGGACCAGGCCCGTGAACTTCTCCCCGGGCTGGAGATCATCTCCCTCGGCGGGGCGACCGAAGGATCGATCTGGTCCATCGCCCACCCGATCGGCGAGGTGGACACCGCACGCCCGAGCATCCCGTACGGCACACCCCTGACCAACCAGACGTTCGCCGTGTTCGACCGGCACCTGCGGCCACGGCCCGAATGGGTCCCCGGCGAGCTGCACATCGGCGGCGCGGGCGTCGCCCTGGGCTACTTCGGCGACGAGAGCCGCACCGCCGAGCGGTTCCTCACCGACCCCGCCACCGGCGAGCGGCTCTACCGCACCGGTGACCTCGGGCGCTATCTCCCCGACGGCACCATCGAGTTCCTGGGCCGGGAGGACGCCCAGATCAAGATCCGCGGCTACCGGGTCGAACTGGCCGAGGTCGAGGCCGCCGTGCAGGCCCACCCCCGGGTCGCGGCGGGCGCCGTCATCGTCGACGACTCCGCGGCCGGAGGCCGGCGCCTCGCCGCGTACGTGGAGACGGCCCGCAAGGACGGCCCGGCGGACGCGGACGCCGACCGCGCCGGAACCCCGGCGACGCGGACACAGGCGCGCGCGGCCGCGGCCGACGCCGTACGGGAAGCCTCCGCGGCCGTCGACGCCGCACGGCTCACGGAGTTCCTGGCCGCCCTCGACGACGTGGCCCTCGCGGAGATGACCCGTGTCCTCGACACCTCCGGAGCCTTCGCGGACGGCGCCTCGCGCACGGCGGACGAGGTGGGCACGGCACTGCGCGCCACACCCCGCCACCGGCACATCGTGCGGCGCTGGCTGCGCGCCCTGGCGGCACGCGACCGCCTCACCCACCGGGACTCCGACGACACCTACACGGGTCTCGTCACCGTCCCGGAAGGCGAAGCGGAACGCGGCTGGCGGCGGGCCGCGGAGCTGGAGCACGAGGTCGGCTGGAGCACGGAACTGCTCACCGTCATGCGCACCTGCGCCGAGCGGCTGCCCGAGCTGGTCTCCGGGGAGACGGGCATCCGGGAACTGCTCTTCCCCGGCGCGGCCACCGAGGCCGCGGACGCCGCCTACCGCGACAACCTCGCCATCCGGCACCTCAACCACGCGGTGGTCGCCGCGCTGCGCGAGATCGCCGCGGGCCACACCGGTGAGGAGCGGCTGCGCGTCCTGGAGGTGGGCGGCGGTGTCGGCGGCACCACGGGCGAACTGGTGCCCGTCCTCGCCGAGTTCGGCGTCGACTACCTGTTCACCGACGCCTCCGCGTTCTTCCTGAACGAGGCCCGCGAGCGCTTCGCCGACCACGCCTGGGTCCGCTACCAGCGCTTCGACGTCGACGAGGACCCGCGCGCCCAGCACTTGCTGCCCAACACCTTCGACGTGGTGCTCTGCGCCAACACCCTGCACGCCGCCTCCGACGCGGACGCGGCCGTGGGCCGGCTGCGGGAACTGCTGGTGCCGGGCGGACAGCTCGTGTTCGTGGAGAACACCCGTGACGAGAACCTGCCGCTGCTGGTCTCCATGGAGTTCCTGGAGGTCGCCGGCCGGACGTGGACCGACGTGCGCGAGCACACCGGGCAGTCCTTCCTCACCCACGGGCAGTGGCGCGAACTCCTCGACGCACACGGCGCGTCCGAGGTCACCTCGCTGCCCGACGCCCGGGAAGCGCTGGCCATGACCGGCCAGGAGGTCTTCTTCGCCACGCTGAAGGAGGACCGCCACCACGTCCCGGTGGGCGAACTGGCGCGCACGGCGGCGACTCGGCTCCCGGAGTACATGCTTCCCTCGGTGTGGCAGGTCGTCGATTCCCTGCCCCGCACGGCCAACGGAAAGACCGACCGCGCCCGTCTGCGGAGCTGGCTGCCCCGCGAGAGCGGTCCGGCCGTCGTGGACGAGAAGCCCATGGACGACCTGGAGAGCGGCCTCGCCGAGCTGTGGTCGGAACTCCTCGCGGTCGAGAACGTCACACGCAACGACGACTTCTTCGACCTCGGCGGCGACTCGCTCCTCGTCGCCCGCATGGTGGGCCGGCTGCGTGAACGCGTACCGCAGGCCGCCGACCTGGAGTGGGAGGTCGTGCTGCGCCACATGCTGCGCCGCCCCACGGTCGCCGGACTCGCCGCGTTCCTGCGCGGACTGGCCGGCCCCGAGGACGCGCCGGCCGCCGGCGCCGTGCGCACGGACCCGGTGATCCACCTGCACGGCACCCGTTCCGAAGACGAGCCGACCACCGTCCTGGTCCACGCCGGAACCGCGACGATCATGCCGTACCGGGCGCTGATCACCGAGATCCGGCGCCGCTCGCCGGGCCTCGCCGAGGTCGTGGGCGTGGAGGTCCCGGACCTGAACGGCTTCCTCAACGCCCCGCCGGAGGGGCTCATCGAGCAGATGGCGGCCGACTACGCCCGCGCCCTGACCGCCGACGGCCGCAGCCGCTTCCACGTCGTCGGCTACTGCCTGGGCGGCCTGATCGCCACCGAAGTGGCCCGCAACCTCGCCGAGACCGGAGCGGAGGTCGAGAGCCTCACCGTCATCAGCAGCCACAGCCCCCGCTTCCGGCTCGACGACGAACTGCTCGCCGAGTACTCCTTCGCCGTCATGATGGGCATCGACCCGGCCGACCTCGGCTTCCCCGACGACCAGTACCGGGTGGCCGCGGCCGCCGACGCGGTCCTGGCCGCCAGTCCCGGCGTCCTGCCGGACGGCGGACTCGCCGCGCTGCCCGAGGAGTTCGCGGACGTCGCGGGACGCTTCCGGGAACTGGCCGACGTCCCCCGCGCCACCCGTATCGCCCGCATGTGCGAGGCGGTGCCCGCGTCGGCCGGCACCTACGAACCCGACCACATGACCCGGCTCTTCCTCGCCTTCCGGCAGAGCGTCTTCGCCATCACCCGCTACGACGCCGAGCCCTACGCCGGTGACATCACCTTCCTGCGGCACGACGGCGCCTACCCGTTCCCGGGCAGCAAGGACGCCGTCACCACCTACTGGGAGGAACTCACCCTGGGCGACCTGGACATCGTCGACATCGGCGGCGACCACTACAGCTGCCTGTCCGTCGAGCACGCCCCCGGCATCCTCAAGACCCTCGGTGAGCTGACCCAGGGGGCGATCACCCGATGACCAAGCCTGTGATCGGAGTCCTGGGCGCCTCCGGCGCGGTCGGCCGGGCCGCCGTACGCGAGTTGCGCGCCCTCGGCCACAGCGGCCTGCGGTTGGGCGGCCGGACCGCGTCCGCCCTGTGCGAGGTCGCCGAGGAGAACCCCGGCGGCCACGACGAGACGGTCTGGGCCGACGCCACCGCAACGGACGGCCTGCGTGCCTTCACCGAGGGCTGCGACATCGTCCTCAACTGCGTCGGCCCCACCTACCGGCTCCGCGCCACCGTGGCCTTCGCGGCACTCGACGCCGGCGCGCACTGCGTCGACGTCGCCGGGGACGACCCGGCAGCCGAAGACCTCCTCAAGGGCGGCGACCCGGCCCGCGACGGCCGCACGGTCGTCCTGTCGGCGGGGGCCCTGCCCGGCCTGTCCAGCCTCCTGCCGCGCTGGCTGGCCGGGCAGGGCCCGGACACCGCCGCCGCACTGACCGCGTACTGCGGCGGCCTGGAGACGTGTTCGCCGACGGTGGCCCACGACCTCATGCTCTCCCTCAGCTCGGGAGGCGCGGACGGCGCCGCCTACGGCGAGGCCCTGGCGGCCGTCCGCGGCGGCCGCCGCGTGCCGCGCGCCCTGCGCACCGACGAGGACGCCGTGCACCCGGCGTTCCCCGGCCGGGTCGCCGTACAGCCCTATCTCAGCGGCGAGAGCGAACGCCTCGCCGGCGACCTGGGCGTCGACCGGCTCGACTGGTACAACGTCCACCCCGGCCCCGCCGTACGCGCACTGCTCAACGTCCTCCCGGGCCGTCTCGCCGCCGGGGACGACCCGGACCGGCTGGCGGAGCGGCTGATCCTCGCCGCCGACCTCGACCTGGCCGGCCGCAAGCCCTACTACGTCATGGACTTCGCGCTGTCCGGCACCGCGTCCGGGGCGCCGGCGACGGCGGGCCTGACCCTGCGGGCGGCAAGCAGCTACCGGCTCACCGCCGCCGTGGGCGCGCTGGCCGTGGACGCGGTGCTGCGGGGCGGGGTTCCGGCGGGCGTGCACTTCGCCTGCGACGTACTGGATCCCGACCGCGTGGTGCGGCACCTGCGGTCCCACGGTGCCGCCGACCTCCGGCTCACCGGCACGGCGGCCCGCGCCGAACAGGTGGAAGAAGGAGTGCTGTGAGTGCGTCGACGCCGCTGCGCGTGCTGGTCTGCGGCACCAACTTCGGCCGCTTCTACGCCGAGGCGGTACGCCGGCGCCCCGGATACACCCTGGCGGGCATCCTGAGCCGGGGATCGGGGGCCTCCCGGGCGTACGCCAAGAGTCTCGGCGTCCCCTTCTACTCGGATGCCGACGACCTCCCGGCCGACATCGACGCGGCCTGCGTGGCGGTGAGTTCGTCCATCTCGGGCGGCCAGGGCACCGAGCTGGCCAGGGCGCTCATGGACCGCGGCATCCACGTCCTCCAGGAACACCCCGTCCACCTCACCGAGTTGACGGGCAATCTCAGACACGCCCGCAGCCGGGGCGTGCAGTACCGCCTCAACACCCACTATCCGCACGTCGCCCCGGTCCGCGCCTTCATCGAGGCGGCCCACCGGCTCGTCGCACGGCAGCGGCCGCTCTTCCTGGACGCCGCCACCCCCATTCACCTGATGCATCCGCTGGTGGACATCCTCGGCCAGGCGATGGGCACCCTGCGCCCCTGGCGGTTCGCGGACCCGGCACCGGTGCCGGCCGAGATCGGACCGCAGCCGTTCCGCTCCCTGCACGGCGTGTTCGCCGGCACACCCCTCACCCTGCGGGTGCACCACCAGCTCGACCCGTCCGACCGCGACAACCACGCCCTGCACTGGCACCGCGTCTCCCTCGGCACCGAGGGCGGAGTGCTCACCCTGGCCGACACCCACGGCCCCGTGCTGTGGAACCCCCGCCTGCACATCGGGCGGGACGCCGACCGGCGCTTCGTCCTGGACGGTCCGGGCACGGGCCGCCTGGGACTCGGGACCACGGCGGTGGTCGGGAACACCGGTTCCTTCCGTACGGTCTTCTCCGACCTGTGGCCCGAAGCGATCGGCAGCGCCCTCGACGGGCTCCGCGAGGCCATTGCCCAGGGCGGCGACGCCCTGCGCGCGGGTCAGTACGGGCTGGCCGTGTGCCGCATCTGGACCGACCTCGCGACCCGGCTGGGCCCACCCGAGATCGTCCGGCCGGGCACGCCACGCTCGCTCGCGGTGAGCGACGTCTTCCCTGCGGGGGAGTGGTCCCGGCAGCCTCGCCCCGAGCCGGACCCGCCCCGCGACGCCCCCGGCGCGACGGGGCCCGGTTCAGTCGAGGGGCCGGCCCGGCCCGCGTCGGAGCCGGCGTCGGCCCGGACGGCGGACACCGCCGCGTACTCCCCGTCGGCGGAGTTCTTCGACCTCGTCGCCGCCGAGCACACCGCGACGGCGAGCGCCCCCGCGGTCGCCGCGCTCCTCGCCGACGCCGACCTGAGCACCGGCCCCGTGGTGGACATCGGCGCCGGCACCGGTCTGGTGACCGAGGCCGTCGCCCGGGCCCGGCCGGACGCGGAGATCATCGCCTGCGAGCCGTCGGTCGGCATGCGCGCCGTGCTCACCAGCCGGGTCTTCAGCGACGAGGACCTGCGGACCCGGGTGACCGTCACCGCGGACGCCGCTCCCGACCTCGATCTCCCCGACCGGATCAGCGTCGTCCTGCTCTGCGGAGTCCTCGGCCATCTCGACGCCGACGAGCGGTCCAGGCTGTGGCGGCGACTGAACCGCCGGCTGGTCCCCGGCGGGCTGGTGATCGTCGAACTGATGCAGTTCGAGCGGCCCTCCACCCTGCCCGAGACCCGGCTCGCCACCGCCACCGCCGGACACCACCGCTACGAGTGGTCCTTCGGCGCGGCACCGGACGAGACGGACGACGGCGTGATGCGCCTGCACTCCACCTGGCGGGTCTACCGGGACGGCGCCCCGCAGGCGGAGCGCGAGGTGCGCGACTCCTACCGCTGGGCGCCCTTCGGCCTGAAGGACGTGGTGGCCGAGTCCGGCATGACCGCACGGACCCTGCCCACCCGCCCCGGAGCACCCCCGCTGGCCGTGCTCACCCGAGCCCCCGACCCGACCGACCCAGCCGCCGTACCGCACCCGCTCCTCCCGCACGCGCGGACAGCGCCCGACGCACCGGACACCCCGCGCTCCGCCGCTCCACTCGTCACCTCCACCGACGGCTAGGACCCGCTTCCATGAGAACCCCCGAGACCCCCACGGCGCCCCACACCCCCGA
>NZ_WWHX01000370.1 GCF_009862125.1 Streptomyces sp. SID5910
CACGCCAGGCCACGCGCCGTGCGCCCTCGCCGGGCCACGCGCCGGGCCGCCCTCCCCGCCGCGCGCCGGGGCAGCGAAACGCCGACCGGCAAGGCGCCCGCGGCGAGGCGCCCTCGTCAAGGCATCGCCCCCGCGCTCATCGCCCCGCCGGCCAAGCGGAGCGCCTACGCCCCCGCAGGCTCCCGTACGTTCGTCCGGACCCAGTCCACGATCGACGCCGTCGTCGCACCCGGTGTGAAGATCTCCGCGACGCCCTTCTCCTTCAGCGGGGCGATGTCCGCCTCGGGGATGATCCCGCCGCCGAAGACCAGGATGTCCGCCGCGTCCCGCTCACGAAGCAGGTCGATCACGGCGGCGAAGAGCGTGTTGTGCGCACCGGAGAGGATGGACAGCCCGATCGCGTCGGCGTCCTCCTGGATCGCGGTGTCCACGATCTGCTCGGGTGTCTGGTGGAGGCCGGTGTAGATGACCTCCATACCGGCGTCGCGCAGGGCCCGCGCGATCACCTTGGCCCCGCGATCGTGGCCGTCGAGCCCCGGCTTGGCCACCACCACGCGGATCGGACCGGCTGCCACACCCATCACTGCCTCCATGAAGCGACTACATCCATCCGTACCGACAAGTACCGCACACATCACCCATGCCCGTACACAGGGGCACGGTGCGCGCGTGAAATGCACGCCCTCGCGACACGGGCACCCCGCACCACGCCGTCCGGGGAAGTGAACGAACGTTATCGCCCGCATCCCGCAACCGGCAGTTTCGCGGCGGAGACAGAGGGGGAAATCACACGGTGGGACATGTTCACCGCGCACCGCCGCAGGGTCGCCGAGTGAACACGCGCACGGAGAGCCGCAGCGAGGGCAGGACAAGGGCAGGAAAGCCGCGGGCCTCGTCGCCGTATCCAACGGCACCGAAGGGCACAGAGCCCACCGCACTGACACACTGGTTTACGTAAACCTCGCAAACACCACCCATCACTGGTGTCACGGCTCTCCACGAGGGCACACGGGGACAGAGGCGTTCCTCCGCGTGCCGACAGGAGGTCGGCCCATGAAGGTCACGACGGCAGCACTGCCCCTTCTCCCGCTCTGTCAGCGTTTCCTGCCCGCTCTCCCGGCGATTCCAGCACTTCCACCACTTCCGGCGCTTCCGGCGCTCCCGGGACTGTCGGCCCTCACCGGTTTCTCGGGCCTTTCCGGTCTGGCCGGCCTTCCCGCCAGGGTGACGGGGCTGTCCATGACCCTCCTGAAGGCGACGGCCCTGGAGGCCGCGATCCTCGCCGGACATCTGCTCCTCTATCCCTCCGGCATCGTCCAGGAGCGCCGGTGCGTCCCCGCGCCGGCCCGCGGGGTCTCCCGGGACCCGGAGTCCTCCTCCGCGCCCACCGCGAAGCTGCCGGCCCCCGCCAGCCCTCCGGTCGTCCTGCTGCACGGCTTCATCGACAACCGTTCGGTCTTCCTCCTGCTGCGCCGCAGCCTGGCCCAGCACGGCAGGCAGCAGGTGGAGTCGTTGAACTATTCGCCGCTGACCTGCGACATCCGCTGTGCCGCCGAGCTGCTCGGCCGGCACATCGAGGAGATCTGCGAGCGCACGGGCAGTGACCGCGTCGACGTGGTCGGCCACAGCCTCGGCGGGCTGATCGCCCGGTACTACGTGCAGCGTCTCGGCGGTGACCTGCGGGTCCGCACGCTCGTGACGCTCGGTACGCCGCACGCGGGCACCCGGGTGGTGCCGCTGGCAAACGCCCACCCGATCGTGCGCCAGATGCGTCCCGGTTCGGCGGTGCTGGAGGAGCTGGCCCGGCCGGCGCCCGGCTGCCGCACGCAGTTCGTCAGCTTCTGGAGCGACCTGGACCGGGTGATGGACCCGCTGGAGACGGCCTGTCTCGACCATCCCGACCTGACCGTGCAGAACGTCCGGGTGAGCGGCATCGGCCACCTGGCCCTGCCCGTGCACCCCGCCGTGGCCACCGGGATCCGGCAGGCGCTCGACACGCCCGGCCCGGGAGCGGGCGCGGCGGCCGGCGACCACTCCGGCGGCCTGACCGTCGCCTGAGCCCGGCGCCGTCACCCGATCGGCCGCCGGGAAGGCCGTGACCACCACGGTAGATGTCACGGCGACACACCGACCGACGTCGAACAAACGTCGAACACAAAACCAAACTCGCGCCCGCCGTCCCCCAAAACACGGCCGAATGCCCGTTTCCTGCGTGGGTGAAACCTTCAGAAGATTGTCGCGCCCGCATACCGACGGGTACAGTCGCCGCACTGCTCTGGCAGCCCTGTTGTCGAGGCGAAAGAGAAGTTGGTGAACGACCGTCACCCGTCGGGGGGCATGACCGCCCCGGCCTCGGCTTCCGACGCCGACCCGGCGCACTACGCGCCGTACGGCACCGGTGAAGCCCAGTACGGCGACCTCACCACGTACGGCGGCTACGACGCCACCGGTTTCGCCACCGGCCCCCACGCCACGGCGACCTTCGCCGCGGACCCGCTCTTCGGCAGCTTCGGCGGCCACCCGGACCAGAACACCGGCGGCTACGACACCACCGGCTCGTACGACATCGCCTACGCCGCCACCGGCACGTACGACGCCACCCAGTGGGCGACCGGCAGCCACCAGACGCCGCACCACGACGCGTACGCGGCCCAGCACCACGCCGCCTACGACTCGGGCGCCTACGACACGACGACGTGGACGGCCCTCGGCCGGCAGCCTGTGGTGCCGGCGCAGGCGACGAGCGCCGAGTCGACGGGCCAGTGGGACACGGCCGCCTGGGCCCAGCCCGACCAGTCCGGCAACCCGGCCGACGGGACCCAGCAGTGGGAGTGGGGCACCCAGACCTTCACCACCGGGACCTTCACCGCGGGCACCTTCGCCACCGAGACGTTCGACACCGGCGCTTACGACGCCACGCAGTGGAACTCGAACGGCACGACACAGGACGACGCGACGCAGGCCACCGCGACGGACGTGACAACGGACGCGCCGGACCCCGCACCGGCCGCCGCCACCGCCGAGGAACCGGCCCCGCACGACGACGGGTTGGCGGCCACCGGCGAACTGCCCGCCGTGACCACTCTCCTTGAAGGCCAGGAAGAGGTCGTCCCGGCCCCCCGGGTCCCCGCCGCGCGCACCGCCTCCCGGGGCGGGGCGCGTTCCCGTCGGCGGCAGCCGGCCAAGCGCTCGGCGCTGCTGACCATCGCCGTGCCGTCGGCCTGCGTGATGAGCGTCGCCGGTATCGCCGCGGCCTCCGTCGGCAGCCTGGGCGGCGAGGACGGCGCGGACACCACGGCGTCGGCGGCGGACGCGGGCGCCGCGCCGGTGAAGCCGTCCACCGCCAACAACAAGCTGGACACGCAGCTCGCGAGCCTGTCCGCCGGCGCCGACGACTTCGCCGACCGGGCCAGCCGGACGCAGGAGCGCATCGACCTCAAGGCCGAGCAGGCGGCGGAGAAGAGGCGGGCGGCGGAGGAGGCGGCCCGCAAGGAGCGGCTGCGTCCCAAGTTCGCGATCCCGGTCGAGCAGCACGGGCTCAGCGCCTACTACGGCCAGGCCGGCATCAACTGGATGTCCGCGCACACCGGCATCGACTTCCCCGTGTCGTACGGCACGAAGGTGATGGCGGCGACCGACGGCACGGTGCGTACGCAGTACAACGTGGCGTACGGGAACATGCTGATCCTCACCGCGAAGGACGGCACGGAGACCTGGTACTGCCACCTCTCCAGTTACCAGGTTCCCTACGGAGCCAAGGTCAAGGCCGGCGATCCGATCGCGCTCTCCGGCGACACGGGGAACTCGACCGGACCGCACCTGCACTTCGAGGTGCGGCCCTCCGGCGGCGGGGCGATCGACCCGCTGCCGTGGCTGCGCAGCCACGGCCTCGACCCGCAGTGACCGCCTGACGTCGACGTCAGGCGGTCCGGCGCTCAGCCCGGGCTCAGAGCTTCTCCACCGGCGCGTACCGCAGCAGCAGCCGCTTCGGCTTGGTGTCCCCGAAGTCGATCGTCGCCTCGGCGTTGCCTCCCGTGCCCTTGACCCCGACGACCGTGCCGAGCCCGAACTGGTCGTGCGTGACGCGGTCGCCGATGGCGAGCGAGACCGTCGGCTTCTCGGAGGACCGGCGTGTGGCGAAGCCGGACGCGCCCGACGCGGAGGAGCGGGACCGGGACGACGACAGCGAGGCCGCCACTCCGGAGACCGGCGCGGAGGGGGCGGGCCCGTTCGCCCCGGTGCGCTTCCACTCCAGGTGGGGCGCCGGGATCTCCTCCAGGAAGCGCGAGGGCGGGTTGTACGACGGCTGGCCCCAGGCACTGCGCAGCGTGGACCGGGTCAGGTACAGCCGCTCCCGGGCGCGCGTGATGCCGACGTAGGCGAGGCGGCGCTCCTCCTCCAGCTCCTTGGCCTGGCCGAGGGCGCGCATGTGCGGGAAGACGCCGTCCTCCATGCCGGTGAGGAAGACGACCGGGAACTCCAGGCCCTTGGCGGTGTGCAGGGTCATCAGGGTGACGACGCCGTCGCCGTCCTCTTCGTCGGGGATCTGGTCGGAGTCGGCGACCAGCGCGACCCGCTCCAGGAAGTCGGCCAGCGTGCCGCCGCTCTCCCCCTCGGCCTCGGCGCGCTCCTGTTCGAACTCCAGGGCGACGGCGGCGAGTTCCTGAAGGTTCTCGATGCGGGTCTCGTCCTGCGGGTCGGTGGAGGACTGCAACTCGGCGAGGTAGCCGGTGCGTTCGAGGATGGCCTCCAGGACGGTGGCCGGTCCGGCGCCGGACTCCACGACCGTGCGCAGGTCCTCCATGAGGGTGTTGAAGCGCTTGACGGCGTTGGACGACCGGGCGGCCATGCCGTACGCCTCGTCCACGCGGCGCAGGGCCTGCGGGAAGCTGATCTTCTCCCGCTGGGAGAGGGCGTCGATCATCGCCTCGGCGCGGTCGCCGATGCCGCGCTTGGGGACGTTGAGGATGCGGCGCAGCGGCACCGAGTCCTCGGGGTTGGCGAGGACGCGCAGGTAGGCCAGGACGTCCCGGACCTCCTTGCGCTCGTAGAAGCGGACGCCGCCGACGACCTTGTAGGGCAGGCCGGTGCGGATGAAGACTTCCTCGAAGACACGGGACTGGGCGTTGGTGCGGTAGAAGACGGCGACGTCGCCGGCCTTCGCCTCGCCCGCGTCGGTGAGGCGGTCTATCTCGTCGGCGACGAACTGGGCCTCGTCGTGCTCGGTGTCGGCGACGTACCCGGTGATCTGCGAGCCGGCGCCCGCGTTGGTCCACAGGTTCTTGGGGCGGCGGGACTCGTTGCGCTCGATGACCGCGTTGGCCGCGCTGAGGATCGTCTGGGTGGAGCGGTAGTTCTGCTCCAGGAGGATCGTCGTCGCGTCCGGGTAGTCCTCCTCGAACTGGAGGATGTTGCGGATGGTGGCGCCGCGGAAGGCGTAGATCGACTGGTCGGCGTCGCCCACGACGCACAGCTCGGCGGGCGGGACCTCGGCCTCGGGCGGCACGTCGACAGGGTGTTCCGAAGCCCCGCCGACCAGCTCGCGCACCAGGGCGTACTGGGCGTGGTTGGTGTCCTGGTACTCGTCGACCAGGACGTGCCGGAAGCGGCGGCGGTAGTGCTCGGCGACGTCCGGGAAGGCGCGGAGCAGATTGACCGTCGTCATGATCAGGTCGTCGAAGTCGAGGGCGTTGGCCTCGCGCAGCCGCGACTGGTACATGGCGTAGGCCTGGGCGAGGGTCTTCTCGAAACCGTCGGCGGCCTGGGCGGCGAAGTCCTCCTCGTCGATCAGCTCGTTCTTCAGGTTGCTGATCTTGGCGCTGAAGGACTTGGGCGGGAAGCGCTTGGGGTCGAGGTCCAGGTCGCGGCAGACCAGGGCCATCAGGCGCTTGGAGTCGGCGGCGTCGTAGATCGAGAACGACGACGTGAAGCCGAGCTTCTTGGACTCGCGGCGCAGGATGCGGACGCACGCGCTGTGGAACGTCATGACCCACATCGCGTTGGCGCGCGGGCCGACCAGCTGCTCGACGCGCTCCTTCATCTCGCCCGCGGCCTTGTTGGTGAAGGTGATCGCGAGGATCTGCCCGGGGTGGACGCCCCGCTCGCCCAGCAGGTGGGCGATGCGGTGGGTGAGCACGCGGGTCTTGCCGGAGCCGGCGCCGGCCACGATGAGCAGCGGGGAGCCGGAGTGGACGACGGCGGCGCGCTGGTTCTCGTTCAGCCCCTCCAGCAGGGCGGCCGGGTCCAGGGCGGGGCGCGGGGCGCCGTCCCGGTAGTGGGTGTCACGGTCCGGCGGCGCGTCGAACTTCCCGCCGAACAGATCGTGCGGAACGGGCTCCGGTCCGTGATCGTCCTCGGGCGGTGGCGGGGGTTCCTCCTCGTGACCGCGCGGGGTCTGGAGGCTCGCCAGGAAGCTTTCGTCAAAGAGGCTGCTCATCGCTCTCCGAGTCTAGGGCGCCCCACCGACAACCGGCCGCCACCCCGGAAATCGGCCGGGAATCCGGAGATCGGGACTCTCGGAGCAGGCTCTATCACAGGCGGTGACCTCCCCACCGAAGGTCACGAAAATGTATCGGGCATATCACCCGGCAACCTTCCCAGGCGCCACACGAGTTGGCTACGGTGCGGGGCAGGTCGCACGCCCCCTCCGGCGAACGTCGCCGGGACGCGCGGCCTCCGCCGAGTCCGGTGTGCCGTACGGCACACGGAGCCGGGGACCCAACCGAATTCCTGGGGTGAATCGGCCACCCGCCCTCGACGGGGGCGGCGCCGTAGGGCACACCTTCCGAGCCACACCGCCCGAACCCGACAGCTAACCCGGTAGGCGGAGCACGGAAGGAGTCGCCTCCCTTGGCGTCGCACCGCAAGTCGCGTCCCACCGGTTCGCGCGTCGCAGGCATACGGACCCCCGCCCTCGCCACGGCGGCCCTCACCTCCGTCGCCCTGCTGTCCCAGACGGCCGACGCCACCCCGTCGGACGACCGGCCGACCCTCGAAGAGGTCGAGAAGAAGGTCGACGACCTCTACCGCCAGGCCGGGTCGGCGACCGAGAAGTACAACGCGGCGAAGGAGAGGACCGCGAAGCAGCGCGAGCGCGTCGACACCCTCCTCGACGACGTCGCGAAGCGCACCCAGAAGCTCAACGAGGCCCGCGACCAGCTGGGCTCCTACGCCTCCGCGCAGTACCGCACGGGCGGCCTGGTCCCGTCGGCCGCGACCTTCCTGCTCGCGGACTCACCGCAGGACTACGTCGACCAGAGCCAGCTGATGACCCGGCTCACCGGCCGCCAGAAGGAGGCGGTCGACGACTACGTCACCCAGCAGTCCGAGACGATGGAGAAGCGCCGGCAGGCCACGGAGAGCCTGGAGACGCTCACCGGCTCGCAGGAGGACCTGAAGAAGGCCAAGGCCACCGTCCAGACGAAGCTCGCCGACGCGCGGGAGCTGCTGTCGACGCTGACGGCCGAGGAGAAGGCGCGGCTCGCGGCGATCGAGAAGAAGAAGCAGGAGGAGGCCGAACGCAAGGCCGCCGAGCTCGCCCGGCAGCAGGCCGAGGAGCGGGAGCGGCAGGAGCAGGCCGCCCAGCAGAACGACACCTCGACGGGCTCCACCGGTTCGACCGGATCGACCGGATCGACCGGCGGCGGCACGGGCACCGGTTCCTCCACGCCCGACCCCTCGTACGGCACCAAGGCCGACAAGACGCTCGCCTTCGCCCGCGCCCAGATCGGCAAGCCGTACGTCTGGGGCGCGACCGGCCCCGACTCCTACGACTGCTCCGGCCTCACCCAGGCCGCCTGGAAGGCCGCGGGCGTGACGCTGCCGCGCACCACCTACGACCAGGTCGACGCCGGCACGACGGTCTCCATCGCCCAGGCGCAACCCGGTGACCTGGTCTTCTTCTACGACGACATCAGCCACGTCGGCATCTACATCGGCGACGGCATGATGATCCACGCCCCGAAGCCGGGCGCGTACGTCCGCGAGGAGTCGGTGTACTACGACGGCGAGTCGTCGATCCACAGCGTGGTGCGCCCGGCCTGACGGGCGGTGCTCTCTAGCATCGACCCATGTCATCGGGCACTAGTCACCCTCTGCGCGCCTGGTGGGCGCAGCGTCCGCCGGCGGCCGGGGCCGCGGTGATGGCGACCGGCATCCTGTCGGTCGGCCTGCACCTGACGGGCCACGAGCTGCTGTCCCGCGTCATCCTGGTGCTGGCCTGCGCCGCGTGGCTGGCGCTCGCGGCGGACTTCGTCTCGCTGCTGCTGTCCGACCGGGCGGGGTGGGTGACGCAGGCGGGGACGCCGGCCGCGCTCACCGCGGTCGCCGCGACGGCGGTGGTCGGCACGCGGTTCGCGGTGCTCGGCTGGACGGCCCTGGCGGGGGCCCTGCTGGCGCTGGCCGCGCTGCTGTGGCCGGGGCTGCTGCTGGTGGTCGTGCGGCACTGGGAGCGGCGGATGCCCGGGGCGGTGTTCCTCGGCTGCGTGGCGACGGAGGGGCTGGCCGTGCTGGCGGCCACACTGGCGGCGGCCACCTCGACGGCCTGGCTCGCGCACGTGGCGCTGGTGCCGTTCTGGCTGGGGCTGGTGCTCTACGCCGTCGCGCTGTTCCGCTTCGACCCGCGGCAGGTGGCCCGCGGCGCCGGGGACCACTGGGTCGCGGGCGGCGCGCTCGCGATCTCGGCACTCGCGGGGGCCAGGCTGCTCGCCGCGGCCGACACCGGGATGTACCTGTGGAACGACGACGTCGGTGCCGTGCTGCACGACGCGACCGTCGTCCTGCTGGTGCTCGACCTCGCCTGGTACGCCGTCCTCATGGTCGCCGAGTTCGTGTGGCCCCGCCTGCGCTACGACGTGCGCCGCTGGTCGACCGTGTTCCCCCTCGGCATGACCGCGGCGGCGACGCTGTCCGTCGCCGCCGTCGTGGACGCCTCATGGCTGGAGGGGCTCGGTCAGGCCCTGGTGTGGATCGCGGTGGCCGCGTGGCTGGCGGTCGCGGTGGGGGCGGTCGCCTCGGCCCGGGCCGGGCTGCGGTCCGCCGCGGGGCGGACGGCGGACGTCAGGTCCACAGCACCGCGATGAAGATGTTGACCAGGGTCAGCAGGCCGACCAGGCCGAACAGCGGCTTGTCCACCTTCTCGTCGTCGCGCTTCACGTAGACGAGGCCGAGGATCACGATCAGCACGGCCAGCTTCACGCCGATCTTGACGTTGTCGACGGAGTAGTCCTGGGCCTGGTTGAGGCCGACCAGGACCGCTCCGGTGACCAGCATCGTCAGCGCGCCGTGCAGCATGGCCGGGGTGAAGCGGGCGGTGCCCTGGCCCATCGCCTTCATCTGGGTCAGGAAGCCCCCGAGCAGGGCCGCGATGCCGACGATGTGCAGACCGACGAAGAGGTGGATGAGTACGTCCATGAGGCCGGAGCCTAATCAGCGGCCGGACACGCTCCGACACCGGCCCGTCCGGCCCGGGCGGACTCGGATGCATTTATGCGCCCCATAGCAGCTCATCGTCCCCACATGTCCCCGATCCGGCACTTCGGTCATCACCCTGCGTGAAGACGACGGCCTCCCGCCCGGCCCGCGGTCACCTACGGTCGCACGCCGGTCCGGTATCGCCAGTTCCGCGCATTCCGTCACCTGCTCGTTACCCACCGGCCTAGCGTCCTTCCGCAGACGACCGGTCCGAGCAGCGGCCGGCGCACGGTACGGAAGGACGGGGATCCCTGGTGGCAGCGCATCGCAGGCCACGGAGACGGCTCGGGGGCGGCGGGACGGCCGCCCGCACCGCCGTCACGGTCACCCTCGCGGGCGCGGCCGGCGCGGCCGGGCTGAGCGGTACCGGGCACGCCGACCCGCAGCAGACCCCGGCGCAGGTCAGGGCGCAGGTCGACAAGCTGTACCAGGAGGCGGAGGTCGCCACCGAGAAGTACAACGGCGCGAAGGAGAAGGCCGACGCCGCCGAGCAGCGCCTGGAGGACCTGCGGGACGAGGTGGCCCGCAAGGAGGACCGGCTGAACGCGACGCGGGAGACGCTGGGCTCGGTCGCGGCGGCGCAGTACCGCGGCGGGGGCCTCGACCCGGCCCTCCAGCTCGCGCTCTCCTCGGACCCCGACCGGTATCTGGAGGGCGCCGAGTTCGTGCAGCGGGTGGGCAGCCGGCAGACGGCGGCCGTCGGCCGGGCGCGCAAGGAACTCCGGGACGTCGAGCAACTGCGGGGCGCCGCGCGGATCGAGCGGGCCGCGCTGGTCTCACGGCAGGCCGAGCTGAAGAAACACCGCAAGACCGTCACCGACAAGCTGGACGCGGCGCGGCGCCTGTTGTCCGGGCTGACGGCCGAGGAACGCGCGCCGCGCGCCGCCACGCGCTCCGCGGGTGCCCGCGAGGTCCTGTCGGCGTCCGCCGAGGCGCCGAACTCGCGGGCCGCGGCGGCCGTGGCGTACGCCTACCAGAAGCTCGGCAGCCCTTACGTGTGGGGTGCGACCGGCCCGAACGCCTTCGACTGCTCGGGCCTGACCCAGGCCGCGTATCGCTCCGCGGGTGTCGCCCTGCCTCGTACGACCTACGCCCAGATCGGCGCGGGGCGGCGCGTCTCACGCTCCGAACTCGCTCCCGGGGACCTGGTCTTCTTCTACTCCGGGATCAGCCATGTCGGCATCTACGTCGGCAACGGCCAGATGATCCACGCCCCGAACCCGTCGGCCCCGGTCCGCCTCGCCCCCGTCGACGAGATGCCGTTCGCGGGGGCGGCGCGGGTGGTGTGAGCGAGGCTCAGCCGCGGGCGTAGGCGACGAACGCCGTCCAGGAGTCCCCGGCGACGGCGAACCGGGGGCTGTCGGGGCCGAGCTTCGAGTCCCGGACGTGCACGGTGTGGGGGCAGGGAGCGACCTCGACGCAGTTGCTGCCCTCGCTGTCGCTGTGGCTGGACTTGAACCAGTCGAGGGCGACTTCGAGGCAGTTGCCGCCCTGATCGTCGCTGTAGCTCGACTTGAACCACGCCAGGCTGTCGCTCACGGCTCCTCCGCCACCTTTCTGATGAACTCGGCTGACTCCTCAATACTGAGGGCGTGCATGCGGATCATGGCATGCCGCTGGTTCAACGCACTCACCTTGCCCAGACTGGCGTGCAGCACGCTGACCTCTGGCGCTTCGATATAGGCCAACATGTCGTGCTCAGGCGTTTCCAGCAAGACGATGGGACCGGCGAGGGCGACACCAGTGCACCGGCCGATCGGGAGCACCTGCACCGAAACGTTGCGGCTTCGGCCGACCTCCCGCAGATGCTCAAGTTGAGCCTGCATGACCTGCTTGCCGCCGACTTCCGTCCGTAGCGCGGCCTCGTAGATCACGAAGCCGTAGAGCACGCTGATCCGCCGGGCCAGCGCCTCTTGGCGCCGAAGCCTGGCCGCTACCCGTTCGGCGACCGTCTCGTCATCGAGCGGCGGACAGCTGGCCCCGATCAACGCACGCGCGTACTCCTCCGTCTGCAACAAGCCCGGGATCAGCAGCGGCTCGTAGCAGGAGACGCTGATCGCCTCCGCCTCGATGGCCATGAACTCCTGCGACCGCGCCGGGAACGGCTCCGGCTTCAGGTACTCCTGCGCAGCGACGAGCTTTCCGCCCGCCCCGCACACCTGGTCCGCGATCTGGAGTAACCGCAAGGTGGGACGTCGGCGGCCGTTCTCCATCGACTTGACGTACTCGTAGTCGTAACCGGCCTCCTTCGCCAGCGCCTCCCGGCCGACGCCCGCCTCCGCGCGCCACATCTTGATCTGGCTGCCGCAGTACCGCCACGCGATCGGCGGCTGGGAGTTCACCTCGGTCGCCACGCAACCTCCCCCGGGTCCACGCGGGGTACAGCCACGCGCTGTACCCCCTCCGTCACTCGTGAGGCTACGCGCGAGCCGGGACGGTGATCCCGTCAACCGCGAAACATCGACGCAAGGGATGAACAGCGCATGCAGACCCCGTGGCCGCCGCCTCCCACGACCGCCCCGAAGGACATCGAGTGGCGGCTGCCCCGGCATGCGCGCAGTGTCGGCCGGGCCCGCACCCTGTTCCGCGAGCAGGCGGCGTCGTGGGAACTGCCGCAGAACGTGACGGACACGGCGGAACTGCTCCTGAGCGAGCTGATGACGAACGCGTACCGCCATGCGAAGGCCCCAGGCCGCGAGATCTGGGCCCGCTGCGAAGTGACGGAGGACCGACTCCGGGTCACGGTGACGGACGCCTCCGAGGTGCTGCCGGTGCCCGCCACGGCCCGCCCGGACGACGAGTCGGGCCGTGGCCTCGCCCTGGTGGCGGTGCTGGCGGCGGACTGGGGCGCACGGCGAAGGGCCTGCGGCATCGGCAAGGAGGTCTGGTTCGAACTGTGACCCGGGCCCCTCAGACCAGTCGCCGTGCCGTCGCCCAGCGGGTCAGTTCGTGGCGGTTGGAGAGCTGGAGCTTGCGCAGCACCGCGGAGACGTGGGACTCGACCGTCTTGACGGAGATGTACAGCTGCTTGGCGATCTCCTTGTACGCGTAGCCGCGGGCGATCAGGCGCAGGACCTCGCGCTCGCGCTGGGTGAGGCGGTCGAGGTCCTCGTCGACCGGCGGGGCGTCGGTGGAGGCGAAGGCGTCGAGGACGAAGCCGGCCAGGCGCGGGGAGAAGACGGCGTCGCCCTCCTGGACGCGGAAGACGGAGTTGATCAGGTCCGCACCGGTGATCGTCTTGGTGACGTAGCCGCGCGCACCGCCGCGGATCACGCCGATCACGTCCTCGGCGGCGTCCGAGACGGACAGGGCGAGGAAGCGGACGGGCCGCTCGGGGTCGGCCATCAAGGGGGCGCAGCGGCGCAGGACCTCGACGCCGCCGCCGCCGGGGAGGTGGACGTCGAGGAGGACCACCTCGGGCCGGGTCGCGGTGATGACGGTGACGGCCTGGTCGACGTCGGCGGCCTCTCCGACGACCTCGACGCCCGTCTCGGCGGTCTGGCCGATCTCGGCCTGGACGCCGGTGCGGAACATGCGGTGGTCGTCGACGAGGACCACACGCACCCGGCGCTCCCCCGCGCCCGCGTCCGCCGGTCCCGCCGTTCCGTTGCCTTCGGTCGGGTCGCTCATGACGTCTTCTCCGCCCTCTCCATCTCCAGCTCGACCTCCGTGCCGCCGTCCGGCACCGCGCGCAGCCGCGCCGTGCCGCCGTTGCGCTCCATGCGGCCGATGATCGATTCTCTGACGCCCATGCGGTCGGCGGGTATCGAGTCGAGGTCGAAGCCGGGGCCGCGGTCGCGCACGGACACGAAGACCGTCCTGCCCTCGACCTCGGCGTAGACCTGAACCGCGCCGCCCTCGCCACCGTACTTGGCGGCGTTCACCATAGCCTCGCGTGCGGCCTGCATCTGTGCGCCGATCCTCTCGTCGAGCGGGCAGTCGCCGACGACGACGACCTCGATGGGCACACCGTGCTTGTCCTCGACCTCCGCGGCGTTGCGCTTGACCGCCTCGGCGAGGGTGGTGGGTTCGTCGTCCTCGTCCTTGCCGTTGCCCTCGGGCTTGTAGAGCCAGGCCCTCAGGTCGCGCTCCTGGGCGCGGGCCAGGCGGCGCACCTCGCCCGCGTTCTCCGCGTTGCGCTGGATCAGGGTGAGGGTGTGCAGCACCGAGTCGTGGACGTGGGCGGCGACCTCGGCGCGCTCCTGGGCGCGGATGCGCATCAGCCGCTCCTCGGACAGGTCCTGCGTCATGCGCACCAGGTAGGGGCCGGCGAGGAGCGTTATGCCGACGAGGACGGCGAGGGCGGCCTGGAGCACCGAGCCGAGGTGGGCGGCCGAGCCTTGCAGCACGAAGATCGCGGAGACACCGGCCGTCACCAGCAGGACGCCCGCCACCGAGCGCAGCAGCGTGACGGTGCGCCGGTCGCGGCCGACCTCGGCCCAGCGGGCCCGGCGGGCGTTGTCCGCCTGGCGCCAGACGAGGGCGACGCCCGCGCCGACGAGCACGATGGGCCACAGGTAGGCCTTGGCGCCGTTGCCGAGATTCACGTTGCCCACGAAGACCATGGCCACGACGACCATGAGGAGCAGGGCGACGATCTGGCCCCTGTCCGGCTTGCGGGCGACGAGTCTTCGCCGGCCGTCCGGCGAGGTCTCGGCCGTCACCAGGGACGGCGGCTTCTGCGCGTCGACGCCGCCGACGCCGAGGGGCACGAAGAACCAGAAGGCCGCGTAGAGCAGCGCACCGAGGCCGTCGGCCATGAACAGGCCGACGAAGACCAGCCGCACCCAGATGACGGGCAGCCCGAGATGCCCGGCGAGCCCCCGCGCCACGCCACCGAGCCAGCGTCCGTCGCTGCTGCGGTAGAGCTTGCGCGGCGGCCGCGGTTCGACAACGGGAGGTGCTGCGGCGTCCGGCATGCCACCGATGGTCACACGACGGGCCGAGGCGGAGCATCAGGGTCGGTCCCTAAGACTCCCCTGATCTTCGACGACTCCCCTGATCTTCGGCGACACCTCTGGTCTTCGGCCCGCGGGCCCCTCGAACGCTCCCCGGGTGCCGCGTCAGGGCCGATATCAGGGTCCGACCAGGGTCGTAACGGCTGCCGCCGGGGCGCCGGGCCCGTCACCATGGAGCCATGACAGATCACGAGCATGCCGCGACGGGCCCGGGGGCCGAGGGCGGCGGTGCGGTGGGCACGGACGCGCCGGAGCCTTCCCGCAGGTTCCGCCGCGACCGGCGGCACAAGACGCTCGCCGGGGTGTGCGCCGGGCTCGGGCGGCAGTGCGACATGGACCCGGTGATCTTCCGCATCACGCTCGTGGTGCTGGCCGCGACCGGTGGCCTCGGCCTCCTCTTCTACGGCTTCGCCTGGCTCTTCGTCCCGTACGAGGACGAGGAGGAGAACGAGGTGCGCAAGCTGCTGACCGGCCGGGTCGACGGCCAGGCCCTGGCGGCCGTGCTGTTCGCCCTGGTCGGCTGCGGCGTGTTCCTGTCCATGCTGAAGAACGGCGGGGTGCTGTCCTTCGCCGTCATACTCTCCCTCCTCCTCGCGGGGGCGGGCTAA
>NZ_WWHX01000371.1 GCF_009862125.1 Streptomyces sp. SID5910
GTCGGCCTCCTCCAGGTACTGCGTGGTCAGCAGCACGGTCGTGCCGCTCGCCACCAGCGCCCGCACGGAGTCCCAGACCTCGCCGCGGCTGCGGGGATCGAGGCCCGTGGTCGGCTCGTCCAGGAACAGCACCGACGGCGCGAGGATCATCGACGCGGCGAGGTCCAGGCGACGCCGCATGCCGCCGCTGTACTTGCCGACGCCCCGGTCGGCGGCGTCGGTCAGGTCGAACTGCTCCAGCAGCTCGGCGGCTCGCGCCCGGGCCCGCCCGCCGCCCAGGTGGAACAGGCGCCCGAACATCTCCAGGTTCTGCCGTCCGGTGAGCACCTCGTCCACGGCCGCGTACTGACCGGTGAGGCCGATCCGCGCCCGCACCTCGCGTGCCTGCCGGGCGACGTCGAGGCCGGCGACCCGGGCCCGGCCCCCGTCCAGCCGGACCAGCGTGGACAGGATGCGCACGGCGGTGGTCTTCCCGGCGCCGTTCGGCCCCAGCAGGCCGTGCACCGTGCCCTGCCGGACGTCCAGGTGGAAACCGTCGAGAGCGCGCTTCTCGCCGTAGCGCTTCTCCAGCCCCTCGGCCCGCACCGCGTATCCGTCGCCCATGGGGTCCCCCTCTCACTCGCAACCAAGAACAACTGAGTACACCGTACCCGATTGCGCGTACGCCGTACTCAGTTTTTCGGCGCGGTCCTAGAATGCCCCCATGGCGAGCGGTACGGAGACCAGCGGCAGCGGTGACATCAACCGCACCCTCGAACTGTTGTGGGACACCGGCCGGCGGCCCAGCCGGGGGCCCAAGCCGGGACTGACGCTGGAGCGGATCGTGGAGACCGCCGTCGAGGTCGCGGACCGCGACGGGCTCGGCGCGGTCTCGATGCGCCGGATCGCCACCGAGCTGGGCACCGGCACGATGTCCCTGTACCGCTACGTCCCCGGCAAGGGCGAGCTGATCGACCTGATGCTGGACCGCGTACAGCGCCCGTCCGACAATCCGGCCGACCTCGGCGACGGCGGCTGGCGCTCGGCGCTGGCGGCCCTCGGCCGGGCCACCCTCGCTCTCTACCGCCGCCACACCTGGCTGCTGGAGGTGAACCAGTCCCGCCCGGTCCTCGGCCCGAGCGCCCTGGACGGCATGGAGAAGGTGCTCGCCCGGATCCGGCCGATGGGGCTGACCGACCCCGAGCTGGTGTCGGTCGTCGTCATGATCGACGGGTACGTGGTCGGCGCCGCCCGCACACAGGTGTACGCCCAGGAGGCCGAGCGCGGCTCCGGGCTGACGGACGCCCAGTTCTGGGCGGCCCAGGAGCCGGTGCTGGTGAAGGCCATGGCCAGCGGCCGGTACCCGGTGCTCGCCTCCCTCTCCGAGGACGCCTTCAGCACCGGCTTCGACCACTTCGAGTTCGGGCTCCAGCGCATCCTGGACGGGCTGGAGGTGCTGGTGGCCGCGCGGACCGGGGCGGGCGGCTCAGCGGCGCCGGAAGACACGCCGTAGACCGAACAGCACCGCGCAGGCCACGAGGAGGCCGACCGCGCCGACCTTGAGCGTGTTGCCGCCGGAAGCGGAACCGCCGTCGGCGGAGCCTCCCGAGGACGACGAGGACGAGGACGCGTCGCCGCCGCCCCCGGGCGCGTCCTGCGCCTTCACCGGACTGTTCTCGCCCTCCATGCCGAGCAGCAGCTTCTTGCCGTCGGCCGTGTACGTGACCGACTCCCCCTGCCCCAGCGGCACGCTGATGCGGCCCTTGCGCTGGATCTTGCCGCCGTTCCAGGCGTACCAGATGCCGCCCAGGTAGCCGCGCACGGCGAGCTGTTCGCCGTCCGGGGAGAACGCGGCGTCGGTGGCCCACAGGTCGACGGGGATGGTGGGCCGGAAGACGTTCGTGCCGGAGGAGGACAGCTTCGCGGGGCCCTCGTACAGATGCCCGCCGTCCTCGTTCTTGTCGATGAGGTAGACCCGCCCCGTCTTGGGGTGGACGACCATCGACTCGGCGTCGCGGGCGCCGTCCGCGTACTTCACGACGTACTGCGTGGCCTTGACCGTCTGGTCCTTCAGCTCCTTCGGCTCGGGCAGCTCGTAGATCCACACGTAGGGCCACGTGCCGCCGAGGTTGTCGCCGATGTCGCCGACGAAGAGGCGGTTGCCCGGGCCGACGGCGATCGCCTCGACGTCCCGCGGGGTGCCGACGCCGGACAGCGCGACCCGGGCGACGGTCTCGCCGGTGGCACCGTCCACGGCGTACAGGTACGGCCCGGTGTCCTGGTCGTTGTGCGTCCAGTACACGCCGGGGTGGAGACGGGAGGCGGCGAGGCCGCTGGACTCCGTGATGCGCGGGTCCTTGATCGTGAAGCCGTCGCTCCCGCCGTCCCCGTCGGCGGCTGAGGCGGGCGCGGCGAAA
>NZ_WWHX01000372.1 GCF_009862125.1 Streptomyces sp. SID5910
TCATCACCGTCGGCGCCACGACCAGCACGGACGCCCGGGCGAGCTACTCCAACTACGGCTCCGTGCTGGACGTCTTCGCGCCGGGATCCTCCATCACGGCCGGCTGGAACACCAGCGACACCGCGACCAACACGATCTCCGGCACCTCGATGGCGACCCCGCACGTCGCCGGAGCCGCCGCGGTCTACCTGGCCGGCCACACCTCCGCCACACCGGCACAGGTCGCCACGGCCCTCGTGAACGGGGCGACGACCGGCAAGGTCACCGGCCCCGGCTCGGGCTCGCCCAACCGGCTGCTGCAGCTCGTCCCGTAACCGCCTCCCCGACGGTCCGGCCGTCGTGAGCACCGTGCCCCGGAGGCCGCCCCGGCTCCGGGGCACCGTGCTGTCACCGGGGCCGGCCGGCTGGGCCGCGGCGGGCGCCGAGCCCGCCTACGCACTGCTGGTGGCACCGCCGGCGCATGAGGCACGGAACGGGGACGCGGTGCGTCAGTCCTCGTCTCCGTCCGCGGCCGACAGGGCGTTGGCGACCATGCGGGTGGCGAAGTCGCGGTCGTCGGTGATGCGGTTGATGTGCTCCGCGAGCAGGAAGGTGGTGCCCTCCAGGGGCGTCAGCTCCTCCTCGGTCCAGTCTCCGTACTGCCTGCGCCACAGGTTGGGGCTCAGGCCGGTGCCCGCGGCGACGACCAGGCCGGACATGGTGGGGATGACCTCGGGAGGGAAGCTCTTGGGCATCATGCGCATCGTGGCCACGAGGTTCGGCACCACGTACTCGATGACGTCCTTGTCGTGGTCCGTGTACGCCGCCCGCAGCCACTGCATGAACATGAAGATGAGGGTGCACGCGCCGTCCAGCAGTTCATCGGCCCCCTCGGGTCCCAGGGAGTCGATGTACTGGTCGATCATCGCCTGTTGCTCGGGATCGGGGTCGGTCTTGCCGCCGTCGATCTGCTTGAGCCGGGAGTCGATCATCATGAGCGCCGCGCCCACGTCGCCGACGGGAGCGTACTGGGGGTCGCAGGGCGATGGCACAGGACTTCCTCCTCGGGTGACCGCGACAGGCAACGCGGCGTGTCCGCACAGTAGACGGCCGACGAGGCCGGCGTCAGCGAGAAGGTGAAGGTTACGGCCATCGTGGTCCGGCGACCCCGCCCGCCACGTACACTTGTTCGCCCCGCGGCCCGCCCTCGGGGTTCACACGGCCGAGGGCCGCGCCGGCAGCACGTGGTCGCCGGCCTTGTCGGTGCTCAGGCACAGCGAGCAGACGACGGCGTCGTGCGTCTGGCAGGCGGCCAGGTCGGGGCGCTCGTAGGGCTGGTGGCAGACGTGGCAGTCGTACGTCGTCGCGCTCGGGTTGCCGTCGGCGTCGAGGAGCGGCTCGTCGATGCCGTCGGTGGTGCGGCGCAGGTAGTACCTGCCCCTGGTGACGACGGCCGTCAGCGGGGTGAGGACGAAGGCGATGACGGCCGCGGCGACCGGGGAGTACGGCTGGAGCGTGTCGCCGAGGGCGTGGAAGTACAGGGCGATCGACAGACCGGAGGCGGCGACGAAGGAGACGACACCCACCGGGTTGACGGCGTAGAGCATGCCGCGACGGAACTCGGGCCGCAGCGGGGACAGTTTGAGCAGGTACTTGTTGACGCCGATGTCGGTGGCGACGGTGACGACCCACGCGATCGCGCAGTTGGAGTAGAAGCCGAGGATGCTGTTGAGGAAGCTGAACATGTCGGCCTCCATCAGCGCCAGCGCGAAACCCAGGTTGACCAGGACGAACACCATGCGGCCGGGGTAGCGGCCGGTGACGCGGGTGAAGGAGTTGGTCCATGCCAGCGAGCCGGAGTAGGCGTTCGTCACGTTGATCTTGATCTGGCTGATCACGACGAGGGCGACGGCCAGCGGAAGCACGAGCCAGGACGGCATCATCGCGTCGAAGGCGCTGCGGAACTGCTGGATGGGCTCGGGCGCGGCCTCCGGGCCGACCTTGGCGAGGATGTACACGGCGAGGAAGACACCGATGGCCTGCTTCAGCGCGCCGAGCACCACCCAGCCCGGACCGGCCATGACCACCGCGGCCCACCACGTGCGCTTGTTGGCCTCGGTCTTGGGCGGCATGAAGCGCAGGTAGTCGATCTGCTCGCCGATCTGCGCGATCAGCGACAGACACACACCCGCGCCGAGCAGTACGGAGGCGGTGTCGACGCCGCCGGTGCCGTCCGTGCCGGCGTAGGAGAGGAAGCGGTCGACCGTGCCGGGGTCGGTGGCGACGAGATAGACCAGCGGGGCGATCATCAGCACCAGCCAGACCGGCGTGGTCCACACCTGGAGCTTGCTGAGCGCCTTCATGCCGTAGATCACCAGCGGGATCACCATCAGCGTGGAGACCAGGTATCCCAGCCACAGCGGCAGCCCGAGGCCCAGTTTCAGGCCCTGCGCCATGATCGAGCCTTCGAGGGCGAAGAAGATGAAGGTGAAGCTGGCGAAGATGACGCTGGTCAGCACCGAGCCGTAGTAGCCGAAGCCGGAACCGCGGGTGATCAGGTCCAGGTCGATGTTGTAACGGGCGCCGTAGTACGCCAGCGGGAAGCCGGTGACGAAGATGACGACCGCGGCGACGGCGATCGCCACGAGCGCGTTGCCGGTGCCGTGGGCCAGGCCGATGCCCGCGCCGATGGAGAAGTCGGCCATGTAGGCGATGCCGCCGAGCGCCGTCGTGGCCACGACCATGGGCGTCCAGCGGCGGTAACTGCGCGGCGCGAAGCGGAGGGTGTAGTCCTCCAGGGTCTCCTTGGTCGCCTGACTGGCCACGGGAGCGGGACCGGCGGCCGTCTGCGGTGACTGGGTGACGGGGCCGGCGTCCGGCTGCGTATACAGCTTCGAATCCATGAGCGGACACGGTAGGAACGGCTTGTTTCCCGGAAGGCCCACGTGCGGTGAACGGCTCGTTTCGGCATCATGTGGCAAGGGCCACCCGGACGCGGTCCCCCCTGCTGGGTCGTTCGGGCGCGGCCGGGCCGGGCACCTGGGGTTCATGACCGACGACGCAAGCCGCATCCGGCTGGTGCAGACCGTGCTCGACAGCACCGACGCCCGCCGACTCGCCGAGTTCTACCGGGCGCTGCTCGGGCTCGTCTACGCCGAGGGGGACGAGCCGCCTCCCGCGGGGCAGCCGGACGAGCACGGCAGGGACTGGCTCGTCCTGCGCCGGCCCGACGGCGCACCGCAGCTCGCGTTCCAGCAGGTGACGAGCCTGCGCGCACCGGACTGGCCCGACGGCCCGGTGCCTCAGCAGCTGCACCTCGACCTGAGCGTCGCCTCCCTGGCGGAGCTGCGGAACCAGCACGAGCGCGTGCTCGCCCTCGGCGGCAGGCTGCTCAGCAACCGCGACCGGCCGGATCCCGACGACGAGGAACGCTTCCGGGTCTATCGGGACCCCGAGGGCCACCCGTTCTGCGTCTTCGTCGCGGAGCGGGACGCGTAGCCCTCCGGTGTTGCGTTCTCGTGAACACCCGGGCGATGCACGTCCCGCAGGGCCCGCCCCTCGGTGGTGAGGGGGCATGATCCATCTGTTGAGAGGTGGCAGAGCCTTGTGGACGCCGGTGGGTGGGAGTCGGGAATGAGCGGCAGGCAGTTGAAGAAGCTGGGGTTCCTCACGATCGGGCTGTTCGACGAGGCGGATCCGGGGCGCGGGCACGAGGACACGCTGCGCATCCTGGAGCTCGGGGAACGGCTCGGCTTCGACAGCGCCTGGGTGCGCCACCGCCATCTCCAGTACGGGATCGCCTCGCCGGTGGCGGTGCTCGCGGCCGCCACCCAGCGCACCAGCCGCATCGAACTGGGCACCGCCGTCACGCCGTTGGGGTGGGAGAACCCGCTGCGTCTCGCCGAGGACTGGGCGACCGTGGACATCCTGTCCGGTGGCCGTTTCAACCCGGGCGTGAGCATCGGACTGCCGACGCACTACGAGAAGGTGAAGGACGCGCTGTACCCGGACACCGCCGAGCAGGAGGAGTTCGGGTACGCGCGGGCGCGGCGCCTGCTCGACCACGTCGCGGGAGTGCCGGTCACGGACTTCAGCGGCACGGAGGGCATCGAGAGCTACTCCGACCGCGTACAGCCCCACTCCCCCGGCCTGCGGCAGCGGATGTGGTACGGGGGCGGCAGCCTGCGCTCCGCCCGCTGGGCCGGGGAGAACGCGATGAGCCTCCTCACCAGCAGCGTGGTCAAGGCCGAGGGACCCGAACAGGGCGCCGGCTCCGCGGACTTCGCCGCGATCCAGCTCTCCCTCGTCCGGGCCTTCCGCGCGGCGCACCCCGACGGGGAGGCCGCGCGGGTCTCCCAGGGGCTCGTGGTGATTCCCACCGACTCGGCCGACGCCGCACAGCGCGCCAGGTACGAGGAGTACGCCGCGCAGCGCCTCCCCCGCACCCGGCAGCCGCAGGGGCCGGCCCGTCTGCTGTTCGCGCCCGACCTCGTGGGCCCCTCCGAGTGGATCGCGGAGCGCCTGCGGGCCCACGCGGCGTACCGGGAGGTGGAGGAGGTGGCCTTCGCGCTGCCGTTCACCTTCGCCCCGGAGGACTACGAGCAGATACTGACCGACATCGCCGGGCGGCTCGCTCCCGCGCTGGGCTGGCGGCCGGCTTCCTGACGGCCGCCGCGCCTCTCAGTCGGCGGTGAAGGCGGCCACCACCAGGTCGGTCAGGAGGGCGCCCGCGGTGCCGTCGGGGTCGAGGTCGGGGTCGTAGATGGTGATGTTGAGGCCCACGCAGCGCGGGGAGCGGACCAGCGGGCGCAGCAGGGCGGTGAGTTCGCCGGGGAGCAGCCCGTCGGGGTCCGGGCTGTCGACCGCCGGCATCACCGAGGGGTCGAGCGCGTCGGCGTCCAGGTGGACCCAGAAGCCGTCCTGGGCGGTCGCCTCCAGGTCGGCGGCGGTCGAGGCGCCGAGGTCGGCGGGGTCGGCGCGGCGCAGGTCGGCGACGGTGGTGACGGGGACCTTCAGCGCGCGGAGTTCGGCGACGTCCTCGTCGTCCACGAACGCGTCCCGGGTGCCGAAGAGCCGGACGTCCTCGTCCCGGAGATAGGGCCGCAGTCCTTCGAGGTCGGTCAGGTCCTCCTGCCCGCGCCCGGTGGCAAGGGCGAGTTCCTCGCCGCCGGCGGCGCCGATCCGGTCGGAGGTACCGGGGTGGCGGAAGTCGGGGGAGGCGTCGATCGACACCAGCCCGTACCGGCCGAGGCGGCGCAGGGCGAGGGCGGCGCCGAGCTGGATGGAGCAGTCCCCGCCGAGGACCAGGGTGAAGTGACCCGCGGACACGTGGGGCTCGATGCGGTCGGCGAGGGTACGCGTGTACGCGGCGATGGCGCCGGCGTTGAAGACGCCGTCGCCCTCCTGCCAGTCGCCCCGGTCGTAGCGGGGCGGCACGACGACGCCTCCTTCGAGGGCGCCGAGCCTGCGTACGATCCCGTTGTCCCGCAGCGCCCCGGCCAGCTTGTAGCAGCCGGGGACGGTGCCGGGGGCCGGTGGGCGCAGGCCCAGGTTGGAGGGGGCGTCCATGACCATGATGCTTCGCATGACGCCATCCTCGCCGCCGGACGGACGGTCTTCAACTGGTCTTTCGCGAGGCGGCCGTTGGTCATGGGCCGGGGTCTCAACCGGGTTGAGTGGTTCCGGATGACGGGCCGGTGACCGCCTCGACCAGCTGCGGACCGTTGTTGCGGACGTTGTTGACGGCCGTGGAGACGGGTCGGGCGTCGAGCCGTCCGCCGCCGGGCTGCTCCAGGAGGTCGCGCAGTGCGCCGGTGTCCTGACGGGAGGGGTCGAGCCAGGCGTCGTAGTGCTCCTCGGCGACGGTCAGCGGCATCCGGGGATGGACGCGTCCGGCAGCGTCGGTGGCCTCCGTGGTGATGATGA
>NZ_WWHX01000373.1 GCF_009862125.1 Streptomyces sp. SID5910
TGACGGTGAGCAGCAGCTCGGGGGAGAGGGTCATAGGTACACCGTGGAGAGGAGGTCGCGGTCGATGGTGCGGCGGGCCCGGGCCAGCAGGGACGAGGTGAGCCGGTAGGGATCGACATGGGTGTGGTCGCGCCGGTGCCGGCGCAGGTCGTCCACGAGCGCCGGAGTGCCGGGCCCGCGCTCGGTCGTCCGGCCCAGCAGCTGCCGCGCCCGGTCCAGGCTCCTGTGCAGCAGCTCGGTGCGGAAGGACTGCGCCTGTCCGGGACCGAGGACGGCGACGAAGTACAGCCGTACGCCGAGACGGCGCACGTCCGCGTCGGCCTCCGTGCCGACGGCCCGGAGCAGGGCGCCCGCCGTGTGGGCGTGCCAGCCGCCGTGCCGCGCCGATCTGATCGTGCCGTCGATGGGCACGCGACCGATCGGGACGCGGTGCACCAGCGGCCCCAGCTGGGTCAGCACGCGGTGCAGCAGCCGGTAGTCCGCGTCGAGCTCGGTGTCGTACAGGAGGACGACCTCGTCGTGCGCGGGTGCCAGCGGAAGCAGTTCCCGCAGGGCGCAGGCAAGGTAGTTGGGGCGGCCGTCCGCCGTCACGATCTGGCGCAGGGGCAGGCCGTGCCGAGTGGCGTCGAGGTACACGGGACCGCCGCTGGAGCGCTGGTCGAGCCCCAGGCCGAGGGCGACGAGCCGTTCGATCATCTCCTCCGTGCCGAGCCCGGGCGGTTGATGGGCCGTCAGGCCGGGATCGTGCATGCCGAGCCGGGCGTAGTGCCCGCGCCACAGGCCGAGGACGCGTTCACTGGCCGGGTGCACCCAGCCCTCGTTCTCCACCTGGTGCGCGTAGGGCCGCAAGGCGGCGGCCGGTGGGGGTGCGCAGGCCCGGAACCGGACGTACAACTCGCCGATCTCCTCCTCGGAAAGCGCGGCGTAGGGCAGGTCCGGCTCCGTGCGGTCGAGGAACTCCCAGAATCCCAGCGTCTGTTCGGTGAGGTGGTAGGTCGTGGGGCTGTAGCGGAAGGTCACGTCCGCGAGCGGCGCGGTGGCCCGGAACATGACGTCCGTCCACAACAGACCTTTGAGGTGACTGGGCGTGAGCGGTTTGGCCGGGGTCACCGTGACGGGGGCGAGCAGCACCTTGCGACGCCCCGTCCGGGGAGGGGCCGCTGCGGTCATGCGCACACCTCGTTTCTGACGGCGGCGACCAGTTCCTCCCTCGTCGGCGGGCGCGGCCCGTCCGCGGCCGGCGCGGGGGCCGTCCGTACCCGCCGGCGGAACGCCTCGTCGTCGAAGACGTCCTCGGCGGTCTCCAGGCCCATCAGCACGCGGGTGAGGCCGCGCCACACGGTTCCGTCGGCGGCTGCCGCCCGGGCGACCTCGGACAGTGCCGCGCGGCCGGACTCCGATGCCGCCGGCGGCGGGCATCCCGTGACCCTCGCCCGCCACAGGGCGGTGCGTGCCGCGTTCTCGCGGACGGCCTGCTCGTACCACGGCCGGTAGACGCCGTCGGCGATGCGTGCGGCACGTTCACCCTGCTCCTCGGCCGCCGGCCCGTCCGCCAGGAACTCGGCGAGCAGGAACGCGTGCCGCAGGGCCAGAGACATGCCCCGCCCGAAGAGCGGGTCGGTGACACACGCGGCGTCCCCGACCGGGTACAGGCCCGCGATCGGTCCGGCGCCGGCGTCGGGTGCGCGGTGCAGCGTGTTGGGCGGCAGGGTGAGGGGCCGTACCGCGCTGACCGGCTCCCCCACCGCGGGATCGGCCCAGGCGGCGAGGTGCGGCGAAAGACGGGCGACCGCGGTGAAGGCGGCCGGATGCCGCAGGCCCGTCGTCGCCGGATCCGCGGTGGGCACGCCGACGGTCAGGGCGTACATGTCGTTGTCGGCGAGGTGGGCGACCGCCGCGTAGTGGTCCCAGATACCGCCCGCCGCGTTGCCGCGGTTGAGCGGTCCGGGCAGCGTGCCGGGGGTCCTGAGCCGGTAGAAGCGGGTGAAGGCGCGCACCCGGGTGGGGGCGGTCCGCGGGGCTCGCGGGGGCAGTCCGGCGGCGGTGAGCCAGGACCGCGACGCCGACCGGCGTCCGGTGGCGTCCACGACGGCATGCGTGGGGATGTCCTCACCGTCGCCGGTCACCAGGCCCGTCACCCGCGTCCCGGAGGGCGTCGTGCGCAGGCCCGTGACCTTGACGCCATGGCTGATCGTGACGTCCGGCAGCGACCGCAGCGCCTGGCGCAGGACGAGTTCGAAGACCGGGCGGCGCACGGCGAGGGCCACGAGTTCCTCGTCGCCACGGCGGCGGATCCCGTCGTCGGCCCCGGCCGGCAGCGCCCGCATGAGGTCGAGCAGGTGTGCGCCGGCCTCCAGAGCGGCGTCGAGCACCTGCGGAACGTGGGCCCGCAGCACCCGTACGCCGAGCGAGGTCAGAACGTGGGAGTGGCCGTTCTGCGCGACGGTGGGTCGCCTCCACAGCTCGGCCGCCTTCTCCGGCGGCCCTTCCGGCGGTACGGGCGCCTGCTCCAGCACCCGGACGGGCAGGCCCCGTGACGCCAGGGCGAGGCCGGTGGCGAGCCCCGCCACGCTGCCGCCCACCACGACGACGGGCCCGGTCACCGGCGCCGGCCGTGCACGAAGAACACCCGCCGCACGTCCTTGACGGCGCGGTCGGGGACCGGGTCCGGCCAGCGTCCGAAGCCGGCCCCGGGCTCACCGGGCTGGACCGCGGCCACGTCGAAGCCGTACCGCTCGAAGAGCGCCTCGGGCTCGTCGCTGCCGAAGAGCCAGGGGCAGCCCCAGCCGCGGAAGACGTCCAGGAGGGGACGCATGTGCGGGAGGGTGAGGGCCGCGCGGTTGACGAGGTCGGCGGCGATGCGGCTGCCCGGAGCGCAGAACGCGGCGACCCGCTCCAGCATGCGCTCGGTGTCCTTCTCGGGGATGTAGTACAGCAGCCCTTCGAGCAGCCAGGTGGACGGCGTGCCCGGGTCGTACCCGGAGGCGCGGAGCCGGTCCTCCCAGTCGTCCGCGGTCAGGTCGACGGCGACGGTGACGTGGTCGACGCGCGGGTCGACCCCGCGCAGGCGCTCCTCCTTGAACGTGAGCACCGGCTGCCGGTCGACCTCGAAGTACCGCAGGTGCCGCGGCCAGGGCAGCCGGTAGGCGCGGGAGTCCATGCCGGCCGGGGCCACGACGAGCTGGGTCATCGCCCGGTCCTGCACGGCCTCCTGGAGGAGGTCGTCGAAGAACCTGGTGCGGATCGCGTTGTAGTCGGGGGTACTGGGCACGCTCCGCGGCCGGTCGGGCGGGAAGGTCGCGGCACGGACCTCTTCCAGGAGCCGGGGACCGGCGTCCCCCACCAGCGTGGCCGCGTACGGATCCGTGTAGAGCCGGTCCTCCCGCCGGCTCTCGGCGGCGCGCAGGGCGGCGGTCAGCAGAGCCGTCTTCTCCACGGGGTCGACGGGATCCTGGACGTGCGTCATGTGCCTTCTCCTCGTAACGCGTCGGACGCGGCGATCAGTCGCCGCCACTGGCTCTCGTCCTGCCGGAACAGCCGGTCCTTGACCTGGGTGGGCCGGACGCCGTCCGCCACGCGGGCGTGCCACTCGCGCTGGAAGGCGTCGACGTGCAGCAGCCGCAGCGTCGCGGTACCGAGCCGCCGCTCCCGCAGAGCCCTGGCGTATCCCGGGGACTCGGCGGCGAGCGCCGCGTCGAGCAGCCCGGCGAACCGCACGGTCTCGGACTCCAGCCACGGAGCCTGAGGTGCCACCGCGAACACATACCGGGGCGCCTCGCCCGCCGCTTCCTCCACCCGGCACGCCACGTTGCGCAGCGCGAGACCCGTGCTCGCCAGTGCTTCTCCCAACGCCCGCACCACCTGGGCCTCGCGCAGCCGCTCCCCGGCCGCGTCCGACCGGGTGGCACGGCCCGCGTACAGGACCCGCGGCACCCCCCGGACACGGTCCACCACGCGGACCACGTCCCCGACGGCGTACCGGTAGAGACCTCCGACGTGGCTGAAGAGCACGTGGTAGTCCCGGTGCGGTTCGAGTTCCTCCGCGACGAGCGTCTCGACGCCGGGGCCGAGGTCCTCGTCGGCGTCCACGAACTCGTACACGGCGGCGGAGGGGACGAGGCTGCCCGCGGCGGGGTGCCGGTCGAGCGGCACCGCCACCGGCCCCTCCGACGCCGCCACCGGCGCGGGCAGGACGCCGACCCCGGCCCCGAACCGCTCACGCAGGCCGGGCATGTACAGGGAGGCCACGCCTGTCGACCAGCCGAACAACGCCCGCACCCGCGGCCAGACGTGAGCCGGGCTCGGCCCTCCGAAGTGGCCGGCGAGGAACTCCAGCCGGGCGGCGCGCTCCGGATCGGGGTCCGCGTACGGCACTCCGCCCAGGGTCCCGTCGCGGATCTCCTTGACGATGCGCTGCCACCACAGCTCCAGCTGATAGGGCACGGCCGCGATCATCGCCGGGTTGATCCCGATGAGGCCCCGCACGTCGCTCTGCACCGCCAGTCGCAACCGCAGGTACATCTTCTCCAGGTGGTCGTCGGGCGCGACGTCCACGGGAAGGGTGGCCCAGGGGGCGGCGGTGCCCAGTTCGGCCGAGAGAGGTTCACCGAAGGCCGCGCCGAAGTCGACCTGGCTGGCCCCCACATGGGGGCGCCCGCTGGACGTGACGGGGGGAACGGCGAGCGGATCGTGCTTGAGGTTCAGCACCGCGTCCGGGCGCTCCATGAGCTCCGGGAAACTCTCGATCAACGGCGCCCAGGCCGCGTAGTAGAAGGGGAAGAAGACGGTCTTCATGAAGCGGCGGGTGACCGGGATCTTCTTGTGGTCCCCGGTGCTTCCGCTGCTGGTGAAGTACACCACCGGCGCTTCCGGCGTCAGCAGGTTCGTCTCGCCCGCCGCCATGCGCTCGATCAGCGGGGCGTGCGCCGCGTAGTCCTGGACGGGCACGGCCGCCCGGTAGTCCTTCAGCGTGCGGATCGAGGCGAAGCCGTGGCGGCGTCCGAACTCGGTACCGCCGGTGAACTCCAGCAGATCGTCCAGCACATGCTGCTGCTGTCGCGCCAGGTCGTCGAGGCCCGAGCTCAGCCGCGCCCGCTCGGCGAACACCCGCTCCCGGTAACGGCCGGCGTGACCGGGTGTGCCCCAGCCCTGTGTCTCGCTCATGCCGCGAGGACCTCCCGCACGGCAGCGGCCGTCGCAGCCGTCCCGGAACGCTCCTCGACCACCGTGACGGGCAGTCGCCTCGTCTCCTCCAGCAGCAGCTTCCCGAGGTTCTTCTGATAGCTCTCGAAGCCGAACCACTCGGGGCGGTCGCCGAAGTGCTCCAAGGGGTTGAGCCGCGCTCCGCGTCCGCAGCGACGCCAGGCGGCCTCGGGCGGGACGTCCAGATAGATCACCCCGCGCGGCTGGGGAAAGGAACGCCACCAGGTGTACAGGGGGTGCTCTTCGAGCCCGGCGAGCCGGCACTTCGCGAGGATCTTGTAGTAGTACGAGTCCATCAGCACCGGCACGTCCGGCTCCTGCCGTTCGAGCTGATCCCTCAGGTGCACGACGGCGCTGCACAGCAGCGTCGCGAGGAAGTCGGCGGAGTAGGCGGGCCCCAGGCCCGGCAGTACGTCCCGGACGACGTTCCGGCGCAGCTGCGAGATCAGACGGTGCTCCCCGGCCACGAGGCCGTCGTCGGTCGACAGGGTCTGCCAGCCGGGCAGCGCCGCCGAGAGCTCCGCCATCACCGAGGACTTCCCGGCGTAGTCCGGCCCCAGCAGCACATAGAACGGACGGTCTGTCACGTGTTTCCCCTCGCCTTCGGAATCGCTTGCGTACCGGGGCCCGCCGGCTCGCGTACTCTCACCACTCGACCAGCGCGAATCCCGCCGACATGCCGCCGCCGAAGCCGGCCATGAGGATCAGGTCGCCGGGGGTGAAGGCGCCGGCGCGGGCGGCCGCGTCCAGGGTGATCGGGAGGGAGGCGGCTCCCGTGTTGGCGTAGTGCGTCAGGGTGCGGTGCATGGTCGCGCGAGGCAGTTCCAGGTCGGCGAACACGCTGTCCAGCATGGCGCCGTTGGCCTGGTGCGGCACGAAGTGGGCGACGTCGTCGGGTACGACACCGCAGTCGTGCAGGAACCCCTTGACCAGCTGCGGCAGATGGTCGCCGACGAAGTTCCGCACGCCTCGCCCGTCCATCGCGAAGAACTGGAGTCCCGCGTCGAGGACGGCCCGGTCCACGGGCAGGCGGCTGCCGCCGGCGGGCACCTCGATGAGCCCCGACAGTTCGCCGAACGAGTGCAGCGCGAGGTGCCGGACACGCGGTCCGTGGCCGGCCGACGCCCCCAGGACCATCGCCCCGGCGCCGTCCCCGAACAGGATCGCCGTCCTGCGGTCGGCCCGGTTCAGGATGCGGGAGTACAGGTCCGCGCCGATGACCAGCGCGTGGCCGCCGGTGCGGGCGAGCACACCCTCGGCCGCGGAGAGCGCGAACACCGGGCCGGAGCAGACCGCGTTGACGTCGAACGCGGCCGCGCCCCTCGCGCCGAGCCGCTCCTGCACGTAGGCGGCGGTGGGCGGTTGCGGCCGGTCGGGGGTGGACGTGGCGACCACGATCACGGACAGGTCGTCGGCGGTGAGGCCGGCCGACCGCAGCGCGGCACGCCCCGCGGCGGTGGCCAGGTCCGAGGTGGCCTGGTCGTCGGCGGCCCATCGCCGTTCCCGGATGCCGGTCTTGCCGGTGATCCACGCGTCGTCGACCCCGGCCGGCGCGGCGACCTCGTCGTTGGACACGATGCGCTCCGGCACATAGGCACCCGTACCGAGGATCCTCACATCGGTCATGCGGCTGCCCTCCCCTCAAGTGGTGTGGAGAACGGTGTGTGAAGAACTGGCGGGCGCGTGCGGGGCAGCCGAGGAGGCCGACCCGCACGCGGGGGCCGCAGGTGCTCTAGCGCGCCCGGTAGATGCGCTTGTGACCGCTGATGCCGGCCAGGCGGAAGGGCCCGGTGGTCTGCTCCGGGGTGGCGTGGTCTCCGCCGTCGGACGGGAAGGACCGCTCGTGCAGCTCGCGGTAGCGGGCGTGGTCGACCGGAGTGCGCCGCGCTATCGCCTCCAGGTTCGCCTCGGTCCGCAGGTGTGCGCGGTAGCCGGGGACGACGGTGCCCGCGAAGAACTCGGCGACGCTGCCGGAGCCGTAGCTGAGGAAGCCGACGGGCCGGTCGGCCAGGTCGTCCGCCTGGTCGAGCAGCGCGGCGAGAGCGAGGTACACCGAGGCCGTGTAGCTGTTGCCGATGGTGGAGTTGTAGGCCACGGTCTGCCCGATGGCGCGCTCGACGTCGGTCTTGTCGGTCGCGAGGCCCGCGTGGTCGAGGAGATGGCGGTGTGCCTTGTAGGCCATCTTCGTGAACGGCTGGTGGTAGCAGAACGCGGCGAACTCGTCGAGGGCGCGGCCGCCCTGCTCGCCGTAGTCCTTCCAGCTCCCCGCGACCGCCTGGAGATACGCCTCGACGGACTCCTGCCCGTCGACCAGGGCGGTGGTGCGGTAGTTCGGCCGCCAGAAGTCCATGACGTCGGCGGTGTACAGGCCCGAGGCGTTCTCGATGCGGACCAGCGCGGGGTCGGCACCGACCAGCATCGCCACCGCGGCGGCGCCCTGGGTCGCCTCGCCGGGGCTGTCCAGTTCGTACTTGGAGACGTCGCTGGCGATCACGAGGACCTGCTGGCCGGGGTCGCGCCGTACGAGTCCGATGGCGAACTGGAGAGCGGCCGTGGCTCCGTAGCAGGCCTGCTTCAGTTCGACGACGCGGCAGGCCGATTGCAGGCCGAGCAGCGAATGCACGTAGATGCCGGCGGACTTCGCCTGGTCGATCGAGGACTCCGTCGCGAAGACCACCGTGCGGATCCGTTCGGAGCCGTGCCGGGCGATGACCGGGGCCGCGGCGGCGGCCCCCAGCGTCACGATGTCCTCGTCCGCGGCGGGCACGCTCATCGACCGCTGGCCGATGCCGATGTGGTACTTGCCGATCTCCGTGCCGTTGTACTCGGCGAGTGCCGCGTGCGACAGGACGTACTCGGTCGTCGCGAAGGACAGATCGTGGATTCCGAAGGAAGAGTCGTGGGACATTCTCAGGCACCGACCTTTGCTGTCTTGTTGTCGCGCTCCAGTTCGACGTGCGCACGCATGAGTTCGCCCGGGTTGGTCTGCGCCGCGAGCAGCGAGAGTTCGCCGCACAGGACCGTCGCCGCCGCGATGACGGCGAGCCGGCGCGCGTTCTCGCCGGGGGCGCGGTCCGCTCGGCAGCCGAGGCGGGTCAGGTTCGTCTCCACGAACTCCAGGCCCTTGCCGTTGCCCACGGTGCCGACGATCAGGTTGGGCAGGTTGCAGGAGAAGTAGAGGTCGCCGTCGCGGTCCTCGGCCAGGGTGACGCCCTGGGAGCCCTCGACGATGTTTGCCGCGTCCTGGCCGGTGGCCAGGTAGAACCCGAGCAGCATGTTGGCGTAGTGGGCGTTGGCCGAGCGGATGCCGCCGGCCAGCAGGGTTCCGAGCAGGTTCTTGCGGATGTTCAGCTGGACGATCCGGGCGGCGGTGGTGTGCAGGACGCTTTCCACCACGTCGCGCGGGACGAGCAGTTCCGTGACCACGTTCTTGCCGCGGCCGAGGATGCCGTTGATCGCGGTCGCCTTCTTGTCCGTGCAGTAGTTCCCGGAGATCGATCCGTACGAGATCCCCGGAATGCTCCGCAGCAGGTGCGACAGAAGGGCGTCGGAGGCGAGCGTGGCCATGTTGTGGCCGGAGGCGTCGCCGGTGCTGAACTCGAACCGGATGAACAGCAGGTTGCCCGCGATCTCGTGCCGGACGGTGAGCAGTTCGGCGAACCGGCTGCACGTGCGGACCACGGCGCGCAGTTCCTCGATCTGCGCCTCGATGGTGCGGGCGGCCGTGTACGCGGTCTGGGCGTCGGTCGCCTCGACGAGCACCGAGCGGGTCATGCGCTCGTCGACGAGGGTGGCGGCGATGCCCTGCTCGGTGAGCATGGACACCTTCGCGCCGCGGCCCACGGAGGGCCACAGCGGCGTCTCGTAGGTGGCGAGGGGAACGTGGGTCTCGGTGTTCGCGACGTTCCCGGAGACGCGGAGGGGTCCGACCCATTTCATGGGGACCCTGGCAATGGCGTGTGTGTCGGTCATCATGCTCTTCCCGTCGCATCGTGGAGGGTGTCGGCCGATCGGGAACGCCGGGCGAGTCGTCCCGTGTCGATGCCCCGGTCGGCGCAGAAGGAACGGAGGGTGCCGTGGATCAGCAGGTCCTTGCCCGCGAGGTCGGCGGGGGTGCGCGCGCCGAGCATGGTCTGGAGGGCCGCGAGCTGGTCCAGCCAGTTCGTGAGCTGCGCGATCAGCGCCTCGACACCGCCGTCGAGCAGGGTCCGCAGGAACACCCCGGAGGCCCCGACGCCACTGGCGCCCAGGGCCAGGGCGCGGGCGGCGTCGAGGGGATGCCGGACGCCGCCGGAGGCGAGCACGGGGAGACCGGTGCCCTGCGCGTCCAGGAGGCAGGCGGCGGCGGACTGGCCCCAGTCGTGGAGGAAGGCGTAGTCGCCGAGTGGGCGCCGGCCGTTCTCGATGCGGGCGAAGTCGGTGCCGCCCCGGCCGCCGACGTCCGCCACGCGGACGCCCAGTTGCCGCAGCGTCAGGACGGTCTCCCGGCTGAGGCCGTTGCCGACCTCCTTGACGATCACGGGCACGTCGACAGCCGCCGTGATCTTCTCGATCTGCGAGATCCAGGACCCGAAGGACCGGTCGCCCTCCGGCATGGCCGTCTCCTGCGCCGTGTTGACGTGGATCTGGAGGGCGTCGGCCTCCAGCAGATCGAGGGCACGCCGGGTGTCGGCGACCGACGCCGTCGCGTTCACATTGGCCATGACGAACCCGTGGGGGTTCTCCTCGCGCAGGACGCGGAAGGTGTCGGCGCACGTCGGGTCCCTCAGGTAGGCGTGCACGGAGCCCGACGCGATGGCCACCCCGGTCTCGCGGGCGGCCGTCGCCAGACCCCGGTTGATGACGCCGGTCTTGGCGGTGCCGCCGGTCATCGCGTTGATGTAGAGCGGCACCTTCCAGGAGATCCCGGCGAAGGCCGTGGCCAGGGACACCTGCGGCCGGTCGATGCCGGCCAGGGCGTGGTGGACGAAGGACACCTCGTCGAACTGGTTGCCCCCGCCGCGGGTGTCCTGCTGCTCGATGGCGAGCCGGACGTGGTCGTCCTTGCGCTGAGCGCTCATTGCTCGATCCCTTCCGGGGCGGGCCGGACGGGTAGGGGCAGCACCCCGGCCGCGGCCCACCGCTGCCGTACCTGTGAGATGTCGTGCGGGGCCCCGGCGTCGAGCAGGGCGATGCCGCAGTCGCCGCCGCCCGCGCCCGACGGCTTGGCCGCGCCGCCGGCGGCTTCGGCGGCCCCGCACAGTGCCGTCAGCTCGGGTGTGAAGATGCCGAGCCCGACCTCGTCGTCGAGGCGGGCCAGCTCCCGCCGGGCACGGCGGATCTGACGCAGCAGGCCTTGGCCGTCACCGGCCTCCAGAGCCGTGACCGAGGCGCGTACGAAGTCGGTGGAGGTCTCCACGAACGCGCGGTGCGACGCGGTGCCGCGCCAGGTCCGGCGGTGCAGACCGGACACCAGCGAGGTGGTGGAGGCCGGCTTGCCGGTCCAGCCGACTTCGAGGGTGAGGCCGCGTGGCGCCGGAAGCCTTCGGACCGAGTGGCCCGGCCAGGGTGTGCGCAGCGCTTCCCCGATGCCGTGACGGCGGGTGAGGTCGAGCACGAAGGCCCGGTCGGGCGCCTGGTACGCGATCCAGCCGCCCCAGGTACTGGCGGCGAGGTCACCGCCGGAGCCCTTGGGGTCGATCCCGGCCGAGGAGATCACCGCCAGGCGGTAGCGGGCGTCGAGCGAGAGGTCCAGGCCGCACAGGGACTGGAGGGCGTCGATCACGGCCACGGTCACCGCACCGCTCGACCCCAGTCCGTACTTGCGGCCGTCGTCGTGCAGCCGGCTGCTGATCGCGATGTCCAGCCCGGGCAGGGGCAGTCCGCGTTCGGCCAGCAGCCGTCCCACGGTCTCGACCGCCGACACCACGTGTGCCAGCGCGCCGCGCGTTTCCCCGTTCTCCGTGCCGGGAGCGTGGAGACGGCCGTCGAGCCAGCGCCGGTGCACCGCCCGGGGGACGAGATCGGAGGAGATCACGACGCCGGCCGCGTCCGAGCGGGTCGCCGTGACGGTGATCTCCCGGTCCACGGCCACCAGGACGGCCGGCGTACCGGGATCCACCACCGCGTACTCGCCCGCGACGAACAGCTTGCCGGGCGCGCTGCGGACGACCGTCGGCCCGGAGGTCATCGGCCGCCCTCGTCCACCAGGCGGGCGCCCCGCCCCGGCCCGGCGATGTGCACGGTGCCGCCCGCGGCGGCCTCGCGCACGGCCTCGGCGACCCGGTCGGCGTCCGTACGGCGGCAGAGCACCTTGACGTTCGGTCCGGCGTCCATGGTCGCGTAGGCCGATACGCCCTCGCGCCGCAGCCGCAGCACGCTGTCGAGGACGGTGAGCGAGGCGGGCGCGAGGTAGCGCACCGCGGGGCGCGCGCTCAGCATGGTCGCGTGCATGCCGAGGAAGTTGCGCTCGGCGATCTCGCCCACCGCGTCGAGGTCGGCGCGCAGGAGCGCCTTCCTCATCTCGGTCAGGTCGTCCCGGCTCGACGCGGCCCAGGGCTCGAACAGGGGCGAGGTCTCGACGGTGCGGCGCATGGCCGCGCGGCTGGACACCTCCTTGGGACCGGCGTCCAACACCGCGACGACCAGGGCGGGGTCGAGATCGCCCGCCCGCACCGGCTCGGCGTAGGAGCTGAGGTCGGCCTCCGCGGGCGGCGACGTGGGGCTGCCGGCGTGCCAGACGGCGAAGCCGCCGAAGACCGACCGCGAGGCCGAGCCGGAGCCGCGGCGGGCCAGGCGGGAGAGACCGGTGTCGTCGAGGTCCAGTCCGTACGCGGTGGCGGCGGCGACGGCGAGCGCGGCGAACCCGCCGGCGGAGGACGCCAGGCCCGCCCCGGTGGGCACGGTGTTACGGGTGTCGACGACGGCCCGGTCCGTGAGCCCGGCCCGCCGGCGCACCAGGTCGAGGAAGGCGGCGATGCGCCGCCGTTCCTCGCCCGCCGCGGGTGCCCCGTTGAAGGTCACTTCGTCATCCGCGGCCTCGGCGTCGAGGTGGACGCGGGTGGTCGTGGGGAAGATGTCCAGGGTCATCGACAGGCTGCTGGTCCAGGGGAGGTGGAGGCGCTCGTCCCGCTTCCCCCAGTACTTGACGAGCGCGATGTTCGGGTGTGCGACGGCGGTGACCCCGTTCGCGCCCGGCTGCTCCCGCGGGCGGAGCGCGGTGATCTGTTGCTCAGGCATGAGTGACGAGCCTCCTCAGTGGGACGATCCACGTCTGCACGGCCCCCGCTTCGTGCAGCCGCCGGGTGACCTCTCGCGCCTGCTCGGGCTGGGTCAGTGCGAGGACGCAGCCGCCCAGTCCGCCGCCGGTGATCTTGGCGCCGAGGCCGCCCGCGGCGAGCGCCGCACTCACCATCGCCTCGATCCGGTCGGTGCTCAGCCCGGCCTCGCGGAGCAGTCCGTGGTACTCCGTCAGCAGGGAGCCGAGCTCCTCCGGCTTGCCGGCGGCGAGGGCGGCCACGGCGTCGTGCGTCAGTCCGGACGCCCGGCGCAGGAACGTCTCCTGCGTACCGGCGTGGAGCAGGAACCTCTCCCGCAGCGTGTCGACCGCTTCCTTGGTGCTGCCGACGGCACCGCTGTCCGCGATGACGAACAGCGCGTCGCAGCCGACACGCAGCGTGCGGGCCTCGCCCGCCTGGAACAGCAGCGGGGCGCTCGCGCCGACGGTGACGGCGTCGACGCCGCTGGCCTTGCCGTGCACCACGGTCTCGGCGGCCTGCACCAGATCGAACGTCGTCCGCTGCGAGACCTCGCGGCCGCAGAGGTCGGCCAGGGCGAGGACGACGGCACGGGCGCAGGCCGCGCTGGAGCCGAGTCCTCTGCCGAGCGGGATGGAACCGTCGATGATCACATCGAGGTGCCGGCCGTCGTCGATGCCCATGGACGCCCGGAAATCGGTGGTCAGCCGGCGCAGCCCCTCGGACGCCTGCGTTCCGACCTGCTTCCAGGCGGATCCGGTCATCGTGAAGGACGCACCGGCCGGTTCTCCACGGCGGGTGGAGAACCCGGCGCTGGCGGTGACCGACAGCTGCGGAACGGGCAGGGCGAGCGCCGGGGCTCCGTAGACGACCGCGTGCTCCCCCAGCAGGATCAGCTTGGCGTGGGCGCGGCCGGTGCCGACCGAGCGAGCGCGGCGGCCTTCCGCCGCCCTCGCCGCGGAGGCCGGCGGAGTCGGCGTACTCAGCTCCCCTTGTCGAGATTTCATTGAGATCGCGTCATCCAGACTTCTAGGAAACCGGCGTGGGGTTCAGGTGGTCCTGAGCGTCGTGGTGGTGATGAAGGTGTCGAGGGTCTTCCTGACCTCGTCCGGGAACGGGGCCTCGTCCAGGACCCGCCGGGCACGCTGCACCCGGTCGGTGATCATCTGCTCCACCTTGTCGGCGGCGCCCGTGGCCCGGAGGACCCCGCGGACCGTCTCGGCACCCGCCTCGTCCAGGTCCGGGTCGCCGACCAGGGACCTCAGCACCCGCGCCTGCTCGGCGTCGGCGGCGTGGAGGGCGTGTGCCATCAGGGCCGTCGCCTTGCCCTCCCGCAGGTCGTCCAGGGTCGACTTGCCGGTCTTGGACGAGTCGCCGAAGACGCCGAGCAGGTCGTCGCGCAGTTGGAAGGCCTCGCCGATCGGAAGGGCGTAGGCGGTGCAGACGTCCAGCAGGGACTGGTCCGCTCCGGCGAGGGCCGCACCGATGTGCAGCGGCCGCTCCACGGTGTACTTGGCCGTCTTGTAGCGGATCACCGCCAGCGACCGTTCGACGTCCGCGGTGGGCTGCCCGGTGGCCAGCAGATCCCGGTACTGACCGATCATCACCTCGGTCCGCATGGCGTCCAACAGCGGCCGCGCCGCCTCCAGTTGCCGGAGGCCGAGGCCGCTGGAGTACAGCAGCTCGTCCGACCACACCATGACCAGGTCGCCCAGCAGGATCGCGCTGTTGAGGCCGAACCGCTCGGCGGTCGTGTCGTCGGCACCCGTCTCCAGCGTGCGGTGG
This sequence comes from Streptomyces sp. SID5910, assembly GCF_009862125.1. Taxonomy (GTDB): domain Bacteria; phylum Actinomycetota; class Actinomycetes; order Streptomycetales; family Streptomycetaceae; genus Streptomyces. Next base: position 14,223 of record NZ_WWHX01000373.1, read on the forward strand.
AGGGTCGGACGGCCGCGCCGGGTGTCGGAGGCGTCCATCACGTCGTCGTGGATGAGGGCGAAGGCGTGGAAGAGTTCGAGCGAGGCCGCCGCGCCGATGACGGGCTCCGTCTCGCCGTGTCCGCCCGCCGCGTGCCAGCCCACCATGCACAGGAGCGGCCGTATGCGCTTGCCGCCCGCGGCCAGGAAGCCACGCAGGTGCTCGATGAGGGAGAGCAGGTGGACGTCCGTGTCCTCGCCGCACTTGGCGTCGAGGAAGGCGTTCAGTCGCTCGTCGATCAGGCCGCGCAGATGAACCGAGTCCAGGGCGTCGGATCCCAGCTCGTGAAGGCTGGTGGTGGGGCTCATGTGTCGTTGCTCCTGTTCGTCAAGACCGTGGGCCGCGTTCGTGAGGGGCGTGGCCCGGGAGGGAGACTGCCGAAGGGAGGCATCACTTTCTGGGCCCGGTGAGATCGCGGTCGGATCCCCATCCCCGGAAGTCGGCACCGCTGTAGAAGGTGACCGACCAGTCGAGCAGGCGGAGCAGCTCGACGGCGGGCGCGAACCCGGCCGCCGTCAGCGGGCCGAGCTGTTCCTGCGCCTTGCGGGCGTGCCGGTCGAGTTCGTCGTGCACCCAGGCGGGTGTGGTGTCGTACATCAGGATGTTGTTCTGGCCGGGCTCGGCCCGCTCCCGCTCGAAGGTGGCCAGGTCGTTGGCGAGGCGCACGGCGACCTCGATGGTCTCCAGGGCGTCGTCCAGGACCGGCAGGTGGTCGAGGAGATCGTCCCGGTCGCTGGTCGCCCAGCGCGGGAAGTGGGTGATCCACGCGTTGGAGCTGGCGGCGTACGTCAGGTACTCCCGCGGATCGGACGGGCCCTCGCCGCGGTCCCTGGCCAGGCCCGCGGTCCAGTCGTACCGCTCGCCGCGCAGGGCCTCGGCGAATCGGTCGCCCCACAGGCCGGCCAGTTTCGGGTAGTGGGGGGCACGCTCCAGAGCGGACTGCCAGTCGGACAGGGAGGCCAGCAGGGGATGGCCGTCGTCCCGGTCGCCGCCCCGGACGACGGCCTCGCAGCGGCCGAACAGGTCGTCGAGTTCGTCGAGGCTCCGGACGTTCTGCTCGACGTGGTCGTCCAGGGCGTAGGCCCACACGTACATCCGGGCCGCCGGCCGGAGTTCGTTCGCGCCGCGCCACGGGCTGATCGCCGCGGTGGAGATCGCCAGGGCCTCGATCGGCGTGGCCCCGAGGACCTGCGGGTGTTCCGCCGCCCAGGACCGCAGATCGGCCAGGACCTTCAGCGCCAGCACGGTGACGGGCACACACTGCGCCGCGGAGGGGAGGGAGAGGTCGCCGAGGGGCCGGGTCACGGTCGTGCCTGCCTCTCGGTCTCGGCCAGGCGCTGTGTCGCGGCCAGGGTGCCGAGGATCTCGGCGCGGATGACCCGGACCGGTGTGTACAGGTCCTTGTCGTGCCACAGCGGGGGATTCTCGCGATCGTCCGCGACATGGGCCGCGAGGAACGCCCTGCCCGCCCGGATCGCTTCGAGGGCCGGCCGGCCGGGGTCGGCGCGGTGGTTCAGCACCTGAAGGGCGTAGGCGGTCTCCTCGCCGGTGCCCTCCCAGCGTCCCCACGACCCGTCGGCGCGCTGGGTGCCGAGCACCCAGCGGACGGCGTCGTCCAGGGCGGCGGACGGGCGCGGCCCGTCCAGGCGGGCCATGGCGGCCGCGCCGCAGGCGGTCGCGTAGTACGGGGAGGCGTGCCACTTGTCCGTCCACCGGCCGTCCGGCTCCTGCTGCTCGACGAGCCAGTCGCCCACCCGCTCGGCGGCGCGGTCGCAGCGCGTGTCGCCCTGTCCGCGGCGGTCCGCCAGGGCGACGAGGATGTGTGCGTTCGTCGAGGTGGAGGGGGTGCGTTCGTTCGGGAAGCAGGTGAAGTACCGGCCGGTGTCGTACTCCCACAGGCAGTCGACCGGTTCCGGCTTGCCGAGGAGATCGAGGGCGTGCAGGGCGGCCGACGTGTCGTCGGAGTCGGCCGGGAGACCCGGGCCGGCGGACAGTCCGTCCGCCCCCAGCGCGGTCCGCAGCGTGTCCGCGACCTGGGCGGGGATGTCCACGTCCAGGCCGGAGCCGGACAACGCCGTCACCACCCAGGCCAGTTCGAAGTAGCTGATCGAGGTGATGCCCGAGACCGGGCCGCCGTGACGTGCCTGGGTCTGGTGCAGATACTCCAGGCACGCCTTCGCGGCGTCCGTGTGAGGGGGATCGCCCAGCCAGGCGGCGGTGGCGGCGGGGGAGGCTCCCACCGCCCCGCCCGTCGGCGTCACCGTGCCGGACCGCACGGCCGGGGCGCCGAGGGCCTCCAGCGAGTGCCAGGTCTTCTCCGGTATGCCGGTGTGCCGGCGCAGCAGCTCGCGGATCCCGTTCAGCGTTCCCGTGTCGGCCTGGAGGTCGAGACGGCCGGGCAGCTCGCCCCGGTCGTCCGTCCGGGCAAGCCGCTGGTCGATCCGCTCGATCAGCCAGGGCACCAGCAGCTCCACGGCGATGGTGTCCGGCAGTTCGACGTTCCGGGGGAACCGCCCGGTCAGCGCGGCCAGCCCCGACTCCACGGCCGCGGCGACCCGCCGCGCGTCCTGCGTGCCGGCGACGGACAGCAGGGCGTCGACGGCGCTGAGCGTGGGCAGCAGCCCGTAGGTCCCCGGCCCGCCCCACGTTCCGTCCTCGTGCTGCTGGGCCAGCAGGAACTCCACGCGCTGCCGGTGGCCCTCCAGCCAGGGCGCGGACGCCACCATGCGCGCGGTCTCGTACACCGACGGCGAGGTGAGTCCGTAGGGATCGGCGATCATCTCGTCGACGATGTCCTGAGCCGCGTCACGCAGGGCTGCGAAGGAGGTCACGTTCATGATCCGGCTACCTCTGGTCTCGGAGATCGGCGGTCGTCGCATTCCGCACCGGTTCGTGCGGGCGTTGCTTGAGCCTCATCGGAAGAGGGCCCGTCTTGAGCGTGGCGCGGGCGATGGGCCGCATCGGCCGGTCACCGACCGGGGTCAGGTCCCAGCGGCCGGCGATCCCCGCGACGGCCAGCATCGCCTCGTTGAGCGCGAACTGGTCGCCGATGCACTTCCTGCCGCCCGCGCCGAAGGGCAGCACCGACCGGCGTGCCACGTCGCTCATCGCGCCGGGCCGCCAGCGGTCCGGATCGAACCTCTCCGGCCGGGGGAACAACTCCGGGTCGTGATGCAGGATGTAGGGGCTGAGCAGGAAGGTGGTCCCCTCGGGGAACGCGTGCCCGCCGAGTTCGCAGGCCGTGGTGGTGGACCGGGTGAACATCCACGCCGGCGGATAGAGGCGAAGGCTCTCCATGAGCACCTGCCTCGTGAACGTCAGCCCGGAGAGATCCTCGAAGCGGGGCGTCCGGCCGCCGAGCACGCCGTCGACCTCCTCCCGCAGGCGGGCGGCGATCCCGGGGTGCGCGCCGAGCAGATGGAAGGTGAACGCCAGCGCCGTCGCGGTGGTCTCCGACCCGGCGATCAGCAGGATCAGGACCTGGTCGAAGATCTCCTGCGTTCCGAGCGGGGCTCCGGTGGTCTCGTCGCGCGCGTTCATCAGGCTCGCGAGCAGGCCGGGGTCCTCGTCCTTCTTGCGCCGCACCTCGTCGATGATCTCTTCGGTGAGCCTGCGCATCTCCGCTATCGCGCGGGGGTATTGCCGGTTCATCTTCGTGGGGACGAGCGACAGGACCCGTGCCGGGACGAACATGCGCCGGAAGAAGCCGTCCATGAGAATCGGCAGCCATTTCTCGACCTGGGCCACCAATGCGTGGTCCGCGGGCACCGAGAAAAGGGATCTGGTCGTGATGCGCAGAGTGAGTCTCGCCATCGCCTTGTCGACGTCGACGACCTCGCCCGAACGCCAGGAGCGCATCAGCGCTTCCGTCTCGTCCGCCATCAGCTCGGCGTAATGGCCGATGTGCCGGTGGTCGAACGACGGCTGCATCAGCGGGCGTTGCCGGCGGTGATCGGCCCAGCGGCTGGTGACCAGGCCGTTTCCCACGGCCTCGCGGCCCCGGTCGTAGAACAGGCCGCCCTTGTCGTAGAGCCGGGTGTCCTTGAGTATCTGCCGGAACAAGGCGGGATCGCAGGGCACATAGGCGTCGCCGGGACCCATCCTGACTTTCACCAGGTCGCCGAGTGCCGGGAGTGACTTCAGGAATTCCAGCGGCTGTACGAGCAGAGGTACGGCATGGCCTGCGAGTGGCAGGCTTCGAGGGGCTCTTCGGATGGCAGGTAGCTCCGGCATGGCTCCAAGTACCGCAGAAAGGGATGCCTCCCCGACAGGGGAGGAAGCCCCCCGGCCTGTCGCGCTTTCACCGCCTGTCGCGCTTGCCCGCACAGGCGCGACACGAGGCCGAAGCGCGACATGTCCGCCCGCCCGCGGGCCTTGACGGCCGGACGCCGGAGCGTCGCCAATGGGAGTCGTGCACGCGCCCATGACCGGGCGCATTCGCACACCGTCGGTGATGGCACCCTGGGGGTTGAAGTGAGCGATGTGACCGTGCGGCCCATGGCTGCCGCCGAGCTGGAAGCCGCATGCCGGATAGTCGGACTCGCCTTCGCCGACAATCCGAGCAATCTGGCCACCGTGCGCGGTGATCAGGAAAAAGCCACCCGGGCGATGGAACAGGGAACACGCATCATCAAGCTCGGGAGCCCTTTCAGCCATGTGCTCGGCGCCGAACGGGAGGGCCGGCTCGTCGGCATCCTGAACGCCGCGGAATGGCCGCACTGCCAGATGAAGCTGGGGGAGAAGCTCCGGACGGCGCCGATGATGATCCGGACGATCGGCTTCAACCTGCCCCGCGCCTTCAAGGTGATGAGTTCGCGGGCCCGGCACGAGCCCCGCGAGGCCCACTGGCACATCGGACCGGTCGCCGTCCACCCGGACGAGCAGGGGCACGGGGTCGGGTCGGCGCTGCTCAGGACGTTCCTCGACGGCGTCGACAAGCAGGGGACACCCGTCTTCCTCCAGACGGATGTCGACCGCAACGTCGTGCTCTACCAGAAGTTCGGCTTCGAGATCGTCTCCCGGGAGACGATCCTCGACGTCGACACCCGCTTCATGTGGCGCGCGGCGCGCTGACCGGCCTCAGCACCGCGTGCAGCTCCTCGGCGACCAGCCGGCTGCACGCGGCTGCCGCGGGCACCATGTCCTGCATCAGGAAATAGCCGTGGACGAGACCCAGCCCGGGGACATGGCGTACGGAGACGCCCGAGGCCGCCAGCTTCTCGGCCAGCCGCACCCCCTCGTCGTGGAGCGGATCGAACTCCGCCGTGGCCAGCACCGTCGGCGGCAGGCCCCGCAGGTCGGCGTTGAGCAGGTCGACGGCGGGATCGCCGCGGCGCTCCGGGTCGGGGACGTACATCTCGTAGTTCCACGCCATGTCCTCGACGCTCAGCAGATACCCCTCGGCGTGGTCGCAGGCCGCGGCGATCCGCAGGCTCGGGTCCACCGGCGGGTACACCAGCAGCAGCGCGGCGAGGTCCGGGCCCCCGGTGTCGCGCGCGTCCAGGGCGACACCCAGCGACAGACTGCCCCCCGCGCTGTCGCCGGCCACCACGTGCTCACGGCCCGGGAACGACTCGGCCGTCCAGCGGGTCGCGGCGACGGCGTCGCGCAGCGGAGTGGGGTAGGGGAACTCCGGGGGCTGCCGGTAGCCGGCCGAGACGACGACGGAGCCCAGCGACGCCGCGAGCATCCGGCAGGCCCGGTCGTGGCTGTCGAGGTCGCCCAAGACCCAGCCGCCACCGTGCAGGAAAGTGATCACCCGGCGCTCGTCCGATTCCGGGGTGTACACCCTGCACCGGATCGAGGAGCCGTCCTCGGTGGCGATCGTGCGATCGACGGCGGCCACGGCCGCGCGGGGGAGTCCGTCCTCCCGGTGGGGGCGTGCCGAGCTCGCCCGGTACCGCTCACGGGCCTGCTCGACCGTCAGGGCGCGATCCGGAACCGGCGGCCCCCCGGCACGCTGCCAGGCGATCAAGCTGCGTAAAAAACGGTCCAAAGGCATCGCGGGCCCCCTGCGGGCTGGTTCACGGAATCGATGATTAATGATAAATGGTTCGTTCCGGAAGAACCATGGTGAAGATCGCTCAAAAGGTAATGCGGATTGCACGGTTGCATATGGATATTTAATGCTTCTCTGGTTCGGGGCGTTGCTGTACCTTCGAGAGGTGGTTCCAGTCGGGGGAGAGGGTTGCGCGCATGTTCAATCCATTCGAGGACGACAGCCGAGAATATCTGGCGCTATGCAATGACGAAGAGCAGTATTCGCTCTGGCCGCAGGGAATAGCAATTCCCGCAGGCTGGCGCACGGTGTACGGGCCGGCCACGCAGGAGGAGGTCCTCGACCGTATCGAACGGTCCTGGACGGACATGCGGCCCAAGAGTCTGCGGAACGCGGGCGGGCAAGGAGAATGTCCGTGACCGCCGATGTGAAGAGCTGGGTGAGATTCGTCCGCTGGCCCGCCGAGAGCAAGATCCGTGAGGAGTGCCGGGCACGACGGCGGCTGTGCCTCCTGGTCGTGGAGCACGGCGCTCCGCCGCCGGAACGGATCGGACTCTACGAGGACTGGGTGCGCCCGCCCATCGTCCCGGAGGATCTCCAGGCCCGGGTCAGCCAGTTGGAGGCCCGGGTCGTCCTCAACGAGAAGCCCGTGCTCGACCCGGCGGGCATCCTCTTCTTCCGGGACTCGTCCGTCACCCTCTCCATGCTCCAGTGCGAGATCCTGTCCCCGCTGATCTCCCGGTACTGCCAGGTGGTCTACCGCAACGAACTGGGGAAGATCCTGGAGCAGTGCGGAGCCAGCGCGTCCAGCAACGCGATCGACCTGCACGTGCTCCGGCTGCGCCGGCGCCTCCAGCCCCTCGGCCTGACCCTGCGCAACGTCTGGGGACGCGGCTTCACCGTCGAGCCGAACTAGCAGCGCCGGCCGAACCGGGGTGTCCGACACCCCTGCGCCGCGCACCACTTTCACAGCCATCACGCCGGAAGCCCGCGTCGGAGGCGGAGTTGAGACTTCTCTCGGATTTCTTCGAGTCCCAGGTTGCCGAGGTGCCCGGTGCTCCGGCGGTCCTCTTCGGTGACACCGTCATCGACTACGCGGAGCTGAACGCCCGCGCCAACCGTCTCGCCAGACGGCTGATCGCGGCCGGCGCCGGACCCGACCGCCTGGTCGCGATCGCCGTGCCGCGTTCGGAGCGGCTGATCGTCGCGGTGCTCGCCGTACTGAAGGCCGGCGGCGCGTATCTCCCGCTCGACCCGGCCTATCCGGCCGACCGGCTGACGCACATGGTCACGGACGCCGAACCGGTCATGCTGCTGCGCACGGAGGACGTCACCTCGCTGCGCCTGGACGTGCCCGAGCTCGTGCTCGACGACCCGTCCTTCGAGGCCGCCTGCGAGCAGGAGAGCGGCGCCGACGTCACGCAGGACGAGCGCCGCGCACCGCTGCACCCGGCCCATCTGATGTACGTCATCTACACCTCCGGTTCGACCGGCGTGCCCAAGGGCGTCGCCGTCACCCACTCCGGCGTGGCCGACCTGGTCTCGACCCAGGCGAGGGTGTTCGGGGTCCGCCCCGGCGAGCGGGTGCTGCAATGGGCCTCCTTCAGCTTCGACGCCTGGTTCTGGGACTTCACGCTGGCCCTGCTGAACGGCGGGGCACTCGTCATGGCCGAGCAGCACGACCTGATGCCGGGGGAGTCGCTGCGCGAGACCATGCTGAAACACCGGGTCGACCACGCGGTCATGCCGCCGGTGGCGCTCGGCGTCACCGACAGCGAGGGGCTGCTGACCGGTGGCACGATCACCTCCACCGGCGACGTCTGCACGAGGTCCCTGGCGGCGGAGTGGTCCAAGGGCAGACGCCTCTACAACGGATACGGCCCGACCGAGGTGACCGTGGGCGCGTCGATCGGCGGGCCGATCGACGGCGTACAGGAGGACGTGTCCATCGGGACGCCGTGGGACGGCGGCACGGTGTACGTGCTCGACGGGTCGCTGGGCGACCTGCGCGACGGCACGGACGGGGAGCTGTATCTGGCGGGCTCGGGCGTGGCCCGGGGCTATCTCAACCGCCCGGGCCTGACCGCGTCCCGCTTCGTCGCGGATCCGTACGGCCCGCCCGGCAGCAGGATGTACCGGTCGGGCGACCGGGGCCGGCGCGGCGCCGACGGTGAGCTGTTCTTCACCGGCCGGGTAGACCACCAGGTCAAGGTGCGCGGCTTCCGCGTCGAACTGGGCGAGGTCGAGGCCCGGTTGGAGAGCCACCGGGCCGTGGAGATCGTCGTCGCGGTGGTGAGCGGCGAGGACGCCTCCTCCCAGCGCATCGTCGCCTACGTCAAGCCCTCGGCGCGCCACGAGGTGACCGGGGACGAGCTGCGCGAGCACGCCCGCGAGGCCCTGCCCGAGCACATGGTCCCGTCGGCCGTCGTCATGCTGGACCGGTTCCCGACCCTGCTGAACGGAAAGATCGACCGCCGGGAACTGGAGGAGCGGGCGGCGCGCCTCGCGCTCGACGCCACGACACCCGGCACCGGGGTCCCCGCGGACGAGGTCGGGGACGAGGGCGGGGCGGGATCGTACGAGCGGATCCTCTGCGCCATGGTGAACGAGATCCTGAAGATCGGCCACGCGGCGCCCGGGGACAACTTCTTCGACCTGGGCGGCCACTCGGTGCTCGCCGCGCAGCTGGCCCGGCGGGTGCGCTCGGAGCTGGGCGTGGCCGTGCCGATGCGCGACATGCTCGCGGCCGCGGACATCGCGGAGCTGGCGGACATCGTCGAGCGGACCGAGCGGACCGAGCGGACCGAGCGCGCCTGAGCCGACCGAGCGGACCGAGCGCGCCTGAGCCGGCGTCAGCGGCCCTCGAAGCGCACCGGCAGGTCGTCGTAGCCGTTGAGGAAGTTCGAGTAGACCGGCCGGGGCGTGCCGCACAGCTCCATCCGGCCGACCTGGGCGACCAGGGCGGTGAGCAGCATCCTCAGCTCCGCGCGGGCGAGGAACGCGCCCAGGCAGTAGTGCGGGCCGTGGCCGAACGAGAGGTGCTTGTTGGGCGAGCGGGACAGCGTGAACCGGCGCGGCTCGTCGAAGACCGTCTCGTCGTTGTTGGCGGAGACGGTCCACAGCGTGACGATGTCGCCGGCGCGCACCGCGTGGCCGTCGATCTCCAGGTCCCTGAGGGCGGTGCGGGCCACATGGAAGGAGGGCGTCGACCAGCGCAGGACCTCCTCCACCGCCGACTCGACGGAGACCTCGCCCGTCCGCAGGGCCCGCCACTGGCCGGGATGGTCGATGAGGGCGAGCACCCCGCTGATCGCCGAGACCCGGGACGTCTCGTCACCGCCGAGGATCAGGCTGTAGCAGTTGACCGCGAGCTCCTCGACGGTGAGCGGGCGGCCCTCCACCTCGGCGGCGGCGAGCAGGCTGATGACATCGTCACCGGGCCGGTCGCGGCGCTCCTGCGCCAGGTCCATGAAATAGAGCACGATCTCGTTGCGGGCGGCGATCGCGTCGAGCTCGTCGTACGCGGCGTCGACCGACGAGAGCGCCCGCTTGTTCCAGCGCAGCAACTCCTCGCGGTCCGCGGCCGGGACGGACAGCAGATCGCAGATCGTGTTCATCGGGATCCGGTCGGCGATCTCGGCGGCGAAGTCGAAGGTGCCCCGCCCGACGACCGAGGACACCAGCTCGGTGGTGCGCCGCCCGACCTCCTCGACGACCTCGCCCAGGACCCGCGGGGTGAACGAGCTGAACAGGAGGTTGCGCAGGGGCCGGTGGCGCGGGGCGTCGGTCACCGCCACCATGCTCCCGCCGGCCGAGTCGTCGCCGCGCAGGACGACGTCGAGGACGTTGCCGCGGGCGGAGCCGAGGGCCTCGTCGGTGTACAGCGGCTGCACATCGGCGTACCGCGACACCACCCAGAAACCCGGGTTGCGGTCGGTTGCCTCGTGCCAGTGGACGGGATTGCGGGCCCGCACGTCACGCCAGTACGCGTGCACGTCGTTGTCGACGAACGCGGCCGGATCGGTGAGGTCCAGAGAGCGTGCGCCGAGGTCGGTCGGGTGCATGTCCGACGGTTCCTTCCCGCTGGGTGGAGCGCCCCGGAGGAGTCCGGGCCGCGCGGCCGTCGGCCGTACGCCGGGGCGTACGGCCGACGGGCGGATCACCGGCCCGCAGGGTGCGGCCGGTTCGGTGGCCGTGCGGGTCACCGCCCGGCCCGGGCCTCCGGATAGCGGGCGGCGACCTGTTCGCCGGCCTTCGGGCCACGGGCGAAGACGAAGCCGGGGGTGTCGACCCGGCGGCCGGTCGCCCGGTCGACCACGACCGGGTCCACCTCCCGGCCCGTCTCCTCGTCGACCAGGACGACGCTGCGGTCCTCCGGGGCCAGCCGGTGGTTCCCGAAGGCCGCCATCACCAGGAGGAGCGGGCGCAGCGAGCGGCCCAGCTCGGTGGCCCGGTACGCCGGGTCGCCCGGCTCGGCGGTGTCGATGGCGGTGACGTCAGAGGTGTCGTCGGCGGTGTCGTCGGCCTCCAGCAGACCCTTCGCCCTCAGCGCGGCGATCCGGTCCGCCAGGACGTCGGCGGGAGTCTCCAGATCCCGGCGGATCGCGGAGAAGCGGGTGTGGCCGCCGAGGACCACGTGCAGGATCTCCAGGGTCCACCACTGGTCGATGACCTCGACCGTACGGGCCAGCGGGCAGTCGGGGACGCGTGCCCGGGTCACCGTCCGCTCCCGTCGCCGGCCGCGTCCGGCAGCGACCAGTACCGCCGCATCCCGTGCAGCAGCGGACCGGCCGGCCGGGTCGCGTGGCTCGCCACCCGGTGCACCCGGCCGAAGACCACGACATGGTCCCCGACCGTCAGCGTCTCGCTGACCTCGCAGTCCGCGATCGTATGGGCGTCCTCGGTCAGATGGGGGACCCCGGACTCCGGGTCCGGGACCCAGGCGGCCTTCTCGAACCGGTCCGGGGCCCCCGACGAGAACAGCCGCGCCACCGGTTCGGCCCGGTCGTGCAGCAGGTTGACGGCGAACGCGGACGTGCGCAGCAACGCGGCCAGCGTCGGACTCCGGTCCCGCAGGCAGACCAGCAGGGTGGCCGGCTGGAGCGAGACGCCGCACAACGAGGAGCAGGTCATGCCCCACGGCTCGGCATCGGGCCCCAGGGTGGTCACGATCGTGACGCCGACCGGATGCGCCGTCATGAGGGAACGGAAGGCCGCCGGGTCGACGGTCGTCCGGGTCGCCGTGACGGCCGGGGAGTTCGCCATGCCGGTCATCCCTTCGCTTCGGCGGCGCATTCCTCGACGAACTCGATGATCCGCCGCACACCGGTCTCCAACGCCACCGGATCCACGCAGAACGCGATCCGGACCAGATGCCGTGCCCAGGGCGCGTAGTCGTGGGAGCGGATGCGGCCCCGGTCGTCGACGTCGGGGCGCATGGCGAACCCGTTGCCGGCCACCACCGCGACGCCCTTGCGCTCCAGCAGCCGCATCGCGAACGACTCGGCGTCCAGGCCGGACCGGGTCACGTCGAGCATCGCGTACCAGCCGCCGGCGGGCAGCTCCCGCAGCAGCCCGGCCTTGATCAGCGGCGGCAGCGCCACGTCCCGGTTGCGCTGCACCAGCTTGCGGTTGGCCGCCGTCGAGTCCGCCCGGCCGTTCAGCGCGGCGATGCCCGCGTGCTGCACCGGGGTCGACGTGCCGATGATCCCGGCCTCCTGGACGACCTTCATGACGTCGGCCATGCGGTCGGTGGCCGGCGCCACGTAGCCCAGCCGGTAGCCGGTCATCGCGAAGCCCTTGGAAAAGGTGAAGACGCTGTGCACGATCCGCTCGGCGACCGGGACCTCACGCTCGAAGGAGGCGACCGAGATGTGCTCCCCCTCGTAGCAGAAGTGCTCGTAGGCCTCGTCGCTGATGACCTGCCAGCGGTTTCGGCGCGCCAGGTCCAGCAGGGCGCGGATCTCGTCGCCGTCGAGGACGGCTCCGGTCGGGTTGGCCGGCGAGTTGATCAGGAGGACCCGGGTGCGGGGCGTCGCGGCGGCCGCGATCCGCTCGGGATCGGGCCGGAAGTCGGGGCCGAGCGGATACAGCACCGGCCGGAAGCCCGCGAGCAGGCTCTGCTGGAGGTGGACCGGCCAGTGCAGCTCCGGCAGCAGGATCTCCGCGCCGGGCTCGGCGAGCGCCTGGAGGAGGCCGGTCAGACCCTGGGCCGAACCGGGCGAGATCAGCACCCTGTCGACGTCGCTGTCCAGACCGTTGTCCGTACGCAGCTTCTCGGCCACCGCCTCCCGCAGCGCGGGCAGGCCCTCGACCCCGGTGTACTTGGTGTCGCCGCGCCGCACGGCGTCCACGAAGGCCTGGGCGACGTCTTCGGACGGATCGAAATACGGGTCGCCGACGTGCAGCTTCACCACGTCGACGCCGGTCTCCTTCGCGAGCCTCTCCGCGGCCCAGAAGATGCTGACCAGGCAGGACGAAGGAATGGAGCCGGCGACGGACCTGTTCTCCGAACTCACGCTCATACCCCTTTGTTTGCGGAAGTGTTCTCGGCCGGGTGGCCGGGTCATGCCGTGCGTCCGCCGTCGACGGGCATCAGGGCGCCGGTGACCCAGCCCGACACCTCCGGGTCGATCAGCAGGCAGACCCACCGGCCGACCTCCTGGTCCTCCCCGAAGCGCCCCATCGGGGTCGACGCGATCAGCCCCGCCCGCAGCCGCTCGGCGCCGGCCGCGTCCAGGCCGGTCCCGTCCCACATCGGCGTCAGCACCGGACCGGGCAGGACGGCGTTCACCCGCACGTCCGGCGCGAGCTCCACCGCCAGGGAACGGGTCAGGCTGTTGAGGGCCGCCTTGGTCGCACCGTAGAAGGCCCGCCCCGGCATGGCCAGGACGCCTCCGACGGACGAGACGTTGACGACGCTGCCCCGGCGTTCCCGAAGCTGCGGCAGGGCGCGGCGGACCAGTTCGGCGGGCGCACGGACGTTGACGGCGAACATCGCGTCGAACAGCGCGGGGTCGGCCGCGTCCAGGGCGCCGAACCGGGCCAGGCCGGCGTTGTTGACCACGGCGTCGATCCCGCCGAACCTGTCCGTCGCGGCGGCGACGATCCGTTCGGCGGCCCCGGGCGCGGCGACGTCCTGTGCCACGACGTGGACCGCGTCCCCGAACCGCTCGGCCAGTTCCCGCAGCGGTTCCTCGCGGCGGCCGACCACCGTGACGCCGGCGCCCTCCTTGAGCGCGCATTCCGCGATGCCCCGGCCGATGCCCGTGGCCGCGCCGGTGATGATGACGGACTTTCCGGCAAGGGTCATGGCAGCGTCGCGCCTTCCAGGAGGACTCCGGTGATGTCGGCGATCAGTTCCGAGGGCTCCAGGAGCACTCCGAAGTGCCCGCCGGGCCTGCCCCGCACGCTGGTCCGGCCGGTGGTGACCGCGGCCCAGGGCTCCACCCGCGCGGCGTCCACCAGCGGGTCCTCGGTGTTGTAGTGGCAGTGGACCGGGCAGTCCAGCGGCTCAGGACGCGTCGGCGGCCGGTAGGTCTCGGTGAGTGCGATGTACGCCCGCAGGACCGGCAGCAGCAGCTCGCGCAGCTCCAGGTCGTCCGCGATCGACGGGTCGATCCCGCCGAAGTCCCGCAGGGCTGACCAGAGTTCGGCGTCGCCGGTGAGGTGCATCCGGCCGCCGAGCGCCTGCCCCGGCGCGAGCGAACCGGAGACGACCAGTCCGTGTGCGGGCCGGCCGTCGGCCTGGAGCTGTCTCGCCGTCTCGTACGCGGCCAGGGCGCCCAGGCTGTGCCCGTACAGGACGCAGCGGGCCGGCTCCCGCCGGGAGAGTTCGGCGGCCACGCTCGACGCGATCTGGGCGACGGAGCCCGCGGGCGACTCGCGGATGCGGTCCGCCTGGCCCGGATACTGCACGGCGAGCAGTTCGACGCCCGCCGGCAGCGCGGAGGACCAGTCGCGGTAGGCCGCCGCGGTACCGCCGGAGTAGGGGAAGCACACCAGCCGGGCCGTCGGGCGCTCCTCGCCGCCGATGACCCGCACCCAGTTCCGACCCTGCGCTCGCACTCGGTTCACGACACGAGGTTCGCCAAGCCGTCGGCCTCCCCGGCCAAAACTTTCAAAGCTCTGTTGGGGACTGATGCGGCCGCGGAGCGCCTGCCCGACTCTGAAGGCGTCGCAACCGAGGAGGACGCATGCTGGACGGGTTCGTGCCGTGGCCACCCGACTTCGCGGACAGATACCGGCGAGCCGGCTACTGGACGGGTGTGCCCCTTTGGCAACGGCTGGCCGACAGTGCCGAGCGCCACCCGCACAAGACCGCCGCCGTGGACGGCAGACGCCGGGTCACCTACACGGAGTTGCTCGACGAGGCCGACCGTATCGCGTCCGGCCTGGCGGAGCTCGGGGTGCGCCGGCACGACCGGGTCGTGCTGCATCTGCCGAACGTCATCGAATTCCTTTCCACCATGATCGGGCTGTTCCGCATCGGCGCCATCCCCGTGATGGCGCTGCCCGGACACCGCCGGGACGAGATCCTCCACCTGGTCCGCGCCTCGCAGGCGGTGGCCTACGTCGGCCCGGACCGGCTCCAGGGCTTCGACCACCGCGAACTGGCCCGCCAGGTGCGCGCCGACGCGCCGGGGCTGCGGCACATCGTGATCGCCGGAGAGGCGGAGGAGCACATCCCGCTGTCCCGGCTCCTCGCCGGCACGCCCCGGGAGATGGAGCCGGTCGACGCCTCCGAAGTGGCGCTGCTGCTGCTGTCCGGCGGGACCACCGGGGCGCCGAAGCTGATCCCCCGGACCCACGACGACTACGCGTACAACATGCTCGCGTGCGCCGAGGCGACCGGGTTCGGCGAGGAGAGCGTCTACCTCGCCGCGAACCCCGTACCGCACAACGCCGCGCTCGGCTGCCCCGGCGTGCTGGGCGCGCTGCTCGTCGGCGGAAAGGCCGTGCTGGCCGCCAACCCCAGCCCCGGCCTGGTGTTCCCGCTCATCGGGAGGGAGGGCGTCACGCACACCGCGCTGGTGCCCGCCCTGGCGCTGCTCTGGGCGGAGCAGGCGCTCGGCGACCCGGTCGACATGACCGGCATGACGATCCAGGTGGGCAGTTCGAAGTTCGGCCCCAACGCGGCGGAGAGGGTCGGCAAGAACCTCGGCTGCCGGATCATGAACGTGTTCGGCACCGCCGAGGGACTGATCACCCACACCCGGCTCGACGATCCGCAGGAGGTCGTCTTCGGCACCGAGGGCAGACCGCTGTCCCCCGACGACGAGATCAGGATCGTCGACGCCGACGACCACGAGGTCGCCCCCGGCACGACCGGCGAACTGCTCACCCGGGGCCCGTACACGATCCGCGGCTACTTCGCCGGACCGGAGGCCAACCGCCGGTCGTTCACCACCGACGGGTTCTACCGCACCGGCGACCTGGCCCGCACGACCGAAGACGGGAACATCGTCATCGAGGGCCGGCTGAAGGACATCATCCACCACCTCGGCGAGAAGGTCTCCGCCGAGGAGGTCGAGAGCCATGTGCTGACCCACCCGCTGGTCCGGGACGCCGCGGTCGTCGGTGTACCGGACGAGGAACGCGACGAGCGCCTCTGCGTGTTCGTCGTCCTCACCGCGGGCATCGACGCCGGGGCGCTCTCGCTGCGCACGGTCAGGGAGCACATCCGCGATCGCGGGCTCGCGACCTACAAGCTGCCGGACGACCTGGTCGTCGTGCCCGACTTCCCCCGCACGCCCGTCGGGAAGATCGACAAGAAGCTGCTGCGCGAGGAGCGGACGCGGTGAGCGACGGGGCGGAAGCCGGCCACTGTCCGGCGTACGGAGAACGACTGCGGCTGGACGAGCTCCTTGAGGTCGCCCGGGTGCACGAGACCCCGGAACGCGCCCTGTTCTTCGGCGCCCACCAGGCCTGCGAGATCTGGTTCGCCGTCGTCCTGCGCCACCTGGAGGCCGCCCGCCGGGCGCTCACCGAAGGGCAGGGCGCCAAGGCCTGCGCACATCTCGACCGGCTGCCCCGGATCATGGCGGCGATCGCCCAGCACTTCGACGCCCTGCACGCGTTGACGCCGGACGAGTTCGACGCCGTCCGGGCGACGCTCGGGACCTCCAGCGGCTTCCAGTCCGTCCAGTTCCGCGAGATCGAGTTCCTGTGCGGGGCCAGGGACCGGCGGATGCTGAACATCGCCGGGCTGACCGACCGCGACCGGGCCCGGCTGCTCGCACGTCTCGACGAGCGGTCGCTGGACGCCGCGTTCGCCGCGTACCGCGACCGGGCCGGCGAGGACGTCAAGCGGATCCATGACGCGATGGCCGCCTTCGACGCCTCGATGCA
>NZ_WWHX01000374.1 GCF_009862125.1 Streptomyces sp. SID5910
AGGGCGGCGTCCGGCCGGACGGAGGGGTCGATGTCGGCGGAGGTCAGCCGGCCCTCGTAGGCGAGCCGCACCGCGCTCGCCTCGACGCGTCCGGCCAACGCGACCGCCTGTGCACGGCTGAGATCCGCACGACCAGCGAGGCTCGCGGCGATGTCCTCGTCCGCGACGGAAACGAGCCGGTCGACCAGCTCGGACGGCAGGGCTGGGTTGGCGGCGAGCCCGCACAGGATGTGATGCACAGAGACACTCTGCCCGACGCCCGCACGTACGCCTCGGCCAGCGCCCCGGCACTCACCGCGCCGAGACCGACTCCCGCCGCCACTAAGTTCCCGGAGCTCCCGGAGAAGGGGATGCGTCGCCGCCGTCCACGCATGTCAGCGATACGAGGACGGGTGTCTGAGCGCCCTGGGGCGGCTGGACCGGGAGGGCGGCGAGGACCGTCCAGTTGCCCTTCGTGAGGGACAGCGCCTGGGCCCCCGTGTCGGGGCCCGGCTGCCAGCCGTACTCGGAACGGGCCCGCGCGAAGGCCGCCTTCAGCGCGGCGTTCACCGTCTCGGGCGCGTGCCGTCCCAAGAGCCGTTCGTAGCACCTGCCCAGGGAGTTCGATGGTTCCCTCTCCACCTCGACGCCCTCCGCCGCCAGTACCGAGATGATCTCCGACACCGCCGTGTCCGCGGGCAGCGCCGGGCCGGAGAACCGCGGGGGAAGTGGGCCGAGATCCGCGGGGGCGCAGGCCGCCGCGGTCATCAGCGCCGCCATGACGCCGCACGCCAGGGCCGAGCGTCTCAGTCGCTGTCGAACGATGGTGTCCGTCCTCTCCCAGTGTTGGACGGCTGACCATTCTGCCGGACGGGCAGCAGCACTGAACGACCGGCCGCTCACGTCACTGCTGCGCCACCCAGGCCTGACCCGATGCCGGTCATGCCGGGGTCCGGTGGACGACCTCACCGCCGACCATGACGAGGTCGCACACCGTGCCGGGAATGGCAGCGGGGTCGACCGTGAGCACGTCACGGGAGAGGACGACCAGATCGGCGAACTTGCCGGGCGTCAGTGAGCCCCGTTCGTCCTCGAGGAAGTTCGCGTAGGCCGATCCCATGGTGTAGGCGTGCACGGCTGTTTCGATGTCCACGGTCTCCTCCGGGATCCACGCCTCCCCTCCGTCCAGCGGACGGCGGGTCACCGCCGTGTACAGACCCACCATGGGATCCATCTCGGCCACGTTCCAGTCGCTGGAGAAGGCCAACGTCGCCCCCGCCCGGTGCAGGCTGCGCATGGGCCACGCCTTGTGCCACCGTGCCGGACCGACGTTGCGCGCCCAGTCCTGGCCGGGACCGGCGATCTCGGGAGCGCAGTGGCGCGGCTGCATGCAGGCCACGACGCCGAGTTCGGCGAAGCGCGGCACGTCCGCCGGGTCGCAGCACTCCACGTGCACCACCTGGTGGCGGGCGTCACGGGGGCCGTTCGCGGCGCGCGCACGGGCGACCGCGTCCAGCACGGTGCGGATGCCCCGGTCGCCGGTGGCGTGCACGAAGCACTGGAAGCCGCGTGCGTCCAGCCGCGACAGCAGACCGGCGAACTCCTCGGGCGGGTAGAAGGTGTCACCGCGGTGCCGGCAGCCCGTGTACGGCTCCAGCAGTGCGGCTGTGCGCGGCTCGACCACGTCGTCGATGTACAGCTTGAGCGGGCCCACCCGCATCCACTCGTCGTCGAACCGGCGCGCGGCCTCGGCGAATTCGTCCAGGTCGGCCTCGGTGGTGCCGCGCGGGTGGAACAGCGCCGCCACCAGCCGCGAGCGCAGGTGTCCTTCCTTGCGGGCCCGCATGAACAGGTCCAGGTCGTCCAGGGAGTTCTGCGGCTCGACGACGGTCGTGATGCCGTAGCGGACCGCGTCCTCCAGGCTGCGCAGCAGCCGCCCGTACTGCCGCTCGGGGGAGGCCCAGGGCACGCCGAGCGCGCGCAGCGCCCGATGGCCTTCGCGGGACAGTCCGCGCACGGCGAAGTCCCGGACGAAACCCGTGGGTTCACCGCTGCCGGGGTCCTTCTCGGGCACGCCGAACGGCAGCGTGCCGCTGTCGCGGGTGACACCGAGCGCGGCCAGCGCGGCGCTGTTGAGCCACATCGTGTGGACGTCGTAGCTGAGCACGAAGGCGGGCGTGTCGCCGGTGAGCCGGTCGAGGTCCTGCGCGCGGGGCATCCGGCCGTCGGGGAGGACCGAGTAGTCGAAGCCCTCCGCCTCTATCCACCCCGCGCCGGGGTGCTGCTCCCGCCAGGCCGCGATGCGGGCGGCGACCTCCGCGAGCGAGCGGGCTCCGGCGAGTTGCACGCACTCGTCGTCCGAGCCCAGCCGGACGTGGTTGTGCGCGTCGATGAAGCCCGGCAGGACCCGCCGCCCGCCTGCGTCGATCACCTCGGTTCCGGCACCGGTCCACCGGTCGGCCTCCTCGTCGGAGCCCAGCCAGGCGATCCGGCCGTCCCGCACGGCGAGTGCCTCGGCCGAGGGCAGCGCCGGGTCCACGGTGTGGATGCGGGCGTTGCGCAGGACCAGGTGGGCGGGTGAGGGGAGGGTCATGATCTGTTACTCCAGTCGGTGCGGGGTGGCGCGGGTCGCCCCGGGCGAGGGCGGGGCCGGGTGAGCGTCGGGGGTCGGTGTCAGTCGTCGCCTGAAGGAGCGGCCACGTGCCATCGGTCGTGCGGATGCCGGCGCAGGTACAGGACGTAGTAGAGGACCGCCGCGGCGATGACTCCGCCGGCGATGGCCAGGTCACGTCCGGCCTGCTGGTACAGGACGTAGCCGACCGAGGCGAGCACCACGACGGGGGCCAGGGGCCACAGGGGCATCCGCCAGGCCGGACGGTCGCGCAGCGGTGCCCTGCGGGCGGCCAGCGCGGCCAGGGCGAGCAGCACGTAGACGACGGCGAGGATCGCGCCGGTGGCCTCGTACAGCGTCGACAGATCGGCGAAGCAGGCCAGCGCCGCCCCGGGCAGGCTGATGACCAGCGTGGCGACCCAGGGCGAGCCGAAGCGGGGATGGAGGCGGGTCAGCGCCCGGTTGACCGGTTCCGGCCAGGCCCGGTCCCGCCCCGAGGCGTACACGACCCGGGCGTTTTGGAGCACCATCACCAGGACCGCATTGAGGATGGCCAGTGCCACACACAGGTCGATGACCGTCGCCGTGGTGTCGCCCGCCCAGCCGCGCACCAGGTCGGAGAAGGTGGCCGTGGACAGTGTGTCCGTCGACGCGGTCCCCAGCACCGCCGCGACCGTGGGGACGACGATGACGGCGGCGCCGATGAACAACGACCAGAAGACGGTACGCGCCACGTTGCGGCGGGGCCGGTGGATCTCCTCGGCGAGATAGGAGGCGGTGCCGAAGCCGTTGACCACGAACATCGCGGCGGCGAGCCCGGAGACGAGGAGGCCCGCGGTGAACGTCGGTTGCCCGGCCGTGGCCTCGGACACCTCCGGGTGCACGAGCACCGAGGGGGAACGCTCGGTGTGTGCCAGGCCGAGCACGGCCACCACGACGGCGGCCGCCACCTCCAGGACCAGGAAGGCGCCGGTCACCAGGGCGTTGGACTTGACGTCGAGCACGGCCGTCGCGATCGCCACGAGCATGACGGCACATCCGGCGATCCGCGGGTCCACCTGGACGAGGTCGGCGAGGTAGTCGGCCGTGCCCAGGGCGATCACCGGGGGGATGACCACGAGCATCGCGATGGTCATGGCGAAGGTGATCCAGCCGAGGAACCGGCCCAGCAGCGCGTCGACCATGGCGTACTCGCCGCCGGAGCTCGGTGTGAGAGTGCCCAGTTCGGCGTAGCACGCGCCTACCGCGATGGAGATGACGATCCCCACCACGATGGTCAGCGGAGCGCCTGTGCCCTGCCCGGCGAACAGCTCCGGGACGAGGATGAACAGCGACGAGGCGGGCGTGATGCAGGACAGCGTGAGCAGGACGGCCCCAACGGGGCCGAGGACCCGCGCGAGGGCGGCGGGTGCAGTGGTGCCGTCGGACGCGGCGGGTGCGGTGGGTGCGTCGGGTGCGGTGGATGTGGCGGGTTCGGGCTTCGGCGGTGAGACGCCGTGCGGTGGGCCGGCGGGAGTGTGCGTCATGGAGGTGCGTCCCCGGAGATCGGGCGGCTGGCCGCGGGCGGAGGGAGCAGGGCGGAAACATCTTTGAACGCGGTACAAGAAAGTTTGAACGACATACAAGATGTGGAAGACGGTGGCGCCCTGTCAAGAGCCCGGCCGGGACCTTCCTGAATTTGATCGGTGTTCAAGTTCGTCGGCGTACCTCGCTACACTGGTCACCGTGACGGCGTCAGAGGCACGACGGAGACGGGGCGGGGTGATGGCCCGTGAGCGCATGCTCGAAGAGGCGATGCGCGCCATCGCACAGCACGGCCTGGCCGATCTCACGATGTCCGCACTCGCGGAACGCCTGGGCACCTCCGGCGGTCACATCCTGTACTACTTCGGCAGCAAGGACCGGCTGCTCCTCGAAGCGCTGCGCTGGAGCGAGGACCGGCTGACCGAAGAGCGGCGGACCCTGTTGTCACGGCGCACCACGATCCCGCGCCGCCTGGACGCCTTCCTGGAGCTCTACCTGCCCGAGGGGCCCCGGGACTCCCGCTGGATGCTGTGGGTCGAGCTGTGGGCGCGCGCCGCCGGCAACGGTGAACTGACGAAGGCGCAGGAGGAGATCGACCTGTCCTGGCAGGAGGACCTGGAGCGGCTGCTGGCCCGGGGGGTGCGCCAGGGACGCTTCGGCCTGCCGGAGGAAGAGGTCCCGGCAGCCGCCGACGAACTCCTCGCCCTCCTCGACGGACTCAGCACCAGGGTCGTCCTGGGGCTGCGCGGGACCACCCGGGATGCCGCCCTGCACACCGCGCGCCGCGCCGCCCGGAACGCGGTACGCCCTGTCGACTGACACCGGGCTGCGCTCAGCGGGAAGGACGGGAAGGACGGGAAGGGCCCCTGCCGGGGGTTCGGCAGGGGCCCATGGTGCCGGCATCGGCTACCGTCTGCCGCCGGTCCGACGGCTCGGCCTCACTTCAGGTGACGTGTGAAGAAGTGGGCCGCGGCGTCCCCCGCGTGCTGCGGGACGCCGGTGTGCCCGCCCATGTTGGCGTGCAGGGACTTCTCCTTGGAGCCGAAGGCGTCGAACAGGTCCAGGGCCGCCTGCCGGTCGTTGCCTTCGTCGTCCCACTGCAACAGGACGTGCAGCGGAATGGTGACCTGCCGGGCCTCGTCGAACATGACGCGGGGCACCAGACTCCCCGCGAACAGGCCGGCGGCCTTGATACGCGGCTCGACCACCGCCAGCCGGATGCCGATGGAGATCACTCCCCCCGAGTACCCGACGGGACCGCCGATCTCGGGCAGCGACAGGAAGGCGTCCAGCGCGGCCTGCCATTCCGGGACCGCCTTGTCGACCAGCGGGAGGATGAGGGCGTCGACGATCTCGTCGCTGACCGGCTCGCCGGCCTGCATCGCCCGGCGCAGGTCGGCGCGAGCCTGGTCGAGGGCCGGCCAACTGGGCCGGTCACCGCTTCCGGGGAGCTCGATGGTGGCCGTGGCGAAGCCTTCCGCCGCGGAGTGCCGGGCCCGGGCCACGAGTCGGGGGTACATCCTGCGCAGGCCCAGCGTGGGGTGGCCGAGCAGGATCAGTGGCACTGGCGCGGTGGCGGATGCGGCTTCGGGCGTCCACAGGATGCCGGGGATCTCACCGAGGGTGAACTCGCGTTCGAGGACGCCGTCGTCGAGGCATTGCTCGGAAGTGAAATGCATGGTCGTGCCTTTCGGGAGTGCACTGGAACGGCGCTCCCGGACGACCTGCCTATCGCCCGACCGTGACCCCGGAGGGGAGCACCCATGTCAATACTGTGTTCACGGGTACCACCTCCTCGCTCTGTCGCACGGCCACCGGAAATGTAGCAGGGGCCGACCCTCGTCCGTCAAACGGTTTTTACGGGGGGGAGGGGCCCTCCCTCGGCGCCCCTCTGCGGGACGAGCTGGCCCAGCGGGCCCCGGACCCGAACGACCGCCCCGGTAAGGGCCTACCGCGAGGCGCGGTGCCGGGAGGAGTTGTCACGGCAGTCGGTCATCCGGAGGGACGGGGACGCGGGGCCGCGGCCGTGCCGGGGAGCCTGCCGGTGCGGCGGGCCCATATTTCGAAGGCCACGGTCATGAACGGAGGAAGGGCGGCCAGCAGTGCGAGAAAATCGAAGTCGGCAGTGTCCGTGAGCACCGGGCCCAGCGGCTCGCTCAGCAGATCGACGCGGCTGAGGCGATCCTGAACGAGGGCGGCGTGGAGAGTCTCACCGCCGGCGCGGTGGCCGCGCGGGCGGGCATCGCGCGCAACAGCATCTACCGCTACTTCGGCTCCATCGAGGATCTGCTCGAACTCGTCGTGACCCGTGAGTTCCCCGCATGGATCGACGTCGTCCGCGCGTATACGGGAGAAGAGGCTCTGCGCTGCGCGTTCTCCTATTACCGGGCCCTCCCCACCAGCGCGCAACAGATCCAGGACGCCGTCGTCACGGCCCGGCTGACCATGCCCACCATGGCCGTCGGCTCCCACCCCGTCGGCACCGGCCTCGAACACCAACTCCGCCCCATCGCTGATGGCTTGGTCGGACACCATCTCCAGGACTGCGGCCACATCATCCCCCTCGACCGCCCCGACGTGCTGTTGGCGCTCCTTACGCCCTTCCTGTCCGCCGACCTCCCGAAGTGACTGGAGCGGGGCGCCTGTCGCCAGGGCACGGTCTTCTGGCCCACCAGGCGCAGCCGCGGGACCCAGCCCGAGAGGCCCAGTCGGCAAGTCAGCCGTACGCCCTCCAGACCAGGGATGTGGGTGGCAGGCTCGCTTCATGGCAGACGATGTCGTACGGAGTCAGGTGGCCGACCTTCAGGCCGAGTGCGCTGAACAAGCACGGAAGAGCCGTTCCCGTCGACAGTTCTGGCGGTTGGCCCATGCCGCGCTCGGACTGCCGGCTGCCGTGCTGGCGGGGATCTCGGGGGCAGCGGGGCTGTCTTCACCCGATGCCCGCATCCCAGCGGCCGTGCTGGCGCTTGTCAGTGCAGGACTTGGCGCCGCGATCGCGTTCATGAAACCAGAGGTGCACCAGCAAGCGGCACACGCGCGTCGAAGGGCCTACCTTGCGTTGGAGGTCGAAGCTCGCTTCGCGCTGACAGAGGCAGCGTCCAATGGCGAACCAGTCCCCTTGCCCGTCTACAGGGACCTACTGGAACGCCGAAGGATGATCATCGCAGGCCAGCTCGACGACCTCGTGCAGCGAGTCGCGGTGGGGGGCCCAACTTCGACGCCAGTGGCGGCAAATGACGAGTGAGTCAAGGGCGCCACACGTACCGGATGTCCGGCTCACGTTCCTCGTTGCGGTGGCCGTCGGTGCGCTCGGCAGCGACGAAGCCGTGCCGGTCGTAGAAGCGACGTGCCGACTCGTTGACCTGGAACGTCCACAAGGCCAACCCGGACGGACGACGCTGCTTCGCCAAGTCCACGAGGCGGTCGCCGATGCCCCGGCCCTGCCAGACCGGGTCGAGATAGAGCTGGTCCAGGTCTTCGCCGTCAAGGACCATCATCCCGACCACCGAGCCGTCGACCGCGACCACCCATGTCTCCTGACCAGGCACGACCACCTCCCGGATCCAGGAGCGGACCTGGTCGTCGGTATGCGCCCGGCGCACGGTGGGAAGTGCCGCGGTGAAGGAACGCAGCCACACCTCGGCCACCGCGTCGGCATCGGAGTCGACCGCACGGCGGACGACGAAGTTGTCGATCTCCACAACGCGCATGCTCGCAGACGTACGAGGTGGCCGCATGCGAGTTGTGGTCGCTGCGGCCCGGGTCGGCTGCGGCTGGTGCCGGCCAGGTGCCCTCGCTGCGGGCAGAATCAGGGGAGGCAGTGGCTGACCAGGGCCTGGGCGTGCGCTTCCCGGGAGCGGTGCAGGATTCTGCCCGAGCAGCCGCCCGCCGCGCGACGGCGCTCTCCGGTGCGAAATACTCTCCCGATGAGTTCACGCACTTCCCGGATCAGCCGGCCGATCACGATTCGGAGGGCCGTCGCGCGGGATGCCAAACGGCTCACGCGGCTCGTGCGTGGCTCAGGCGCCTACGAGGGTAAGTACGCAGCCGCGGTCAAGGGCTACCGGGTCGGACCTGACTACATCGAGGCCCACCGCGTCTTTGTGGCCGTCGACGCGGACGAGCCCGGAGGCCGGGTCCTCGGGTTCTACTCGCTCGTCCTCGCTCCACCGGAGCTCGACCTGCTGTTCGTCGCCGACGAAGCGCAAGGACGGGGTATCGGACGGCTGCTCGTCGCGCACATGCAGTCCGAGGCCCGTGCCGCCGGACTCGACTGCGTCAAGGTCGTGTCGCATCTTCCGGCCGAGGGCTTCTACCACCGCGTCGGTGCGGTACGGATCGGGACCGTACTCGCGAACCCGCCCGCCGTGCCGTGGGACCGTCCCGAATTCGAGTTTCGAATTTCTTCGGAATGACGTGGTGTGCCGACGCGTAGGGCACCCGGCTAGCCACACACGACTTCGCGGCGCAGGAACAGCGCACGCCCAGGGAACGGACCGGCGGGCGGCACCGCGTCCTGGGATGGGATGATGGCCGGCGACAAGGCGACGGCGGAACGAGGAAGCCGGTGTGAATCCGGCGCGGTCCCGCCACTGTGATCGGCGAGCGCGTCCCGACAGGCCACTGCCCGGCAGCGGGTGGGAAGGCCGGGACGAGCATCGACCCGAGAGCCAGGAGACTCACGCGGTCGCTTCCTCGACGGACCACCGGGGCGGATCTCCCCGGAGAGAGGGACGGCACCGCATGCCCGCAACGCCGACCGGACGGACTACTGACCACACCAGGACCGGGGCGGTGGCCACCCCCGTGCCGTGCCGCGTCGTCGTGTGCCGCGACTGCTGCTGTGGCACCTCCAAAGTGACCGGTGTCGACCACGCGGCCCAGGTCGAGCGTCTGCGCGCCGCCGCACCGGTACGTGTCTCCGACTGCCTCGACGTCTGCGACCAGGCCAACGTCGTCGTCGTACAGCCCTCCGCGGAGGGCCGGTCCGCAGGCGCCCGCCCCGTCTGGCTGGGGTTGGTCAACGACCCGGACGCGACCGAGGACATCGCCGCCTGGGCACGCGCCGGCGGACCGGGCGTCGCACCCCTGCCGGACATCCTCGACCTGTACGTCATCACGCCACCGCGACGGCGCACGGCCTCGTGACCGTACGGGGCCCGTGCTTCAACAGCGCCCGTTGCCGCCGCTCTGCAAGACGTGGCGAGCCTAGGCGGCGCCCAGCCGCACCCGGTGGCGCTGAAGGTCGACCTCGGTGACCTTTACCATGATCAGCTTGCCTTCATCGACAAGCTGCTCCGGGGTCTCGACCGATTCGTCAGTCAGCTCCGAGAGGTGAAGAAACCCCACGACGTCGCGAGCAAGCTGCACGAACACGCCAGATGGAACGACCTTGACGATCGGTCCGGTGACAACGTGGCCGACCTGCTCCGCAAACCTGATGAGTGGGTCCTCCTGCAGGGCCTTCAACGAGAGCGTGACCTGTCCGGAGCGCGTCTCTGCGATGACCACTTCAGCGGTGATCCGCTGGTCGGCTTCGACTGCCTCGGAGGGGTGGTTGATCCAGCCCCACGTCAGGTTCGGCAACCGGATCAAACCGGTACAGAGTCCGTTCGGTTCGCCATCGACGTGAACGAAGACGCCGAAGTTGTGAACCGCGGCGACCGTCCCGGTCACGAGCTGCCCTCGCTCCAGTGAGAGGAGGAAGGACCGCAGGGCCGGCATCTCGCACGCCCTGGCGGAGAGGTGGAGTTCACCTTCGCGCCAGCGGCCGATTTCTTCGGCTTCGATCTCCTCGCCGACCTCGAACAGCTCGGAGGGATGCCCCACCCGGCGCATCGACGCCTCATGCCCAGGAATCCGGCCGACCTCGGCTTCCTCCCCTACGACAGCCACGAGCTGCACCAGGACATCCGCCCCGTCGAACCCGGTGACCTTCACCGTCCTGACGGCCCCCGGCTGGAGCTGGTTGGTCAAGGATTGCAGGCGGGGATCAGGTGCTGGCTCGGGCATGGGCGTGAGCCTAGTCGGCATCTCCCGAGCCTCACAGGCCATCTCATGCCTCCTCGTGCGCTTCATGGATCAAACCAACCTGGTCTCGGAATCTGCGTGATCCTCGGGTTCCGGTGTGCCGTCAACTTCCGCCCGGGGTTCGACCCTCTGTGTGGGACGTGAGACTGTCTGGTCGTGCCAGAGATGACGAGTGGGTTGAAGGCAGCCTTGGCCGAGGCGTCGTCTCCTTCATGGATGCAACGTGTTCGTGCCGGGCGTGACCTTGCTTCTTTCGCTGATGTTCCCGAGGCCGCAGAAGTGCTGGTGGGGTTGCTGCTGGACGTCGAGAACACGGCGGTGACCCGACAGACCGCGGAGGCCCTGGCCCGGGTAGGAACGATGCCCGCCATAAGGGTCATCGCTCTCGCGGCTGCCGAAGCTGACGACAACCAGGCTGACTGGCTGCAGACCGGCGTACATGACGCGCTCGTGGGGCCGGACGGTGCACCGGACGTCGCAGCGGCCTGCCGGAAGCTCGCGCGGGACCCGGAAGAAGCTGTCCGGCGGGGTGCCGCAGACATCTCGACGTGGACAGACGGCACACGCTGTTGACCTGATCGACCTGCCTGTGGGAGGTGAGGGAGCGGTCGGCACGGGCTGGGGTGTCAGGTGGTCAGCTGGGCTGCGTCGCCCGCTGTGGGCTCGGGGGCGAGGCGGGTGAAGTGCTCTGTCCGGATGATCTGGATGCGTTCGGCTTCGGGTCGGCGGGCGAGGACACCGGGCAAGGACCGCGCACGTGCGACCTCACCGCGGTGCGCGAGGATTGCGCGCCACTTCACGTCGAGCCAGGGGGCGACATCGACGCTGGTGGTCACGTACGCGTCCGGGACCGCGAGCACCCGCTTCCCCACGTCTTCGAGTAGCGGGCCGAGCAGGCCGACGCCGGACTCGGGGTGCGTGGCGGCATACAGCGCGGCCGGCTGCCATGGAGGTCCTGCTTCGGGATGCAGGTGGGCGAGGCCGGCGGCCCCGACGGCGAGCAGGGTGATCTGGTGGGTGCGTACGTGGTCGGGGTGGCCGGTGAGCTGGCCGAGGGCATCGTGCCCGACGAGAATGTCGGGACAGAACTCACGGATATGGGCGACGAGGCGGCCGACCCCTTCGTCGAGGGGAGCGTCGACGAGGCGTGGCTGCGAGGGGGCGGCCTCGAGGTTGCGGGCGTCGTTGTAGCCGAGCAGGCGTGGTGTACCGGCGCCCAGGACGGCGAGGGCGTCGGCAAGTTCGGGCGCTCGTCGGCTGTCGGGGGCCCAGGTGGCGGTGACGACGGCGGTGCGGGCCCCGGCGGCGTGATGCCGGGCGAGGACGCCCCCGGCGAGGAGGGACTCGTCGTCCGGGTGCGCGAAGACGCCCATCAGCGACGGTGGAGAAGAACTCACAGAACGAACCTTCCGAGTCTCGGTCATGCTCGTGCAGGTCAGATGACGGGTGGGCGGCCCGCGATGGTCAGCCGCCACACCGTGCGCCAGCTCATCGGGCGCCGCTTCGGAGTTCGCCGGGTCGTCCAGCCCTCGCGCATGCCGTCCAGCGTCTGGCCCAGCCCACCGGCACGCGCGGCCCGCGCCAGGGTGATGGAGGCCCACACGGCGAGGTACACGGGAACGAGTGGAGCGGGGAGGTTCCGGTAGGCGACCCAGATGCGGTTGCGTGCGGCGAGCCGGTGGAACAGGGCATGCCGGGTGGGAGAGGTGAGCGGGTGGTGCATGCGGATCCCGGCGGCGTAATAGCCGGTCCACCCGGCGGCCCAGAACTGCCAGGCCAGCTGGAGTCCTTCGTGGTACAGGAAGAACTCGGCAGTCCACCCGCCGACGGCGTCGAACGCTTCTCGGCGAACGAGGACGACTCCCTCGGTCATCGTGGTGATGGTGCCGGGTCGCTCGGGACGGCTCGTGCGGAGCCGGGGGACCCAGCGGCGCGGCGTGGTCACATCGTCCGGGCCGGTCAGCCGCGGCTGTACATATGCGGCGCAGGGGTGCTGCTGGGCTGCGGTGATGAGGCGGGCGAGGATGTCTGTGCGGGGGAAGGTGGCGTCGTTGTCGAGGAAGAAGAGCCACTCGGCCGGGTCGGGTTCCCGGCCGAGCGCGTCGGCGCCGGCGTTGCGTCCACCGGGGATGCCGACGTTCTGCGGCAGGCGGACGGTGAGCGCGCCGGGCGGCACGACTTCGGGTTCACAGCCGTTGCCGACCACGCACACCCGCACATCGACTCCGGTCTGTGCCAGGAGGGTCTCCTGAGCGGCGGCTTCCTCGTCCGGCCTGTCGTTCATCGTCAGCACGACGACGTCGATACGCAGGTCGGTCACGTGTTCCTCCACACCGGCGGTGGGCCGGGTCGGTCAGGGAGCGGGCACGGGGGCAGGTGGGGTGCTCGGCCCGGCGGGCGATGAGCGGGGCGAGCCCGGGACGGACGCCGCTGCCGGAGGCCTGCAAGAGTTGGCAGCGCGCGACGAGTTCGCCGGCA
>NZ_WWHX01000375.1 GCF_009862125.1 Streptomyces sp. SID5910
TAGGTGTGCGCATGACCGCAGCGGCCCCTCCCCGGACGGGGCGTCGCAAGGTGCTGCTCGCCCCCGTCACGGTGACCCCGGCCAAACCGCTCACGCCCAGTCACCTCAAAGGTCTGTTGTGGACGGACGTCATGTTCCGGGCCACCGCGCCGCTCGCGGACGTGACCTTCCGCTACAGCCCCACGACCTACCACCTCACCGAACAGACGCTGGGATTCTGGGAGTTCCTCGACCGCACGGAGCCGGACCTGCCCTACGCCGCGCTTTCCGAGGAGGAGATCGGCGAGTTGTACGTCCGGTTCCGGGCCTGCGCACCCCCACCGGCCGCCGCCTTGCGGCCCTACGCGCACCAGGTGGAGAACGAGGGCTGGGTGCACCCGGCCAGTGAACGCGTCCTCGGCCTGTGGCGCGGGCACTACGCCCGGCTCGGCATGCACGATCCCGGCCTGACGGCCCATCAACCGCCCGGGCTCGGCACGGAGGAGATGATCGAACGGCTCGTCGCCCTCGGCCTGGGGCTCGACCAGCGCTCCAGCGGCGGTCCCGTGTACCTCGACGCCACTCGGCACGGCCTGCCCCTGCGCCAGATCGTGACGGCGGACGGCCGCCCCAACTACCTTGCCTGCGCCCTGCGGGAACTGCTTCCGCTGGCACCCGCGCACGACGAGGTCGTCCTCCTGTACGACACCGAGCTCGACGCGGACTACCGGCTGCTGCACCGCGTGCTGACCCAGCTGGGGCCGCTGGTGCACCGCGTCCCGATCGGTCGCGTGCCCATCGACGGCACGATCAGATCGGCGCGGCACGGCGGCTGGCACGCCCACACGGCGGGCGCCCTGCTCCGGGCCGTCGGCACGGAGGCCGACGCGGACGTGCGCCGTCTCGGCGTACGGCTGTACTTCGTCGCCGTCCTCGGTCCCGGACAGGCGCAGTCCTTCCGCACCGAGCTGCTGCACAGGAGCCTGGACCGGGCGCGGCAGCTGCTGGGCCGGACGACCGAGCGCGGGCCCGGCACTCCGGCGCTCGTGGACGACCTGCGCCGGCACCGGCGCGACCACACCCATGTCGATCCCTACCGGCTCACCTCGTCCCTGCTGGCCCGGGCCCGCCGCACCATCGACCGCGACCTCCTCTCCACGGTGTACCTATGACCCTCTCCCCCGAGCTGCTGCTCACCGTCGCCGCCGAGCGCCTGCGGGCCGCCCGCCCCGACCTCCCGGCCTGCGCGACCCCGGTCACCCCGCACTCCCTGCTCGCGGCGAAGGAGCGGATCGAGGGCGACGCCGCCGTCGGCGGCACCGGCGGGGTGTCGACGGTCGTCGTCGTCCGCGACGTCCGACTCGCCTCCTGGGTACGGGAGACCTGCGCGTTCGTGCTGTCCCTCCCGCCGGAGCAGGCCGACGCCTGGCGCCGCTCCTTCACCCGGGCCCTCTACCTGGCCGGCCGCCCCGACAACCTGGGCGAGCGGTTCACCTTCGCGCACGTCGCCGCCGACGGCTCGGCCGCCTGGGCCGGTCCGCTGCCGGACGAGGCCACGACCGGCCTGCGCAGACTGCTCAAGACGTTCAGCGGACGAGGTCCGCTGACGGCCTGGCGGCCCGTCACCGTCGACGTGCCGCGCACGGCCCGTCATCGGGACCGCGGACCCGTCCACCGCGACCTGTATCTCGCCACGGAGGATCTCACCGTCTCCGACGCACTGGTCCAGCTCGGACACCTGCTGTCCGAGGCGGTCATCGACGGGACGATCGGTCCCGGCGACCGGCTGACCCTGCGTGCGGTACCACGCCTGACGGAACTGGCCGGCCCTTACGCGGCGCTGCGCGTCGACACCGACCGCCGCCACCCGAACGAACTCCGCGCATACGCCGGACTGACGCAGGAGAACTGACGTGCCCAAGGCCCCACCCCCCGCCGCCGTCCGCCCGCTCCGCATCGGAGTCCACGGCTCGCCCCACCAGGCCCGGCAGATCGTCGCCGCCGCCGGGTACGAGGACGAGCGGGTGAGTTACGTGCCCTACGACGTCCGGGAGCCGTTCCGGCTGCTGCGTGCCGGGCAACTGGACGTGATGCTCGTGAAGTTCGGGCTGCGCGAACCGGACATCGCCACCGGCAGTCCTGTCGTCCTCGACGGCAGAGCCGTCCTGGTCCGGACGGGCCATCCCCTGGCCGGCCACGAGTCCGTCTCCGTCGAGGACCTCACCGCCTACGACGCCTTCCGCTGCCCGGGGGACTTCCCCGCCTACGTCTGGGACCAGGTCGTGCCGCCCCGTACTCCGCGGGGAGCGCCGATCCGCCGGATCCATCCCATGGGCAGCGTCGCCGACATGGCGGCGATCCTCGGCGGATCGGACGCCGTGCACCTGTCGTTCCGGTCGCTGGAGGCGGTCGTGCCGCCCGGGATCAGGGTCGTCCCCGTGCCGGACCTCCCGCCGGCCCCGGTCTCCCTCGCCAGGCTGCGGGACACCCCGCCACCGCCGGAACTCGCCGCTTTCCTCGCCGCCGCCGAACGGAGCGCTGCCCGGTGAGCGCCACGGACGGGACGCCGATCGTCCTCCTGCACGCGCTGCCCCTGGACTCCTCGATGTGGCGGGCGCAGACCCGGGCCCTGGCCGCCCGCGGGCACACCGTCCTGGCACTCGACCAACGCGGCTTCGGCCAGGAGCCGCTGGGCTCCGCAGCGCCCTCCCTGGAGGTCGTCGCCGACGACCTGGCGGCCGCACTGGACCGGCGGGGCGTCGAGCACGTGGTACTCGCCGGCTGTTCCCTGGGCGGTTACACGGCGATGGCGTTCCTGCGCCGCCACCCCGGACGGGTCCGCGCCCTGGCACTGCTGTCCACCCGCGCCACGGCCGACAGCCCCGAGGCCGCCGCCCGGCGCAGGTCCTTCGCCGACGGGATACGGAACAGTGCCACGCGTGACCGGCTCGTCGAGGCCACCACGCCTGCCCTCCTCGGCGCCACCAGCCGGGACCGGCGCCCCGCGACGCTCGCCGAGGTCCTCGCGACCGCGGGGGCCGCCGACCCCGAAGCGGTCGCCTGGGCGCAGGAGGCCGTCGCCGCGCGGCCCGACTCGCTCGACGTCCTGCGGGCGGCCGACGTACCGGCGCTGGTCGTCGTGGGCGACGAGGACGAACTCGTCTCCGTCGCCGAGGGCCGGACGGCGGCGGACGCGCTGCCGCGCGGGAAGCTCGTCGTCCTGCCCGGCGTCGGCCACCTCCCGCCGCTCGAAGCCCCCGACGCGACCACGGACCTGCTCACCGCGCTGCACGACGCCGCCGCGGCCATGCCGCACACCGCGAGAGAAGGACGGTAGGGATGCTCACGACGGACCACAGCTCCTGGGGCTACACGGCCTCCACCGGACTCGGGTTCACCCACGAGGACATCGTCGACGCCCATTTCGAGGCCTGTGCCGGCCCGTACCGTGCGACGCTGGACGCGGCCGGCATCCGGGCCGGATGGCGTGTGCTCGACGCCGGGTGCGGCACCGGCGCCTTCCTGCCCTGGCTGGCGGACGCGGTCGGCCCCGAGGGACGGGTCTTCGCCCTGGACCTCGCCGAGGAGAACGCCGAACGCGCCGCCGCTCGCATGCGGGCCCACGACACGCCGTGGGAGCCGGATGTCCGGCAGGGCGACATCCTCCGGCTGCCCTACCCCGACGACTCGTTCGACGCCGTCTGGTGCGCCAACACCACGCAGTACCTGGGCGACGAGGAACTCGCTCGCGCCCTGGCCGAGTTCCGCCGCGTGGTGCGCCCGGGCGGGACCGTGGCGGTCAAGGACCTCGACGCCGCGCTGATCACCGTACGCCCGGGAGACCCCTTCCAGTTCACGGACTTCTTCCGCGAGGCCGCCGCAACGCCCGGGTACGCGAGGCAGTTGCTCCGCACCGGGGAGCTGTACCGGTGGCTGGCCGAGGCCGGGCTGACCGGGGTGCGCCAGCACACCGTGCTGATCGAGCACTTCGCGCCGATGTCCGAGGCGGTGCTGCGCTTCTACACGCGGGCGTGCGCCCGGGTGGCCGGCATGGCGGCGGCCGCGGGACCGGACGGGGCGTGGCGGGCGTTCCTCGACCCGGACGATCCGGCCCACCCCCTGCGCGACCCGCGGGGATACATCCGAGAGGGCAACACCGTGACGGTGGGCAGCGTACCGGTGCAGCCCTCGTGAGCGCCCCGGGCGGCCGGGCTCGCACGATCCATGACCGCCCATGTGAAATCCACAGGGGCCAGTGGATAACCGATCTGTCGTGCGGGATCGTCCGGTCGTTACTGTCAGGCTTGGCGCCGAGCCGTCGGCGCGGTCGTTCTGTTCGGGAGATTGACTGTGTCGCGTAAAGCCGCAACCGACAATGTCGCCTGGGAGAAAGTGGCGGACTCCATCGAGTTCGTGCCCGCCGAGTACTCCGACAGGAATCAGCCGGAATCCGTGGCGCAGGAAATGCTGCGCTGCGAGCCGGAAGAGATCGACCGGCTCGTCGACGCGGGGCTTCCGTTCGAGTCGCGATCCGGGGTGCGCTGTTTCGACGCCAACGATCTGTACAACCTCGGCATGTACTCGAACAGCGGGAGGACGCAGCCGGAGCTGACTTTCCGGCTGCTCTTCCGCTTCGCCCGCCGCCCGGTGGACGATCTCCTGCGCGCCAAGGAATGGGACTTCCGGGTCTCGCTGGAATGCACCGACTGCCCGGAAGAGGCCCCCTGGCGTCTGGAGGAGCCGAGCGTCCTCCGGTTCGGCGGGAGCGTCGCCGGTGTGACGAGGCCGTCGGTGAGCCGGGGTTCGGCGCAGTACGCGGCGACGGTGACGACGACCGGCGCCCGGACCCCGGTGGTCTCGCCCGTGCTGCGGCGGCTGACCGGCGAGTACCTGGACGCCGGCTACCGCTGGCAGATGATCCCCGTCCCCATGCAGGCGCACCCGGATCAGGTGCACGCCCTGGGCGCCACGAGCTGCATCGCGGCGAGTCTGCACCTGGCCGAGAGCTTTCGCGCGGCCGGGTACCGGGCCGAGGCGAAGCGCGGCTGGTTCTGCGGTGTGCTCGGTGGGGCGCTCGACCTGCCGCACGCGTGCGTCGAGGTCGAGGACGACGACGGCTCGGTCAAGACCGTCGACATCGCCAAGTCCCAGCTGGCCGCCCGGCTCTCGCCGGACACCGGGGCGTTTCAGGAACTGTGCCTGGGGTCGATCTACAACAAGGTCATTCCGTCCACGGCGTCCGGGAACGCACCCTTCGCCTATCACGACTGCGGTTCGCAGCTGCCGCTCCAGGTTCACACGGACATCCAGGCAGTGCGCTGAATACGGAAGCCCGCCTCACTCTACGGGGAAGATGAGAACACATGGCCGTACGAGACATTGAGCCGATATCGCTCGACCTGGACCGGCTCGAGCAGATGGCCGAATCCAGCTACTACAATCCGTACACGATTTTCGACTGGCCCGAGAAGATCGAGCCCGAGAAGCCGTGGATGAGTGAGAGTCTGACCACGCTGGCGGGCACGCCGATGTGGGACGAGCTCACCCGTGATCAGCAGTTGGAGCTGACCAAGTACGAAGCGATCAACTTCTTCAGCCTCAACATTCACGGCATCCGTGAATTGATGAGCGAAGTGGTGATGCGCATCCACGAGCGGGCCTATGCGGACGTCTCGGAGTTCCTGCACCACTTCATCGGCGAAGAGAACGAGCACATGTGGTTCTTCGCCCGGTTCTGCCTGCGGTACGGCGGCAAGCTGTACCCGGCGCAGCCGACGTTGAAGGCCGATTCCGTGTCGCACCTCTCGCCGGTGGCGCGTGAGGCGATCATCTTCGCGCGCATCCTGATCTTCGAGGAGATCGTCGACTACTTCAACGCGCACATGGCGACCGACGAGGACCTGCCGCACATCGCCCGCGAGATCAACCGCGTGCACCACCAGGACGAGAGCAGGCACGTCGCGTTCGGCCGGATGATCTTCACCGATCTGCTGGGCCAGGTGGCCAAGCGCGACCCGGCGGAGGTGCCGGCGGTCGCCGCGTACCTGGAGAGCTACCTCCAGTACAGCATCGGCACCCTCTACAACCCCGCCGCCTACCGCGACGCGGGCATCCCGGACGGGCTGGCGCTGCGGCGGCGCGCGCTGGAGCACCCCGCCCGGCTGCTGGCGCACGATCAGATCCTGAAGCGCACCCGGAAGTTCCTGACCAAGGCGGGCGCCGGGAAGGAACTGATCGTATGACGGCCGACCCGATGCAGGACGTCCAGGCCTTCATCCTGGAGCGCAACCCGGCGATCGGCTCGCTGACCCCCCAGCTGGATCTGATCGACAGCCGGGCCATCAACTCCCTGGCCTTCGTCGACTTCATCTTCCTGCTGGAGGAGCTGACCGGCGAGCTGATCGATCCGGAAGACCTGGACCTGGACGACTTCCGCACCCTCGACGCGATCGAAGCCCGATTCTTCAAGCAGAAGGCAGCGCAATGACCACGACGACCGACAACGGCCTGGAAGTCCTCGACGGCGGCCAGCTGCGGTTGTTGCGGGCGATCGACACGGCGTTCCTGCGCCTGGCCCGCACCTGGGAGGCCCCGGAGTACCGGTTCCCGTTCCTGATCGGGAGCAAGGACCTCGACACCTTCGACTACTTCGACAACTTCCCCCATCTGGGACTGGCGGCCACCCGGCTGGACCCGAAGCGCCTCGGGGCCCTGCTGGCCGAGACGCCCCGGCCGTTGGACCGGATACCGGCCGAGGTGATGGAGCCGACCGGCTTCGCGCTGCCGTCGGCCGCGTGCTACGCGCTCTACCTCGATCTGGCCGGCTCCGAGGTGCCCGCGGACGGGACGCTGCGGACCACGGTCGGAACCTGCTTCCGCAACGAGGACCACTACGACGGTCTTCAGCGGCTCCTCGGCTTCTCCATGCGGGAGATCGTCTTCGTCGGACCCGAGGACGGGGCCAAGCAGCATCTGCTCCGCGCCAAGGACGCCGTGACGACCCTGTGCGCCGAACTCGGCCTCGACGTCCGTCTGGAGGTCGCCACCGATCCGTTCTTCGACAAGAACGGCGGCAAGGCCAAGATGCAGCGCCTGTTCCCGGTGAAGGAGGAGTTCGTCGTCGACGGGCTGGCGATCGGCTCGGTGAACTACCACCGGAACTTCTTCGGCGAACGGTGCTCCATCCGGACCGGCGACGACCTGGCGCACACCAGCTGCCTCGCCTTCGGCCTGGAGCGCTGGGTGCACACCCTGACGAAGCGGTTCGGCAGCGCCGAGGCCGCCGTGTCCGCGGTGGAGCGTCTGGGCTGATGCGGAACACGCTGGCCGGGGTGCTCGGCATCGAAGTGAGCCTGCTCCAGTCCGGCATGGGAGGTGTCGCGGGGCCGGAACTGGCGTGCGCGGTGTCCAACGCCGGCGCGGCGGGCTGCCTGGGCGGCTACAAACTGGTCGGCGACGGCCTGTCGGCCGCGCTTTCCCGGCTGATCGCGGGGACCGACCGGCCCGTCGGCGTGAACCTCATTCCCGAGGTGGTCGGGCCGCAGGAGCTGGACCGGCAGGTCACGCAGGTGCTCGACGAGACGCCCCCGCATGTGTACCTGTCCTTCTTCGGCATGCCGGACGACGCCGTGTTCGACCGAGTCAACGCGGCGGGACGGCGCCTCGTCGTCCAGGTCGGGACCGTGCCGGACGGTGTGCGGGCCGCCGGACACGGCTCCGTGGTGGTGGCGCAGGGTGTCGAGGCGGGCGGCCATCTCCTGGGCGAGGCGAGCCGGGACGCCCTGGTCAGCGCCTTGCGCGCGGAGCTGCCGGAGGCCTGCATCGTCGCCTCCGGCGGCATCGGATCACCGGCCAAGGCCGCCAGGGTCCTGTCCGCGGGCGCCGACGGCGTCATGCTCGGCACCGCCTTCGTCGTCGCGCACGAGTCGCGGGCCCACTCCTACTTCAAGGGAGCGGTCAGCACCGCCGACGAGACCGACACGGTGATCTCCGACGTCTACGAGATCGGGTGGCCGGGCAGGCGGCACCGCGTGCTGGAGACGTCCGCCACCCGCGATGCGAAACAGGCCAAGAAATTCATCGGCCGGACGGTGGTCGAGGGAAAGTCCTATCTGATACCGCGGTTCAGCGCCGCGGCGCCGACGGACGCGACCAGCGGCCGGATCGAGGAAATGGCGATGTACTGCGGGCTGTCCTGCGGCGCCATTTCCGGCGGACGGCCGGCGGCCGAGATCGTCGCCGACTTCGCTCGCATCCTTCGAGGTGTCGAGATCTTCGAAACAGGAACAGGATAGAGATTCCATGTCAATCGTCGAGAACATGTCCCGGCTGGATCTGTCGTACCGTGACGACGCGCCGCGAATTCGCACCAGGGAGGGCGTGGAGCTCTACTGCGAGTCCCGCGGTGAGGGCACCGTCATCACCCCGCTCCCCAATCTCGTCGCGACCGCGCCCATCTGGCGCGGGTTCACCGAGGAACTGGCCCAGCACCACCGCGTCCTGGTCTACGACCTGGCCAACCACGGGGCCTCCTCGCGGGTCGAGAAGGAGCCGACCTGGGAGGAGCACGCGGTCGATCTGATCGCGATGCTCGACGCGCTGGAGATCGAGTCGACCTATCTGATCGGCTCGTCCACCACCACGGTCTTCGCCCGGAACATGGCGCTGTGGCACCCGGACCGCGTCAGGGGCCTGGTGCTGTCGGGCCCGGTCTTCGGCCCCCAGGGCATGCGCCGCCAGAAGCAGTTGCAGCGGAACTGGCTGCGCACGCTGGAGAGCCACGGTCTCGCGGCCGTGTTCGACCACCTCTACCCCGAGATGTTCAGCACGGAGATGAACGAGGCGCTCGGCACCCCGGGCTTCCTGGGGCTGCGGGAGGCCTTCATGGCGGTCTCCGACCCGGAGGAGCTGGCCCAGAGCTTCCGCAGCGCCGCGAACGACACGCACAGCCCCGACCTGCCGCCGCGCATCGCCGCGCCCACGCTGGTCGTCGTGGGCGACGACGACATCCTGCTGAGCCCGACGGGCGCCCAGGAGCTGGCCGACCAGTTCCAGGACGGCACCTGCCGGATCATCCCGAAGGCCGGGCACCAGCCCTTCTTCGACGACGCCGGGGCCTTCCAGTCGATCATCCTCGAGTTCGTCAAGGACGTGGAGTCACGTGTCTGACGCAACGCCCGAGGTCCGGCAGCGCATCCGGGCGCTGCTCGTCGACCTGTTCGGCGACGACCGCTTCGCCGGCAACGTGTCGGACACCGAGTCCCTCCGCCAGGCGGGCATGTCCTCCACCGCGCTGGTCAGCCTGCTGGTGGCGATGGAGGACGCGTTCGGCTTCGAGTGGGACGAGGACGTCCGGCCCGAGGCGCTCCGCTCGATCGA
The DNA here is from genome assembly GCF_009862125.1 of Streptomyces sp. SID5910. Lineage (GTDB taxonomy): Bacteria > Actinomycetota > Actinomycetes > Streptomycetales > Streptomycetaceae > Streptomyces. Next base: position 9,358 of record NZ_WWHX01000375.1, read on the forward strand.
CTCGCTGGCCGGCCACGTCGTGTCGCTGCGTTGACCGAGGCGTACGGACCGGCGGGGCCGGAGGTCCCCGCCGGCGCAGCCGCGGCGGGCGTACGGGCCCGATGGCGGCCGGTGCACCGGCCGTTCGGGCCGCGTCAGCAGTTCACGGCGGGCCGCCGGGCGGCCTCGGCGGCGCTGGCGGCGGCCGGGGCGGCCGATCGGACCGTCCCCCGTGCGCCCGGCGGCCGGCCGCGCTTCCCGCCCGGCTTCGCCGGGTCCATCTCCCACACCGACCACCTGGCCGTCGCGGTGGTGGTCCCCGGCGCGGCGGCGGTCGGCGTGGACATCGAGAGCGCGGTCATCAGCCCTCGCGCGACCGCGTTCGTCCTGAGCGGGCTGGAGCGGCTGACACTGCTGCCGCCGGCCGGGAAATACACGCCGCGTGAGTTGTTCGCGGCCAAGGAAGCGGCCTTCAAAGCACTGTCCGGCATCGGCTCTCTGGGCGATTTCCTGTTCTGGCACATAGAACTGCGCCCGGCCGACGGCACTCTGACCGCTTCCTACCGCGGAGTTCCGGTGACGGTGTGGACCAACTCCGACGAGAACCTGTCGCTCGCCGTGGCCATTTCGCCCGGGTGAGTTCTCCACAACTCACGATCACAGGTGCAATCGTCACTATTTCCTGATCAAACAGATTGGTAGCCTCCCATTTGGCCGACGAAAGGGCCGACAGAAGGCTCGGGAAATGCGCGGCGATCGTGGGGGGCTGGTACGCGTCATGACGAAGCCTAAGGTGCCGAACAGGCTGTTGCGGGGACTGCTGGCCGAGGCGGGCTGGACCGAGGACTTCTTCGCCCGGCAGGTCAACGCGGTGGCCGCCGAGTCCGGTGTGGTGATGCGGCTGGACCGGCGGTCGGTGACGCACTGGCTGGCCGGCCGGCGCCCCCGTTCGCCGGTGCCCGAGCTGATCGCCGAGGCGATCTCGCGCGGGCTGCGCCGTCCGGTCGGCCTCGCCGACCTGGGGCTCGCCGGGCCGGCCACCGGTCCGGCCACCGGTCCGGCCGTCCGGGAGGAGCGGGAGCCGACACCTCGCTCCCGCGCCGCCGCCGACCGGACGCCGGACGCCGACGCCCCGCCCCTGGACGTCGGTTCGGTGCTGACCGGCCTGGCGCAGTCCGGCGAGAGCCGTCGCCGGATGCTGTCCGCCACCGCCTACCGCGTCGCCGCTCTCGACGTACCCGGGTGGGCGCAGGCCTCGGCCGGTCCGCCCGGGCTGCCGCCGTGGCCGGACCCGTCGTGCGCGCAGCGGCTGGAGCCGGGGCAGGTGGCCACGGCCGAGCAGATGGTACGGCTCTTCTCCGACCTCGACGACTCCTTCGGCGGCGGCCACGCCCGCGCGGAGCTGTCCTGCTACCTGGCCTTCGACATCGCTCCCCGGCTTCATGCCGCCGGGACTCCGGCGCTGCGGCGCAGGTTCTTCACGGCCGCCACGCAGCTCACCTATCTGGCCGCGTTCATGTGCTTCGACGACGGGGCCCACGGGCTGGGCCAGCAGTACTACCGGGCCGCTCTGAGGCTGGCCGGCGAGAACAACGACCCGGCCGCCTACGCCGTCACCCTGCGGGGGCTGTCGGTCCAGGCGCAGAGCCTGGGGCACCGTCAGCACGCCGTCGGTCTCGCCGAGTCCGCGGCGACGATCGGCAGGGCCGCCACCGGACCGTCCCGCCAGGCGTTCTTCCTGGGCCAGGTCGCGGTGGCCGCCGCCGCGGCGGGGAACCGGCACCACGCGCTGACCGCGCTCTCGGGCGCGGAACGGCTCCTGGACCGGGCCTGCTCCCGGACGGCGGACGGCGCCGGCGCCATGGGCCGGTACCACCCCGCGTCGCTGGCGAACCAGGAGGCGGCCGTGCGAGCGCTGCTCGGTGACCGCAAGGGAGCGATCGCCACGCTCACCGAAGCCGCCCGCCACCGGCCGCAGCGGGAGCGCCGCTCGCGCGCCCTCGGCCACGCCCGGCTTGCCGGGCTGCATCTGGATCAGGGCGATCTCGACCAGGCCGTCACCGTCTGGCACGCCTTCCTCGACGACTCGGCGTTCCTGACGTGCGGGCGCGCCACCACCGCGATGAACGCCCTGCGGTCCCGGCTTCATCCGCGGCGCACCCACCGCGCCGTCGAGCAGTTGCTGGTCCGCACCGCCACCGCCTGGACTCCGGAGACGGTGGCCTCGTAGGTGCCGACGACATCCAATCCAGCCATCCGAGGTGAATGATCATGAATCGAACGATGCGGGTGGAGCGCCTCTCCGTCAGCGGGGTCCGGCCGGGGGAGATCGTGGTGGCCACCGGAACCACGCATCCCGAGCGGGGAACGGTCCGCTCGCCCGCGGCTCCGCTGCTCGCCGCGGCGCTGGGACGCGGCGAACCCGATCCCGGCGGACGGCGGATCCGGCTCCATCCGATGGACGGGACGGCGGAGGCCTCCGGCACCGGCGACGGGGTGCTCGTGATGGCCTCCTACCTGGAGCTGGACGGCCGGGCCGTCGGCCTGGGCGCGGCCGCGCACGCGGCTGACCGGGCGGCCGTGGACCTCTGCGCGGAGCTCGTCGCGCAGTGGGCCGGGCTGCT
>NZ_WWHX01000037.1 GCF_009862125.1 Streptomyces sp. SID5910
GTGCCGCCCCAGCGGCACTGCTGCCCGCAGCTACGGCGGCTACGGCGCCGTCAAGGACGTTGCCGCCTTGTCCAGGGCCGTTTGGGCTGACTGGGGGTCTGTCGTGTCGCTGGTGAGGAAGGCGAAGGCCAGGAGGCGGCCGTCGGGGGTGGCCACCGTGCCGGCGAGGGTGTTCACGCCGGTCAGCGTGCCGGTCTTGGCGCGGACCAGGCCGGCCGCGCCGTCCGCGTAGCGGCCGCTCAGCGTGCCGGTGAAGCCGGCGACGGGCAGACCGGTGAGGACCGGGCGCAGCTCGGGCCGGCCGGGGTCGGCCGCCTCGGCGAGCAGGGCCGTGAGCAGGTCGGCGGTGATCCGGTCGGTGCGGTCGAGGCCGCTGCCGTCGTGGAAGACCGCGCCCCGCACGGGCAGGCCGAGCCCCTTCAGCCGGGCGGCGAGGGCGGCGGAGACGCCGTGGAAGTCGGCGCGCTGCCCGGTCGCCACGGCCGTGTGGCGGGCCAGTGCCTCGGCGAGGTCGTTGTCGCTGTTGGTCAGCATCCGCTCGACCAGGGCGGACAGCGGCGGCGAGGAGACGGCGGCGAGGGTGGCGGCGCGGGCCGTGGCCTTGGAGGGGCCCGGGGCCGACGCCTTGACGCCGTGTCCGCCCAGGAAGCCGGCGAAGGCACGGGCCGCCTCCGCCGCCGGGTCGTTCGCGCGCGGGGCCGGGCCGCTGGTGGAGTCGTCGGTGCGGGCCTCGTCGGCCATCAGGGCGGTGACGGGGGCGAGGTTCTCGTTGACCCCGATCGGGTGCATTTCCGCACCGGCGTAGAGCGAGGTGTCGTAGGACAGCGTCACCTCGCGCACGCCCCGCTTCTTCAGGGCCGCGGCGGTCTGCTCGGCGAGGGCGCGCAGGCTCGCCTGGCCGCCGGCGTGCGCGCGGGCGGTGAGGGTGGGGTCGCCGCCGCCGACCAGGACGAGTTCGCCCGTGTCGGACTCCAGGGCGGTGCGGGTGGTGAGGCGGTGGTCGGGGCCGAGGGCGGCGAGGGCGGCGACCGCGGTGGCGATCTTGGTGGTGGAGGCGGGGGTCAGCGCGGTGCCGGCGCCGACGCCGTACAGCCGCTTGCCGGTGGTCAGGTCGACGACCGCCGCCCCGCGCCGGGCGCCGAGCGCGGGGTCGTCGAGGAGGGGTCCGAGGGCGTCGGCGAGGGCCTTGCCGCGCGGCGCCGCCTTGACGCCGCCGGGGGCGGTGCCGGAGGTGCCGGTGAGCGCGGTCAGGACGGATGCGGCGCTGGGGGCGGGCCGGGGTTCGCGGGAGGCCGCGCCGGGGCCGGCGGACCCGCGACCGTGATCTGCGCCACCCGTGCGGTCCAGGGCGACTGCCCGGTCCCGCTCGGCCGTACGCTGACCCGTGGAGTCCCAGGGGCCGGCGGCGGTCACCACACCGGCGGCGAGTGCCAGCCCGGCGGTGGCGGCGCCGGCGGTGTACTGCCAGGTCTTCGGCCCGCGGGTGAGCTGCGGCGCCGTGGCCCGCGCGAGCCGCGTCAGACGCGGCCGGGCGGCCCGGGCGGCGCGTGCGAGACGCGGTCGTACGGCACCCGCTGCCCGCACCACGTGCGGTCTCGCGGCCCGCCAAGGCCTCAGCTCTGGCACTACCACCAGCCCCTTTCGCGATCACACACCTGCGTGAGGGACACTTAACCACCAGAACTATGTGCTGATCATGGAGGAGCGTCCGGTGGAGTTCGACGTCACGATCGAGATCCCGAAGGGTTCGCGGAACAAGTACGAGGTGGACCACGAGACCGGTCGTATCCGCCTGGACCGCCGCCTGTTCACCTCGACCGCCTACCCGACCGACTACGGCTTCGTCGAGAACACCCTCGGCGAGGACGGCGACCCGCTGGACGCGCTGGTCATCCTGGACGAGCCGACCTTCCCGGGCTGCCTCATCCGCTGCCGCGCGATCGGCATGTTCCGCATGACCGACGAGGCCGGCGGCGACGACAAGCTGCTGTGCGTGCCGTCGACCGACCCGCGTGTGGAGCACCTGCGTGACATCCACCACGTGTCGGAGTTCGACCGCCTGGAGATCCAGCACTTCTTCGAGGTCTACAAGGACCTGGAGCCCGGCAAGTCCGTCGAGGGCGCCGACTGGGTGGGCCGCACCGACGCCGAGGCCGAGATCGAGCGGTCCTACAAGCGCTTCAAGGACCAGGGCGGCCACTGACCAGCAGCCCCTCCCGTAACGGGCCGCACGCGTGAGGCGTGCGGCCCGTCGACGTTTGGGTGCGCATACTGAGGGCTACAGGAGGGTGTGTCGTACCCAGGGAGCGCAACGCAAGTGATGGAGGCGGAGGACCGCAAGCCGCAGTCGGACGAGGCGCACAGCGCCTTCCGGCCGCCGCAGGGGGTCGGAGCGTCGGCCGACGGCGAGTCGTCGACGACGTCGGAGTTCGAGATCCCGCAGGGGCTGGCCGTGTCCCGCGCCGCCGGCTCGGAGGCCGAGACGACCTCGGAGTTCGCCCTGCCGCAGGGGCTGGACGTGCCCGCGGCGCCACCCGCCGAGTCGGAGGGGTCGGCGTTCAGCACACCGAGCACGTACAGCGCGTGGACCGCGCCGTCCGCCTTCACTCCGGCGAGCGGCATCCCGCTGGTGAGCCTGACCAAGGACGTGCCGTGGCAGGACCGGATGCGGGCGATGCTGCGCATGCCGGTGGCCGAGCGGCCCGCGCCGGAGACGGTGCAGCGGCACGACGAC
>NZ_WWHX01000376.1 GCF_009862125.1 Streptomyces sp. SID5910
GCACCGACGCCATCCGGGCCGGCGAGATCCCCTACCGCGCGGACAAGGCCTTCACCGACCGCGAGGTCACGACACTCGGCCAGGCCCTGCGGGTGGCACTCCTGCGCGACGAACCCTGGCTGCCGGCGTTGTTCGACCGCCTGCTGCCCGGCACGGCCCTCGCCCCGCCCCCGGCGAAGACCCTCCCCTCCCAGGCCCTCCTCTACGAAGTGGCCCGCGCCGCCCAGGACTTCCCGACCCCCGAGCTGGTCACCGCGCTCCGCACGGTGCGCCGGACCGTGCGGCACGCGGGGGTGCCCAAGCAGCTGGACAAGATGCTCAAGAAGGCGGACGCGGCCCTGGCCGAACGCACGGAGGTGGCACTCCGTCTCCCCAGAACGGACTTCGACACCGACGGAGTCCTGCGCCGCCCGGCGGGCGCCTACGAGGCGGTCGTCACGGTCACCGACACGGCCACGCTGACCTGGGAGAAGGACGGCCGCCCACTGCGCGCCGCCCCCGCACCGGTCCGCCGCGACCACGCCGCCCTGGTCAAGGACCTACGCGACCTGGTGAAACGCCTGAACGCCCAACTGGCCACTCTCCTCCGCGCCTTGGAGGGCGGCTTCACGGTCGACACGACCCACCCGTACGCGTGGTGGCGCACGGAACTGGCCGGCCACCCCCTGGCCCGAACCCTAGTAGGCCGCCTGATCTGGGAGATCGAAGTCGCCCCCGGCGAGTGGCGGGCAGTACTCCCCGCGACGGGCGAGGCCCTCCCCTCCGCGCCGGCCGACGCCTCCGTACGCCTCTGGCACCCCCTCCGCGCCACCCCCGACGCCGTACGCACCTGGCGGGACCTGCTCACCGAACGCCACCTCCGCCAGCCCTTCAAGCAGGCGTTCCGCGAGACCTACGCCCTCACCCCGGTTGAGGCAGAAACGCGCGTCTACTCCAACCGCTTCGCCGCCCACCTCGTCCACTACCGCAGGATGTTCGCCCTGTTCCGCGCCCGAGGCTGGCGGAGCAACCTTCTCGGCCCCTGGGACGCGGGAGACGGCGACGAGGCCGACCGCACCTTGGCGGCGGGGGAGTGGCGGGCCCGCTTCCACCACACCTGGTCCGCATACGCGGGCGACGACGAACTGGCCACGACCGACCAGGTCCGCTTCGACCGCCGCCGGGACGGCACCTGGCGCGAGTCCCCGCTCGCCGACGTACCCCCACTGGTCTTCAGCGAGGCCATGCGCGACGTGGACCTCTTCGTCGGCGTGACCTCGATCGCCACCGACCCCGACTGGACCGACGAGGGCGTCCACCGCGCGTACTGGGAGCGCACGGCGTTCGGCGAGCTGCCGGAGACGGCCCTGGCACGCCGCGACGCACTGGAACGACTCCTGCCCCGCCTGAAGATCGCCGACCGCTGCACGCTGGACGGCCGCTTCCTCCGCGTCCGAGGCGATCTCCACACCTACAAGATCCACCTCTTCTCGGCCAACGTCCTGAGGGACCCGGACGACCGCTACGTGTGCATCGTCCCGTCACACCGCACGCCGACCGACCGCACGGTCTTCCTCCCCTTCGCCGACGAACGCCTCGCACTGATCCTCAGCAAGGCGTTCCTACTGGCCGCGGACACGACCATCACCGACGAGACGATCCTCCGCCAACTGAACCGGGGCACGTGATGGCCACGGTCACATTCCGAGACGAAACGGCAACGGGCAAGCGCCTAGCTGAGCGAAAGCGGACCGGCCTCCCGGACCGAATGACGGTCCGAGAACTGATAGCCCTAAGACCCCGGCAGGACACCCCCGTACTCTCCGAACGGGCCTTCCTGACCAACGGCTTCTTCATCCTCACCGACGACCACCAACTCGACTCCCTGGACGAGGTGGTGGACCTGACGGGATCCCCCACCCTGACCTTCATCAAGCTGGTCGCCCTGGCCGGCGGCTGAGCCGCGCGTCAGCCGGCGTCGCCGTCGGCGGTGCGCCGCCGGACATCGGCCATGAGCTTGTCCAACAGGTGCATGAGCACAGTGCGTTCACTCTCCGACAAGCCCTGCACCAGCGAGGCTTCCCAACCGAGGACGGCATCGACGGACCGTTCGATGAGCGCGTGACCGTCGTCCGTGAGATGGACCAGAACGGTACGGCGTCCGGCGCTCCCCTGCGTGCGCCGGACGAGCCCTTCCCGTTCGGCTCGGGCGACACGCTGTGAGATCGCGCCGGCCGTCACGAGCGTCCGCTGGGCGATCTCACGGGTGCTCACCGAGTAGGGCGGCCCGGAACGCCGAACGACGGACAGCAGATCGAGAGTCGCCGCATCGATCCCGGCCTCCCGCAGCACCCGCCCGCGATCGTCGGCGAAGAGCTTGGCCAGCCGCCAGACGGGGGTGACGATCTCGATGGACTCGGTGGGCGTACCGGGCCGCTCCCGCTGGCAGGCCTCGGCGATCCCAGCGGCGGAATGCGCGGCCCCGGACCCTGATGCCGCACTGCCGGACACGCTGCGGCCCCCTGTTCTCAGGGCTTGGATCTCTTCGTCCGTAACGGGGCCGTGCTCGGCCTCAGCCACGGCGATCAGTTCGTTGAGGCTGTCCCGCTCGACCTGGCGAGCGACGGCCGCAGCCACATAGGCGGACAGGCCGGCGGACCCGCTGCGAGCCTTGGCGGCTTCGGCAATGTCGCGCGGCATGGTGATCGAGTACTTCCCGGTGGGCTCGCTCATGCCACTGATCCTGCCGGTCATCATGCCCCCGTTGGGGATTCGAACCTGCGCCCGCGGCTCCGGAGGCCCGAAGGAATGTGAGCGGCTCCGGGTGGCTGACCTGCGGGGAAGCAGGAGAACAGCGCCGCTCCGCTTAAGATCATTAAGTCCGTACTGTGCGGGCGCCCTGTCAGGGGGCTGCGACTGCGCCGTATCGTCGGAGGCATGATCTCGGGCAGTAGCGGGGGAGCGGTCGGCGGCGGTACGGAGTTCACGGCGGAAGGCGTGGCAGTCGTCCTGCGCGAGGCCTGCGAGGCTGCCGGACTGGACGCGACCGGGGCGGAGTTGCTGCGACTGGGCTCCAACGCGGTCTACCGACTGGCCTGCTTACCGATCATCGTCCGTATCGCCCGTGACCCTGCCGTCCTGCCGGAGATGGAACGGGCCGTCGCCGTGGCGCGCTGGTTGGAAACGGTCGACTTCCCCGCCACCCGGGTTCCAGCCGGTATCGCCCAGCCCATCGTCGTCCACGGCCTGGTCGTCACTTTCTGGGAGAGCGTCCAGGAACGCGAGGAGTACGCGACGGTCGGTGAGCTGGCCGACCTGCTCCGCCGGCTGCACTGGTTGGAAGAGCCCCAGTCGCTGGGGCTCCCCTACTTCGACCCCATGGCCAAACTGTCCGCCTCACTGGACGGCCTGGGTGCCGTCTCCCAAGAAGACCGCTCCTTCCTGGAGGAACGGGCGGCGAGGCTGGGCAAGGAGTACGACCGGCTGGACTTCGTGCTCCCCTACGGGATGATTCACGGGGACGCCAGCATCGGGAACATTCTTCGTCACCGGGACGGCCACGCTGTCCTCATCGACCTCGACGGATTCGCTCTCGCCCCACGCGAGTGGGACCTGATCCAGACTCCGCTCTTCTACGACCGGTACGGCTGGCACACGGCGGCGGAGTACGCCGACTTCGTGCACCGGTACGGCTTCGACCTCATGAACTGGCCCGGCTACGAAACCCTGGCTGATCTCCGGGAACTGATGATGGTGGCGTGGCTCGGTCACCAAGTCGCGGTGAGCGAGCGCTCTGCGGCAGAGTTCGCCCGGCGGGTTCAGTCTCTGCGGACGGGAGAGGGGCGCAAGAAGTGGGGCCCCTTCTGAGAAGCGGCGGTCACTCCCGGCGTGATCGGTAACTTCGGTGCGGCGCGCCCCTACCGCCCCGCAGCAGCCCACAACCTGTTCTCGCCGGCCTGTCCCGCAAGGTCACGCGCTGCGCTGCTCTGTCCGAAGGCGCTCAGATTCCGGCGGAACTCGGCAAGGTAGCTGACGCACCGCGCCGACTTGAGCTGCTCCCCGAGATCCAACGCATCGAGTGCCACCCGGCACGCCTCCTCGACGTCCCCGGCCCGCAGATGGGCATCCGCCAGGACCATGGTCGCGAAGAAGTCGCTCCGTACGTGGCTGCCGCTCATGGCGTTCTCTGCGTGAGCGACGGCTCGGCGGGCGCTGTTGACGTCCCGGAAGCAGTGGGCGGCCTCAGCGGCAAGCTCGGCACCGTCGAAGTAGCTGATCCACTCCGGCTCGTCCTCGTTGTTCCGGCTTTCGAGAGCCTTGGTCGCCGCGCTCAGGGCGGCCTCGCAGGCAGCAACGTCACCGGTACGCGCGAGTGCGCGGGCTTCCATCGCGTGGAACTGGGCACGCAACGTCGGCGTGGCTACCGGAGAGATACCCATGAGGGCGGCACGAGCGAGGGTGGCGGCCTGCGTGTATCGCCCCAGGAAGGTCGCTTGGTGGCTCATCGCGGAAAGGATGCTTCCCGCGAGCCGGCGGTCGTTGGCGTCTTGGGCGAGACGGAGGGCCTGGAGGAAATACCGCTGGGCAAGCCCGTGGTGACAGGCGTCGTAGGACATCCACCCGGCAAGGAGGGTTGCTTCCGCCACGGTGGAGAACAGGGCCCTGCCCACTTGCTCGGTGTACCGGCCCCGTAGGAGTGGGGCCACGTCGTTGCTGAGGTACTGGATCAGCGCACGGCGCGCGTGATCTCCGCCGAACTGGTCGTCGAGCTGGGCGAACATGTCCGCCGTGGTCTTTATTGCTGCCACGTCGCCGAGACTGACTCGGGCACCTTCGCTCCGCTGCCGGGGGATGCCGGGCTCGGGTGCGACCAGCCACCGCAGGGATGCCTCACTCCAGGCCGGTTCGGATGGCTCCGCCGTAAGCAACGGGTCGTACTGGTTGAGGTCCGCACGCCACAGCTGGCGCACCGTCTGAATGGCGTCGTCCGGGCTTGCGGGGTACGCGGCGTCGAGCAGTGCGCTGTCCTGGAGCTTGGCCTGGTTCAAGCCGAGTTCGGCGGCACTGGCGGCGAACGCTTCGCACAGCAGCGGGCCGTAGAAGTCGTCCGGGGTGCTGTGGCCGTTCTCCCAACTCGCGATACGCCGCTTCACGCTGGCGTCCGACGGGAGTTGGTGGCCACGCTGGGCGGCGGCCTGACGTAACTCCCTGACCAACCGCGGCTGACTCCAGCCCCGGCCCGTGCGAGCTTCGCGTAAGCGGACACTGGTCGGCATCAAGGCGGCCTTCACTCCTCGCGTGGTGCCGGTGTGACGGCGCGGGATTCCGTCACTGACTGTACGCGCTGGTCATCGCTGCGTGCAGGCAGTGACCCGGGATCGTCTGAGAGGAACGGGGAGGACGGGGGATGACGCCTCATGCCCGCCCGCGTCATCCCCCGTCACCTCTCGTCATCTGCCCAGGTCAAGGCCTGGACCACGAATCTGGACGCACAGCGGGCACCAGGGCCGCTCCATAGTCCTACTGAGGGTGAGACGACGTGCAGAGGATGACCAGGCGGGGCATCGAGTGGCTGTCTGCGGCGGCGGACGATCCAGCGGCGTGCCGAGAGATGTGGGCGGACGACCCGCGAACGCCCTGCCTGCTGGCGACCGGCCGCTTCTTCGACGTGGTGAGCGTGGACCAGCGCCTCGGACTGGAGATGTTCGACCGGCTCTTGCGCAGCGGCTTGCCATTCGGGCCCTCGGTCGTCGACCGCAAAGCACAGCGTGTCGGCTTCTTCCTCGGCTCGAACAGCAGCGAGACCTTCACGCGCTACCTCGCTCGTGAGACCTCCTCCCCGCCGGCCTACCGGTACCTCGGCCAGGGATGCGCCGTCGTCGTGCCCGGCCCGATCCCGTTGTCCGGCGACCGCTACCAGTGGCTCCGCGCACCGATGCGCCGACCGGAAGCCAACCCGCTGCGCCCGGTCGCCCTGGCGACGGCACTGGTGGCTTCGGCAGAACTCCTGGCGAGGCTCGACCGCTTCGACGAGCAGTACCCCACTCCGTACGCGGCAGTCGCCGCACTCCCCGAGGAGCCGTCCATCGATGCAGGGTGAGCCGACCGATGGTCACGACGCTGCCACCTGGTCGCCCCTCTATGGCGACGGATGGTACGCGGCCCGCAACGCGACCACTGCACTACGGGACGTCCTCGTCCGCGCGGGCCTGGACAAGGACTTCCCCTACCTACGTGCAGACCTGAACGCCTTCGGACACGGTTTCGTTGAGTTGGGCCGGGTGTCCCCCGCTACGGCCGAACGCCTCGCGGAGCTCTTGCGCCTAGCGCTCGCAAGCGGCTTTCGCGTGGCCTGTGAGGACCATGGGCGCACGCCGGTTGCCACCGACGGACACGAGGGCAGGGACTGACGTCATGACAGACCGGCGAGGAGTGGTGGCCCGGCGCGCGGAAGATCCACCCCTTGAGTGGTGACGCCTGTTGCGCGCCCCCACACTCCCCTGTGCTTCTGTCGTCATGATCCGAGGAGATCAGTGCTTGACATGGCGTGAATACTCTCGGTCATCGAACAACTTGAGAAGCAGCTGCAACATTGGCCGCCTGTTTTCCCGCAAGCGACGGTGCGGCATTGTGAGCCATTGAAACTATCCGTACTCTCCCAACGCATCGAATCAGCGAGTCGGAGTACGGGGGTGCTGTGACCAGCGGGCAAGATGGTACAGGCGGACGCGCGCGCTCGACCGGGAGTACTGCTCACACCTCTTCTGTGTTGACAGAAGAGGAAGAAAGATGCTTACAGGAAGAGTATCGGAAACGTGTAAAGGTATTTGACGAGATTGAAGACGATCTGCGGGCGTCCAGAACCTTTCAGCGAATCTTCGTGCTGTGCCTGTTTGGTGCCGTAGCGCTAGCCTTTTTGCTTGGCTACACGGTGATAGTTGGACTTTGGGAGTCGAAGCCGAATTTCACACGCTGGGCTGGACTGGTGATTGTCCTAGGGCTCTGGATTGCCCTAACTTGGACAATCTGGAAGAATCGGAAGAAAATTGTCAGTCGCGCCGGCTCTCTCCGCAACGCGTTACAGGATCGCCAGACAGCCGCCGCCCGCCTGCCGCTGGACTCTCCATCCGGGCTTCGTATCTATCGCGAAGCCTCACTCGATCTTATTGCCCAATATCGAAAGGGGGCCAGTAGGAATCGGCGGATCCATAACGTATTCCAATTATTGATCATTAGTGGCTCCATCGTAACGTCGACCCTCACTGCCATGAATGAGGGTAGCAACAAAGTTCTCGCTATTTGCACGTCAGCCCTAAGCGCATTGGTCGGCATCTCGGCTGGCGTTACCGGATACTTTAAGTTTCGAGAGCGCGGCTACAACCTTCAATCCACTGCGGATGAGATTGAGAAGCATTACAACGCGTCTCAGTTCATGCTTGACGACTATGCGAGCCAGAATGGCGCGCCCCTGGCTGAAGTAGACCGCCTTCGTCTCTTCGCCAGATATGTGGAGCGCCTCAAGGAAGAGCAGCGAAAGCGTGAACTGCAACTAGAGCAGTCGAGCTCGGCTCGCGAGGAACGGTCCAGTTGATCCTGCTAAGCGCGTCGTCGAGCCTACGGAGAAGAGGCCGTGACTGTAATGTGGCGGTGGCTGCTAGCACCTATAATTCAGTGGCGTTCTCGTCGGCTAGTGATGCATCACGGCCCATCGCTGAACTATCAAACAGCATGGTGTCTGGTATTGCTGGCTCAAGATCCGGCATCCCTTCCCTATGTGCGTCGATTATGGCATCAAAATCAACGTCGAAATTCTCATGTAGGCGTTATGGTGGACGTCTGGGCTCAAATAACCGAAGCGGAAAGGGTGAGGCGGCTTAAGTGGCTGCAACGCCATTCCGAAACGCCTCTGTATAGGTTAGGCATCACGGAAGAGTTGATCGAGCTAGCTGGACTATCCGTCACTGAGTGGTGCTTGCCGCCTAACTGCCCGGCCGCATCCATCGTGGTTCAGCAGCGTGGCCGCAGGTCTGAGTGACTCTGCCGAGGCTGTGCCGACCGGCCAGACCTGAGAGCTGGCGGTTGCCCTCCTGGCCAGAGAGTACCGAGCCGGCCGCCTCCATAAGTGCCCGCAGTCTGGATGCCTGGAGCGTCATGGCCCTGCGCCGGGCGTCGATCCGACCGAGGTGGCCGAGCGGGCCGGCAACAGCGTTGAGGTCCTGCTCACCCGCTACGCGAAGTGCCTCGACGGGCGGCAGATTGTCGCCAACCGGCGCATCGAGGATCTGCTCCGCGAGTACGACTGACACCACCCGATCGCGCCCGAGGCCCTTGGCATCCTGTCCGGGGGCCTCGCCGTTTTCGACGGCTCACCTGGGACAACGCTTCAAGATCCCGTCCACGCCTCGTCCACAGACCCCGACGTACGGCCACTCCGGGCTGCATCCAGCTGCACATACGCGAAGACCCCGTCCTCAGCGTTCTCGCTGATGGCGGGGTCTTTAGGCACCTTCTTCGAGGTGCCCCCGGCAGGATTCGAACCTGCGCACACGGCTCCGGAGGCCGTTGCTCTATCCCCTGAGCTACGGGGGCGTGTCGGCCGGGGAGCTGTTGCTCGCGGCGACGGGTAGAACACTACCAGCTCGGTCGGGGTGGTCATGAACGGGTTTTCCGTCGCCCAGGGGCCCTTCTCGTCGGGGTGGAAGCGGAAGGGAGGCGTCAGCGGGCGGGGGTGATGTCGCCCGCGTGGGGTGGAAGTGGGGAAAACCCGGACGCGGCGGCCGGGGCGGACCTACTCTCGAGTTGTGCCTAGGGCTTCTGGCCGAGTTCTTGTTGTGGACGACAACAAGGTCATCCGGCAGCTGATCAGGGTCAACCTCGAGCTGGAGGGCTTCGAGGTCGTGACCGCGGCCGATGGTGTCGAATGTCTGGAAGTGATCCATCAGGTGCGGCCCGACGCCGTCACCCTGGACGTGGTCATGCCTCGGCTGGACGGGATCCGGACCGCCGCGCGGTTGCGAGCGGATCCGAGGACCCGGGGCCTTCCCCTCGCCATCGTCAGCGCCACCTCCCAGTACGAGGTCGGTGATGTCGGTACCGAGAGCGGTGTCGATGCCTTCCTGCCCAAGCCCTTCGAGCCCGCCCAGCTCGTCGCCCTCGTGCGGCAACTCGTCGACGGGCGGGGGCATGTCGTCGGGGCCGGAGGAGAGGGTGAGGCGGCCGCTCGTCGGGAGTCGGCGGGGTAGTCGAGGCGGAGGGTCGCCGCGGGGTTCCGTCCACATCCCGGGATTGCCGTAAACCGGTTCGCTTACCCACCCCCCTCCTCCCATACGCTTGACCCGTGACCCCCGTAGAGCTCTCCCGCACCGTGCTGCACGCGGTGCGTCGCGCCGTCGACGCGGGGGAGCTCCGGGTGGACGTGCCCGAGCGGGTCAAGGTCGCTCCGCCGGGGCCCGGAGGGTGTGGCGACTACGCCACCAACATCGCGCTCCAGCTCGCCCGGCCGGCCGGGCAGACCCCCCGCCGTGTCGCCGAGGTGCTGCGGCCGTACCTTGTCGACACCGAGGGCATCACCGACGTCGTCCTGACCGGGCCCGGGTTCCTCAACATCAGCCTCCACGGCACCGCCCCCGCCGTCCTCGTCGAGGAGATCCTGCGGCACGGGACGCGCTACGGGTACGCCGACGCACCCGACGGCCGGGTCGTGCAGCTGCACTGCCCCCACGACCTACGTGCCGTCGTCGTCGCCGAGGCCGCCGCCCGCATCCTCCGTTCCCAGGGCGCCCTCGTCCGTACGAGCTGCGCGGCCCCCCTCGCCCCCGAGTGGACCGCCGCCCTCGGTGTCCGCGTCGACGCGGAGGGGCCGGCGCCCGCGGAGCTCGCCGTGAACGTCCGGCCCGTCCCCGTCGCACCCGGCGATCCCGACCCCCTCCGCCTCGGGCGCGACGCCGGCCGCTGGGCCCTGCTCCACCCCGCGCCCCACGACCGGCCCCGCACCGGCGACGAACATCTCGTCCAGCGTGAGAGCAACCCGCTCTTCCGCGTCCGGTACGCCCACGCCCGCACCCGCGCGCTCGCCCGCAACGCCACCGACCTGGGCTTC
>NZ_WWHX01000377.1 GCF_009862125.1 Streptomyces sp. SID5910
GCTGGGCGGCAAGGACAACTACCCCGTCGACGAGGCGGTGGGCGAGAAGCTGCCGGCCGAGGCGGCGGACGGGGCGCGGCAGAACCGCGCCTTCATGAACCGCGCGGTGGCCCACCTGGCCGCGCAGGGCGTGGACCAGTTCCTGGACATCGGCACGGGCATCCCGACCGAGCCCAATCTGCACCAGATCGTGCAGCGGACGGTGCCGCGGGCGCGGGTCGTCTACGCCGACAACGACCCGATCGTGCTGCGGCACGCGGAGGCGCTGCTGGTCAGCAGCCCCGAGGGCGCCACGGACTACATCCAGGCCGACGTCCGCGAACCGGCGGAGATCGTCCGGCACGCCCGCGAGATCCTGGACTTCGACCGGCCCGTCGCGCTGTCGCTGATCGCCCTGATGCACTTCATACCGGACGAGCAGGACCCGTACGGCATCGTCCGCGGGCTGGTCGAGACCCTGCCCTCGGGCAGCCATCTGATCCTGTCGCACGCCTCGATCGACATCTTCCCCGAGCTGGCGGAGCAGGTGATCGCCCAGTACGCCAGGGGCGGCATCCGGCTCGGCTTCCGCACCCGGGCGGAGGTGGCCCGGTTCTTCGACGGACTGGAGCTGGTGCCGCCGGGGCTGGTCACCGCCACCGAGTGGTACGGCGCCGACCAGGAGCCGCCGGCCGTGGAGGAGAGCGGCATCTACGCGGGCGTGGCGCGCATCCCCTGACGCCGGGGCGCGGGGCGGCGGCTCAGCGACGGCGTCCGCGCGCCGCCCAGCCGCTGCCTATCCCGGCGACGTGCAGGGCCAGCAGGGCGAGGCCGATGAGCATGACGTTGGTCGAGGTGAAGACGTCGTTGGTCGAGATCTCCGCCGCGTTGATCAGCCAGGCGATGAGGAACAGGACCGCCGCGATGATGGCGAGCACGGTGTACATCCCTTCGGATCGGGGGCACCCGGGCGGTGCCGTGTCTCGCGTATGCCCCCGTCGGGACGGGTGACACGGCCGAAGGCGCCGCGCGCTTCCGTACAGTGGAAGGACCGGGACCGCCCGCGGCACGTCGACGCGGCAGGGGACGGTCCGTCCTGGCACTCGCGCACCGGAGCTCTCATGCACGACCCGTCCACCGCACCGGACGACGACGGCTCCGGCACCCTGTTTGGCCTCGACGCCCTGCCGCCCGCCGGGACCGCCGAAAAACCCGCTGCCCCGCCCGCTAGCGGTCCGCTGTTCCGGGACTCGGCCGCGGCCCGCCGGCTGCTCCCCGTGCGCGAGATCCACGCCGAGCCCGCCGCCGCGGCGTCCCCGCGCGGCCGCCAGATCCTCGCCCGGTTCCCCGGGGCCCGCGTGATCGAGGTCGGCTCCCACTGGCGCATCCCCGGCCTGCACGGCAACGAGGGCAACGTCGAGCGGTGGGTGCGGGTCAAGGGCGAGACGCTCGTCCTCGGCGAGAAGAAGACGATGGCCACGCGCCCCAACGGCCGCTCCGCGGACTGGATCGCGCCGGGCGCCTCCAACGGCTGCGCGATGGCCTGCGCCTACTGCTACGTGCCCCGGCGCAAGGGGTACGCCAACCCCGTCACCGTCTTCACCAACATCGACCGGGTCGTCGCCCACCTCGGCCGGCACATCGCCCGGCTGGGGCCCAAGACCGAGCCGAACCAGTGCGACCCCGAGGCCTGGGTGTACGACATCGGCGAGAACGGCGACTGCTCGGTGGACGCCCTGATCTGCGACAACACCGCGGACCTGGTGCACGCCTTCCGGCAGTGGCCGACGGCCAAGGCGTCCTTCGCCACCAAGTTCGTCAACCCGGACCTGCTCACCCTCGACCCGCGGGGCCGGACCCGGATCCGCTTCTCGCTGATGCCGCCGGACGACTCACGGCTGCTGGACGTGCGCACCTCTCCCGTCGCCGACCGGATCGCCGCGGCGGGCGACTTCCTGGACGCCGGGTACGAAGTGCACTTCAACCTGTCCCCCGTGGTCGTGCGCCCCGGCTGGGAGGATGCCTGGGCGGAGCTGCTGAGGCACCTCGACGACGTCCTGCCGGACCGGGTGAAGCGGCAGGCAGCCGCCGAGGTGATCATGCTGACGCACAACCGGGAGCTGCACGAGGTCAACCTGGGCTGGCATCCGCGGGCGGAGGAGGTGCTGTGGCGGCCGGACCTCCAGCAGGCCAAGCGCTCCGAGAACGGGGCGCTCAACGTGCGCTACCGGGGCGGCGTCAAGGCCGACGCGGTCGCCCGGCTCCGTGCGCTGGTCGCCGCGCACGCGTCCTGGCTGCGCGTCCGGTACGCGTTCTGACACCGCAGGACACCGCAGGACACCGCATGCCACCGGACGCCACCGCCCCGCCGCCGGCCAGTAAGGTAAGGCGAACCTAAGATCGGTTAATGTGCTGTGTGCACCCATCCACCCGGCGCACACCCAACGGGAGTCGGCCTTGCCGCACACGATCGACACGACCGGAGAGCGCCCCGGCGCCGTCACCGGCCAGGACTGGACCGAGATCGGCTCCCGCGCCGAACTGCGCGAGCTGCTGGGCGAGCCCTGGCCCATCGTGATCGACAAGGTCCACGACCGGCTCACGGACGACGACCGGGACCTGCTCACCCGCTCCCCCTTCTGCCTGCTGGCCACCTCCGACGCCGGCGGCAACTGCGACGTCTCGCCGCGCGGCGACGCCCCCGGCTTCACCCACGTCCTGGACGCCGGGACCATCGCCCTGCCGGACCGGCCGGGGAACCGGCGGGGCGACAGCTTCCACAACATCCTCGACAACCCGCACGCCGGACTGCTGTACCTGATCCCCGGCGGCAAGGAGGTGCTGCGGATCAACGGCCGGGCCCGCGTCCTCACCGACGCGCCGTTCTTCGACGCGATGGCACGGGACGGCCGGCGCCCGGAGCTGGCGCTGCTCCTGGAGATCGACGAGATCTATCTGCACTGCCCGGCGTCCCTGAACCGCGCGGGCCTGTGGAAGTCCCGTGCGCCGAAGGCGAGTTGAGAGCCCCGCCCCGACGGCCCGCACCCGGCGCTACCAGCACTGCTTAGGTTAGGCTAACCTTCACCGCGTGAGATCTGGTGAAGACGCAGCCGGCACCCGCCTGCGGGGCCACGCACTGTCGGCGACGGGCGTGACCGTGTCGTACGACGGTGTCGACGTCGTGCACGACGCGGCGGTCGGGCTCAGGCCCGGTGAAGTGACCGTTCTGGTGGGCCCGAACGGCAGCGGGAAGTCGACGCTGCTGCGGACCATCGCCCGCCTTCAGCGGGCCCGCAGGGCCACGCTCAGCATCGACGGCACCACCGACGGCCTGGCGCTGACGGCCCGTGAGTTCTCCCGGTACGTCGCGCTGCTGACGCAGGGCAGGCCGACGCCCGGCGGGCTGACCGTACGGGACGTGGTGGAGTTCGGCCGCTATCCGTACCGGGGCCGCTGGGGCCGGCCCGATCCCAACGGCCCGGCCGCCGTCGACCGGGCGCTCGCGCTCACCGGGGTCGACGGCCTCGCCGACCGCGGCGCCGACCACCTGTCCGGCGGCCAGTTGCAGCGCGTCTGGCTCGCGAGCTGTCTCGCCCAGGAGACCGGCGTACTGCTCCTCGACGAGCCGACGACCTACCTCGACCTGCGCTACCAGATCGAACTCCTCGACCTCATCCGCGACCTGGCGGACGGCCACGGCATCGCCGTCGGTGTCGTCCTGCACGACCTCGACCAGGCGGCGGCCGTCGCCGACCGGATCACGCTCCTCGAAGCGGGCCGGATCGTCGCCGACGGCCTGCCCGAGGACGTCCTGACGCCGGAACGGCTGACCGCCGTCTACGGCATCCGCATCGACGTCGACACCGACCCCCTCACCGGCCGGCTGCGCACCCGCCCGATCGGCCGCCACCACATACGACCCGAAAGGCTCGGCACCACCTCATGAGACGCCTCCTGCTCACCGCGGCCGCCACCACCGCCGCGGCGCTCACCCTCGCCGCCTGCGGCACCACCGAACCCGCCGCCGACAAGCCCGAGAAGAAGGCGTCCGAGGCCATCACGCTCAAGGACGGCAAGGGCACCGAGGTGAAGCTCGACGGGCCGGCCACCAAGGTCGTCGCCACCGAGTGGAACGTCGTCGAGAGCCTCGTCTCGCTCGGTGTCGACCCGGTCGGCGTCGCCGACGTCAAGGGCTACAAGACCTGGGACTCCGCGGTCCCGCTGAAGAACGACCCCAAGGACATCGGCACTCGCGGCGAGCCGAGCATGGACACCATCGCCTCGCTCGCCCCCGACCTCATCGTCGCCACCACGGACCTGCCGCCCGCCGCCGTGAAGCAGCTCCGCGAGGTCGCCCCGGTGATCGAGGTGACCTCCGCCGACGGCACCGGCCAGATCGACCAGATGCTGGAGAACGTCGACCTCATCGCCAAGGCCACCGGCACCACCGACAAGGCCAAGACGCTGCGCGAGGGCTTCGAGGCCAAGGTCGCCGAGGGCAAGAAGGCCCTGGCCGACGCCAAGCTGGCCGGCAAGGACATCGCCTTCGCCGACGGGTACGAGGCCTCCAACCAGATCTCGATCCGCCCCTACACCGCGACCTCGCTGCTCGGTGAGGTCAACGAGGCGCTCGGCCTCAACAACGCCTGGAAGGTGAAGGGCGACGAGGCCTACGGTCTCGGCTCCACCGACGTCGAGGGCCTGACCGCCCTGCCCGAGGGCGTCCAGTTCGCCTACATCGGCAACGACGACGACCCGACCGCCACCCCCTTCACCGGCACCCTGACCAAGAACTCGGTGTGGAAGAACCTGTCGTTCGTGAAGGCCGGCGACGTGCACCGGCTGGACGACGGCATCTGGATGTTCGGTGGTCCCGGGTCGATGGAGGCGTACATCGACGCCCTCGTCGGCGCGCTGACGAAGTAGCGGGGCCATGGCCGTCACCGCAACGAAACCCGCCGCCCGTCCGTCGACGGCACCCACGTCCCGGTCGGGCGCGGCCGCGGTGACGGCGGGGATCCTCCTGCTGGTCGCCGTACTTGCCGTCGTCGACATCACCCAGGGCACCGCCTCCGTCGGACCGGCCGAGGTGTTCAAGGCCCTGACCGGGCGGGCCGACCCGGACGACGCGTCCGTGGTGATCGCGTCCCGGCTGCCCCGGATGGCCGCCGGTCTCCTGGTCGGCGCCGTCCTCGGCATGGCCGGTGCCGTGCTCCAGGCGGTCAGCCGCAATGTGCTCGCCTCGCCCGACACCCTCGCGGTGAACGCCGGTTCGTATCTGGCGCTCGGGCTGGTCGGCGCCACCGGCGTCTCGCTGCCGATGATCGCCTCCTCCGGTGTCGCCTTCGCCGGCGGCCTGGCGGCGGCGGCCGTCGTCCTCGGCCTGTCCGGCCTCGGCACGGGCACCGTCCGCCTCGTCCTGGCCGGCACCGCGCTGATGCTGGGCCTGAACTCCGTCACCGAGGGGCTGCTCCTGCTCTTCCCCGAGGAGACCGAGGGCCTCTACCAGTGGAACCAGGGCGGCATCGCCCAGAACGGCTTCGACGGCGTCCTCCAGATGCTGCCGGTCGCCCTGATCGGCCTGGCCGGACTGATGCTGACCGCCCGTCGGGTGGACGCGCTCGCCCTCGGCGACGACGCGGCCCGCGGGGTGGGCGTCCCCGTGCGGGCCACCCGCGTCACGGTCGTGGTCCTTGCGTCACTGCTGTCCGCCGCGGCGGTCACCCTGGCCGGCCCGATCGGCTTCGTCGGCCTGGCCGCGCCCGCCCTGGTGCGCCCGCTCGCCCGCCGGTTCCGCGGGTACGCGCGCTCCCGTACGGCCCTGCCCGCCGCCGCGCTCACCGGCGCCGCCCTGGTGCTCGGCTCGGACGTGCTGCTGCGGGCGCTGGTGCCGGACGGCCTGTCGGTGGCCGTGCCCACGGGTGTCGTCACGAGTCTGGTCGGCGCCGTGTTCCTGGTCGTGATGGCGCTGCGGCTGCGGGACACCGCGGGCTCCGGTGCGCCGGACCGGCTGCGCATCCCGAGCCGGGCGGTGTTCCTCGCCACGGTGGCCGTCCTCGTCGCCGTCCTGGCCGGCCTGGTCGTCGCCGCCGTGCTGGTGGGCGACAGCAAGCTGCTGCTCGGCGACGTCGTCAACTGGGCCGGGGGGAACGCCGGGCGGACGGTCTCCTTCGTCCTGGACACCCGGGTGCCGCGGGTGCTCGCCGCGCTCTGCGCGGGCGCGGCGCTCGCCCTGTCCGGCACGCTGGTGCAGGCCGTCACCCGCAACCCGCTGGCCGAACCGAGCGTCCTCGGCGTGTCCGGCGGGGCCGCGCTGGGCGCCGTGCTCCTGGTGACGACCGCGCCCCTGGCCGGCGGCTGGGGCGTCGCCGGCG
>NZ_WWHX01000378.1 GCF_009862125.1 Streptomyces sp. SID5910
GGGCGGCACGGGTGGGCGCAGGCGGCACCCCGTCAGCGCGGGCAAGCGCCCCCACCCGCGCTGCCCCCGCCCACGCGCCGTCAGCCCCGCCGACGCCGGGCCATGGCCAACGCTCCCCCACCCGCCAGCACCAACACCCCTGCACCGGCCGCGAGATACGGAGTCATCGAGCTGCCCCCCGTCTCGGCCAGGTCGGCCGTCGCCTCCTTGGCGGGAGCCCCCTGCGGCTTCACCTCCGCCGCCGGTTCCGCGGGCTCCTCCGCCACCTCCGCCGGAGGCTCAAGCGCCGCCGGAGCCTCGCAACTGGCGCTCGCCAGCGTCAGCGTGCCGTCGACCTGCGCCACCCCCAGCTCCAGCGGATCGACGTGCACGGTCAGCGCCAGCGCCGTCGCGGCAGCCGTACGCGACGTCGTCTCCGTCCTCGACAGGTCGAGCCGCACCTCACCGACCCCGGGCACCTTCACGTCCGTCGTCCCGCCCGTGGTCAGCGTGACCTTCTTGCCGAGCACCGTGACCGCGCCCAGCAGGTTCGACGAGGCGACGGGCTTCTTCCCCGCCTCGCACGTCGCCGTCGAGGTGACCTGCTCGACCTCGATGACCGACAGCAGCGGCAGACCGGGGACGTGGACCCGGGCCCGGGCCAGGTTCGTGTGGCCCTCCGCCTTCTCCGCGGACGTCGTCGCCCCGGCGTCGGCCACATCGGCGCGCAGGACACTGAAGGGCTTGCCGCCCTCCACGCCGTCGAGGCGGGCGGTGAGCGCGGTCTTCTCGGCGCTCTCGGGCGCCTGCACCTCGTTGAGGGTGACCGTGAGCGGGACGTTCACGGTCTTCTTGAGCAGGGACACGTCCAGGTCGGTGCGCAGGACGGAGGCGCTCGCGCGGCCGTGGTCGCCGGTCGCGTGGGCGGTGCCCGCGCCGGCCAGGACCGCGGGTCCTGCGGCCAGCGCCGTGGCCGCCGTGACGGTGAGGAGGCGGCGTGCGGGCATGCGGAAGGTGTTGCCGTTCAAGGTGGTGGGACCCCCAGAAAGACATGCGTGCGGAACACGCATGAGCGACATGCTTGGGACCCGGAAAGGATGTCCCCGTCCGGCCCCAACCGTCAGCGATCCAGGGTCACTTCACCCCTTCGTGGTGTTTCCGCGAGCCTTTTCGAATCTTCCGGCACGCGCGTTCCCCGGCGTCACCCGTGTCGGCTATCCGACGACCCGCCCGTTGAGCACCACCCGGCGCGGAGCGCCGAGCACGCGCACGTCCGCGCGCGGGTCCTCGTCGTACACCACCAGGTCCGCCGGCGCGCCCTCGTCGAGGCCGGGCCTGCCGAGCCAGCGCCGGGCGGCCCAGGTCGTGGCGGCGAGGGCCTCGACGGGCGGGATGCCGGCGGTGACCAGTTCGGCGACCTCCGCCCCCGCCAGGCCGTGGGCCAGGGCGCCGCCCGCGTCGGTGCCGACGAAGACCGGGATGCCGGCGTCGTAGGCGTTGCGGACGGTGTCGTAGCGGCGGGCGTGCAGCCGGCGCATATGGTCGGACCAGCGCGGGAACCGGGTCTCGCCGCCGTCGGCGAGCGCGGGGAACGTGGCGATGTTGACCAACGTCGGCACGATGGCGACGCCCCGCTCGGCGAAGAGCGGGATGGTGTCGTCGGTCAGGCCGGTCGCGTGCTCGACGCAGTCGATGCCGGCCTCGACCAGGTCCCGCAGCGAGTCCTCGGCGAAGCAGTGCGCGGTGACGCGGGCGCCGAGGCGGTGGGCCTCGGCGATGGCCGCCTCGACGGCGCCGCGGGGCCAGCAGGCGGACAGGTCGCCGAGGTCGCGGTCGATCCAGTCGCCGACCAGCTTCACCCAGCCGTCGCCGCGCCGGGCCTCCTGGGCGACGTAGGCGACGAGGTCCTCGGGCTCGACCTCCCAGGCGTAGTTGCGGATGTAGCGGCGAGTGCGGGCGATGTGCCGGCCCGCGCGGATGATCTTCGGGAGGTCCTCGCGGTCGTCGATCCAGCGGGTGTCGGAGGGCGAGCCGGCGTCGCGGATGAGGAGGGTGCCGGCGTCCCGGTCGGTGAGCGCCTGCTTCTCGGCGACGTCCTCGGGTACGGCGCCGTGCTGGTCCAGGCCGACGTGGCAGTGCGCGTCGACCAGGCCGGGCAGCGCCCAGCCCTCGACGGTGCGGACGTCGGCCTCGCCGGCGGGACGGTCGTACGAGATCCGGCCGCCGATCACCCACAGCTCGTCCCGGACGTCCTCCGGCCCGACGAGCACCCGCCCCTTCACGTGCAGCACCGTGCGATCGCTCATGCCCAGCACCTTAGACGGGCCCGCCGACGCCCTTCGAGTGCTCGGTCGCCGGACGCCGTCGCGCGCGGTTGCGCAGCTCCGTCGCGTAGCCGGCCGCGATCGCGCTGCCGGCGCCGGTCAGGGCGAGGACGGCGGCGGTGGGGTTGACCCAGGCGGGGACGTCGTCGCTGGTGTAGTCGCCGCCGTCGGTGGTCTCGCAGACGAAGCCCAGCGGCAGGAAGGAGACCGACTGGTCGACGACGTGGAGCGCCCGCTCCTCGTAGCCGGGCATGCGGCAGGGCGGTGCCGGTGCGGAGCCGGCACCGCCGTCCGACGCCATCACGGCGCCGGTCACGTGCAGCACCCCCCAGGCGTACGTGGCGAGGGCGGCCGCGGCGGCGAACGCGGCGAGGGCGTGCAGCGGGGGTGCCGCGCCGGGGCCCCGGGAGCGGCGGGCGGCGAGGACGCTCGCGCCGTGGCCGGTCAGGGCGACGGTCGACACCACGGCGATCACGACGACCAGCAGAAGGACGAGGAACACGGGGCCAGTCCATCAGGCGGCGACCGCTCCGGCTGTGACGGAAGCCACGATTCCGGCCGTGGGGGTGTCGCAACGGAAGCCCTCCGGCGCGAGTGGCCGCGGGTGCCATGGTTACTCTCGACTCCATACGCGGCGTATCCGCGTCGCACACCTGCCGTCACTGAAGAGAGCACCGCCGTGAGCCACCCCTTCCTGGACCTCGCCCCGCTGAGCGCGGGCCGTTTCGCCGCGATCGAGGACAGGGTGGCGCGCCTGCTCGGCACCCGGCAGGACGTTCTGATCACGCAGGGCGAGGCGCTGCTGCCCCTGGAGGGCGCGATCCGCGGGTGCGCGGGTCCGGACACCGTCGCGCTGAACGTGGTCACCGGGCCGTACGGGCAGACGTTCGGAGACTGGCTGCGGGACTGCGGTGCGACGGTGCACGACCTCTCCGTGCCGTTCCACACCGCCGTGACGGCCGACCTGGTCCGGCAGGCCTTCGCCGAGCACCCGGAGATCGACTTCGTGTCCCTGGTGCACGCGGAGGCGGCGACCGGCAACACCAACCCGGTCGCGGAGATCGGCGAGGTGGTGCGGGAGCACGGCGCGCTGTTCTATCTGGACGCGGTGGCGTCGGTGGGTGCCGAGCCGGTGCTGCCGGACGCGTGGGGCGTGGACCTGTGCGTGATCGGCGCGCAGAAGGCGATGGGCGGTCCGGCCGGGGTGTCGGCGGTGTCGGTGAGCGAGCGGGCGTGGGCGCGGATGGCGGCCAACCCCGGGGCGCCGCGCCGGTCGTACCTGTCGCTGCTGGACTGGAAGGAGCGCTGGATCGACGGCGGGCGCAGGGCGCTGCTGCACGCGCCGGCGCAGCTGGAGATGCTGGCGCTGGAGGCGTGCGTCGAGCGCATCGAGGCGGAGGGCCTTGAGACGGTGATGGCGCGGCACGCGTCGGCGGCGGCGGCCACCCGGGCCGGGGCGCTCGCGCTGGGCGGCGGTCTGGAGCCGTACGTGCACGAGGCGCGGGAGGCGGCGCCGGTGGCGACGACCCTGCGGGTCCCCGCGGAGCTGGACGCCTCGGAGCTGGTGGCGCGGGCGCTGGAGTCCGACCCGGCGCTGCCGATGGCCGCGGGCGGCGGTGCGCTGGCCAAGGAGATGATCCGCGTCAACCACTACGGGCCGGACGCGACGCGCGGGACGGTGCAGAGCTGCCTGGCGGCACTGGGTGCCGCGCTGGCGGACAAGGGACGCACGACCGACCCGGCGGCGGCCCGCCGGGCGGCCGAGGACGCCTGGGAGCGGCCGTCCGCGGCCGGCTTTGCGGGCGCGTGAACGGGAGCATGAACGGGAGCATGAATTCGAGGTAATTACCGAACTTCACAGGAAGTGAATTTAAGTAATTACCTCGATAGGCTTCCGGTATCCTCCTGCCCGGTTTTCGTGGGCCTAAACGCACTGATTTCATGAAGTCCGGGAACCGGGCCAGGAGCACCGCGCGCCGGGTTACATGATTGTGACCCGTTGCACATGCGGTCCGTTTTGTAACTTATACACCGGTCATTTACCCCCAAATCGCCGCTGCTTCGCGCGGAAGCACGCGCCCGCGCGATAACACACGAGGCGCTCATACGTAACCCCTTCCGGCGATGCATTTTTTAATTCCACTGGGTAAATTCAATTTGCATGACCGCCGTGCAAGCAGACCTGCGAATCGATCGCCCGGAAGTGGCAGACGGAGCCGCCCTGTGGCGGATAGCGAGGGATTCCAAGGTCCTCGACCTGAACTCGTCCTACAGCTATCTGCTCTGGTGCCGTGACTTCGCCGCCACCTCGGCCGTGGCCCGTGACGGGCACGGCGTGCCGGTCGGCTTCGTCACCGGCTACCTGCGTCCGGACCGGCCGGACACGTTGCTCGTGTGGCAGGTGGCCGTGGACGAGGCTTACCGTGGACGAAAGCTCGCCGCCGCGCTGCTGGACGAGCTGGCCGCCCGGACTGTCGCGGAGTGCGGGACGGCGACCCTGGAGACCACCATCTCACCCGACAACACCGCGTCCCAGCGGTTGTTCACCTCGTTCGCCGAGCGGCACGGTGCCCGGCTGGAGCGCGAGGTGCTGTTCGAGACGGACCTCTTCCCCGACGGACCGCACGAGCCCGAGGTGCTGTACCGCATCGGCCCCCTCTCCGCCGCCGGCGACTGACCCGTCCGGCGCCCGGACGTCCCGGTTCCCCGGCCGTCCGGCCCCTCACACTTCCCGGCAGGGACCGCCCTGGTCCCCGGCCGGATCCGTACGACCTTCCTCTCCCACCCTCACCCCACGAGGAGCGATTCGTCGTGACCATCACCCAGCCCGACCTCAGTGTCTTCGAGACCGTCGAATCCGAGGTGCGCAGCTACTGCCGCGGCTGGCCCACCGTCTTCGACCGTGCGCACGGCAGCCGCATGTACGACGAGGACGGCCACGAGTACCTCGACTTCTTCGCCGGCGCGGGCTCGCTCAACTACGGGCACAACAACCCCGTCCTGAAACGGGCGTTGATCGACTACCTGGAGCGGGACGGCGTCACGCACGGGCTGGACATGTCGACGACCGCCAAGCGCCGCTTCCTGGAGACGTTCCAGAACATCGTGCTGCGGCCGCGCGACCTGCCGTACAAGGTCATGTTCCCCGGCCCGACGGGCACCAACGCCGTGGAGTCCGCGCTGAAGCTGGCGCGCAAGGTGAAGGGGCGCGAGTCGATCGTGTCGTTCACCAACGCCTTCCACGGCATGTCCCTGGGCTCGCTCGCCGTGACCGGCAACGCCTTCAAGCGGGCCGGCGCCGGCATCCCGCTGGTGCACGGCACGCCCATGCCGTTCGACAACTACTTCGACGGCACCGTCGAGGACTTCCTCTGGTTCGAGCGGCTCCTGGAGGACCAGGGCTCCGGCCTCAACAAGCCGGCCGCCGTGATCGTGGAGACCGTGCAGGGCGAGGGCGGCATCAACGTGGCCCGCGCCGAGTGGCTGCGCGCCCTGTCCGAGCTGTGCGCCCGCCAGGACATGCTGCTCATCGTGGACGACATCCAGATGGGCTGCGGCCGCACCGGCGCCTTCTTCTCCTTCGAGGAGGCGGGCATCACGCCGGACATCGTCACCGTCTCCAAGTCGATCAGCGGTTACGGCCTGCCGATGTCGCTGTGCCTGTTCAAGCCCGAGCTGGACGTCTGGGAGCCGGGCGAGCACAACGGCACCTTCCGCGGCAACAACCCCGCCTTCGTCACGGCGACCGCCACGCTGGAGGCGTACTGGGCCGACGGGTCGGCGATGGAGAAGCAGACCCGCACCCGCGGTGAGCAGGTCGAGCAGCACATGATCGCCATCACCGAGGAGAACCTCGCCGACGTCAAGGAGTACCGGGGCCGCGGCCTGGTCTGGGGCCTGGAGTTCCACGACAAGGACCGCGCGGGCCGCATCGCCAAGCGCGCCTTCGAGCTCGGGCTGCTCATCGAGACGTCCGGCCCCGAGAGCGAGGTCGTCAAACTGCTGCCGGCGCTCACCATCACGCCCGACGAACTGGACGAGGGCATGAAGACCCTCGCCCGCGCCGTGCGCGAGACCGCCTGACACCGCACCACACGCTTCCGGCGCCTTCGGCCCGCGCGACCGTGGGCGCCGGGGATCCCTGCACACCCTCACCTAGGAGGCATCGCAACACCGTGATCGTCCGTTCGTTCAAGGAGATCGAAGGCACCGACCGGCACGTGAAGTCGGCGTCCGGCACCTGGGAGAGCAAGCGCATCGTCCTCGCCAAGGAGAAGGTCGGCTTCTCCGTGCACGAGACGATCCTGTACGCGGGTACGGAGACGTCCATGTGGTACGCGAACCACATCGAGGCCGTCGTCTGCACCAAGGGCGACGCCGAGCTCACCGACCGCGAGACGGGGAAGACGTACCACATCACCCCCGGCACGATGTACCTCCTGAACGGCCACGAGCGGCACACGCTCATGGTCAAGGAGGACTTCCACTGCATCTGTGTCTTCAACCCGCCCGTCACCGGACGGGAGGACCACGACGAGAACGGCGTATACCCGCTGCTCACCGAGGAGGTGTGAGTCACCGTGACCATCACGACCACGAACATCACCGATCTCTATCCCACCCGCGGTGCCACCGAGGTGGCCACTCCCCGGCAGGACCCGGTGGTCTGGGGCAGCCCCGACACCCCGGGCCCCGTGTCGGCCGGTGACCTCCAGTCGCTGGACCGCGACGGCTTCCTCGCCATCGACCAGCTCATCCGGCCGGACGAGGTCGCCGAGTACCAGCAGGAGCTGGAGCGGCTGACGAGCGACCCGGCCATCCGGGCGGACGAGCGCTCGATCGTGGAGCCGCAGTCCAAGGAGATCCGGTCCGTCTTCGAAGTGCACAAGATCAGCGAGGTCTTCGCCAAGCTGGTGCGCGACGAGCGCGTGGTCGGCCGGGCCCGCCAGATCCTCGGCTCGGACGTCTACGTCCACCAGTCGCGGATCAACGTCAAGCCGGGCTTCGGGGCCAGCGGCTTCTACTGGCACTCGGACTTCGAGACCTGGCACGCCGAGGACGGCCTGCCGAACATGCGCACCATCTCGGTCTCGATCGCGCTCACCGAGAACTACGACACCAACGGCGGTCTCATGATCATGCCGGGGTCGCACAAGACGTTCCTCGGGTGCGCGGGGGCCACGCCGAAGGACAACTACAAGAAGTCCCTCCAGATGCAGGACGCGGGGACGCCGTCCGACGAGGCGCTGACGAAGATGGCGTCGGAGTACGGCATCAAGCTGTTCACCGGCAAGGCCGGCTCGGCGACCTGGTTCGACTGCAACTGCATGCACGGTTCGGGCGACAACATCACGCCGTTCCCGCGCAGCAACGTGTTCATCGTGTTCAACAGCGTGGAGAACACGGCGGTGGAGCCGTTCTCGGCACCGATCCGGCGGCCGGACTTCATCGGCGCGCGGGACTTCACGCCGGTGAAGTGAACCGCGTCTGAGACTCGGGCAGGGGCCTCCTCGTGTGGGACGGGAGGCCCCTGCCCGATGCTGTACCCGCCCGGCCGGCTCAGCCCGCCAGGACGTCGAGGAGCCGGTCGACGTCCGCCTCCGTGTTGTAGAGGTGGAACGCGGCCCGCAGATTGCCGGCCCGGTCCGAGACCTGCACGCCCGCCCGGCTCAAGTCGCCCTGCCGGTGGCCGAGTCCGGGCACGGACACGATCGCCGACCCCGGCGCGGGGACCGGCTC
>NZ_WWHX01000379.1 GCF_009862125.1 Streptomyces sp. SID5910
TGGTTGATCGCGCCCACGCGGCGGAGCCGCATATGTGCACAGCCCCGCGCCCCTGACGGGGCGCTCTCCCCCCGTAGGGTTCTTGTTGACGGAGGGAGTTGTGGTGAGTGCTAGTGCCGTGCGTGTGCAGGGGCTGTGGAAGCGGTTCGGGCAGCAGGTCGCCGTGGGTGGGGTGGATCTCGAGTTGCCCGCGGGCAAGTTCATCGGGCTCGTCGGGCCGAACGGGGCCGGGAAGACCACCACGCTCTCCATGGTCACCGGGCTGCTCCGGCCGGACCAGGGGTCGGTCGAGGTCGTCGGGCACGACGTGTGGCGCGATCCGGTCGAGGTGAAGGCCAGGATCGGCGTGCTGCCCGAGGGGCTGCGGCTGTTCGAGCGGCTGTCGGGGCGGGAGCTGCTGGCCTACTCGGGACGGCTGCGCGGGCTGCCCGGGGCCGAGGTGGACAAGCGGGCCACGCAGTTGCTGGACGTGCTCGACCTGGCCGGGGCCCAGCACAAGCTGGTCGTCGACTACTCGACCGGCATGCGCAAGAAGATCGGCCTGGCGACCGCGCTGCTGCACAACCCCGAAGTGCTGTTCCTGGACGAGCCGTTCGAGGGCGTCGACCCGGTGTCGGCGCAGACCATCCGGGGCGTCCTGGAGCGCTACACCGCGTCCGGCGCCACCGTCGTCTTCTCCTCGCACGTGATGGAGCTGGTGGAGTCGCTGTGCGACTGGGTGGCCGTCATGGCCGCCGGACGCATCCGCGCCACCGGCACCCTCGCCGAAGTCCGCGGTGACGCGGCCTCGTTGCAGGAGGCGTTCCTCGAACTCGTCGGCGCGGGCGCCCGGGACTCCGGCAGCGACCTCGACTGGCTGGGCGGCGGGGCGCGATGAGCGCGCGGACCGCCCCGGCAGCGCCGGCCACGCCCCTGACGGCCGTGTTCGTCCGGCTGAAACTGTCCCTGCTGCGCAACGGGCTGCGGCAGTCCGGCGGGCGCCGGACCGCCTACATCGCCTCGGCCGTCTGCGTCCTGCTCTTCGCCGCGCTCCAGCTGATCGGCCTGGTCGCCCTGCGCGGGTACGCGCACGTGGACGCGCTGGTCGTGCTGCTCGCGGCGGTGCTCGCACTGGGCTGGGCGGTGATGCCGCTGTTCTTCCCGAGCGGCGACGAGACGCTCGACCCGACGCGGCTGGTGATGCTGCCGCTGCGCCCCCGGCCGCTGGTGCGGGCCCTGCTCACGGCCTCGCTGGTGGGCATCGGGCCGCTGTTCACGCTGTGCATGTTCGCCGGTTCCGTGGTCGCGGTCGCGCACGGCGGGGCGGCGTTCGCCGTCGGCGTCGTCGGCGCCGTCCTCGCGCTGCTGGTGTGCGTGACGCTCGCGCGGGCCGTCGCCGCCGCCAACGTGCGGCTGCTGACCAGCCGCAAGGGCCGCGACCTGGCGGTGCTGAGCGGCCTGGTCGTCGCGGTCGGGGCGCAGCTGGTCAACTTCGGCGCGCAGCGCCTCGGCACCTCCGGTCTGGAGCAGCTCGACCCGGTGGCCGACGTGCTGCGCTGGGTGCCGCCCGCGACGGCGGTCGGCGCGATGGACGCGGCGAGCGACGGGTCGTACGGCATCGCCGTCGCCCAGCTGGCGCTGACCGCGGCGGCCCTGGTGCTGCTGCTGTGGGTGTGGGCGCGGCACCTGACCCGGCTGATGACCTCGCCCGACGGGTCCACGCTCCAGGCGGCCGAGGGCAGGCCCGCCCGCGAGCCGGGCTCCGCGGGCCTCGCCCGGCTGCTCCCGGCGGGCCGCACCGGCACCACCATGGAACGCTCCCTGCGGTACGTCTGGCGCGATCCGAAGACCAAGGCGGCCTGGGTGACCTCGCTCGCCATCGGCCTGATCGTGCCGGTGTTCAACGCCTGGCAGGGCACCGGCTCGGTCTACTTCGCCTGCTTCGCCGCCGGGATGCTCGGCATCCAGATGTACAACCAGTTCGGCCAGGACACGTCCGCGTTCTGGATCGTCGCGATGACGATCTCCTCGACCCGGGACGCCTACGTCGAGCTGCGCGCCCGCGCGCTGGCCCTGCTGCTGATCACGCTGCCGTACGCCACCCTCGTCACCGTCCTGACCACCGCGATGCTCGACGACTGGCGGAAGCTGCCCGAGGCGCTCGGCCTGTCCTTCGCGCTGCTCGGCGCGATGCTCGCGACCGGCGCCTGGTCCTCGGCCCGCTTCCCGTACTCCATTCCGCAGGAGGGCCACAAGAACGTCGTCCCCGGTCAGGTGGGGCTGGCCTGGATCTCCATCGTCGGCGGCATGGTGGGCGCCGCCCTGCTGTGCGCGCCGGTCATCGCGCTGACGATCTGGCTGAACGTGCGCGAGGGCGGCGACGCGTGGGGCCCGGTACTGCTGCCGGTGGGCGCGGTGTACGGCGCGGCGCTCACCGTGCTCGGCCTGCGTCTGGCGGCCCCGCGGACGGCGCGGCGGCTGCCGGAGATCCTGGCGGCGGTGAGCAAGGGGTGAGGGCGACGGGAGACGGTGACGGGGGCGCTCAGCCTTCCCTGAGGGCGTCCAGGAACGGTTCGATGGCCGCCCGCCACGCCTCCGGCTGGTCGTAGTGCACGAGGTGGCCGGCGTCGGCGA
The DNA here is from genome assembly GCF_009862125.1 of Streptomyces sp. SID5910. GTDB lineage: Bacteria > Actinomycetota > Actinomycetes > Streptomycetales > Streptomycetaceae > Streptomyces. The sequence continues at coordinate 2,614 of NZ_WWHX01000379.1, forward strand.
CCTCCGCGTACCGGCCGCGCGGCAGGACCCGGACCATCTCCTGGGCCTCGGCGCGGCCCAGCTCGCCGTCCAGGCCGCGCACGACCAGGGTGGGGCAGCGGACCTGGGCCAGCTCCTCCCAGTGGGCGTCGTAGACCCAGGTCTCGCGGGAGCGGAGCATCTGCTCGGGTTCGAAGACGGGGCGCCAGCCGTCCGGGGACTCGGCCATCACCTCGGCGTAGAACTCGCCCCGGGCCGGGTTCGGCCGCTCGACCCAGGGGTCGTCCTCGCCGAACCACTTGCGCACGTCGGCGAGCGTCGCGAACGGGACCGGCCAGGCCCGGAACCACTCGTCCCACACGCGCTGCGAGGCGGCGCCGAGCGCGGAGGCCCGCATGTCGCAGATGATCAGGCCGCGGACCAGATCGGGCCGTTTGGCGGCGAGCTGCCAGGCGGTGAGCGCTCCCATGGCGTGACCGACGAGGACGGCCGGGCCGAGGCCGAGCTGCTCCAGGGCGGCCTCGACGTCCTCGACGTAGGCCTCCCGGGTGTAGGCGCCCCGCGGGGGCTTGTCGCTGCGGCCGTGGCCGCGCTGGTCGAGGGCGACGGCCCGATGGCGCGCGGAGAGCCAGCGCGCCGTGGGCGCCCAGTGCGACGCGCGGCCCATCAGGCCGTGCAGTAACAGCACGCCCGGGAGGCCGCCGTGCGCATCCGCCGGGTCAGTGCCGTGCGCCCCGTCGGTCTTGGGAGGGTCGCCGAACTCCCAGGCGGCGAGGCGTACCCCGCCCGCGCCGGTGACGTCGATGCGCCGCGCCATAGGTCCTGGCACCCCCAAGTGTCGCGCCCTGTCGTGCCCGCGCCGTGTCGTCCCTGCGCTTCTTTTCGTATCCACGCTCGTCATACCTGGCGCCTGTCGTACGGGCCGTTCGTGTCCGACCACCGCAGAGTATCGAATGAGTATTCGAAAATGCCGTCCCGCTGGGCAACACCCCTCATTCGAGTGACACCCCTCAGTGATTGATCGCCGTCGCCGGGGGGAGATCTTCAGCGGGAGGCGGACCGCTCGGGGAAAACGGTCCGAGGGGATTGACCCTGAGAGCTCGGGGCTCCGGGTCAGCACAGGGGAGGACAGGCCCCGGCGCCGCAAGGCGCCGGGGCCCTCTCCGTCCTACCGGCATGTCCACTCCCCTCCCCGGCCCGGCCGACATCGCTGTCGGGCCGCGGCCCAGAGCCCTCACGCCCTCCGTCTCACGCGACAGCCTGGCACGCGGAGCGCGCGACCGCTGCGATTCGGCGCACCCCGTCGCGGAAACGACGGGATCGGCACGGTGGCGCGAAAACCCCCGCGCGGACGCTCAGCGCTTGGCGACGAACACGTGGGACGCGACGTCCGACTCCAGCTCGGCCGCCTCGCCGCCGCTGCCCACCAGCACACCGCCCGCCGACTCCGTCACGCTCACCACCGAGCCCGGCTGCACACCGGCCCGGCGCAGCGTGTACATCAGCTGCGCGTCCGTCTGGATCGGCTCGCCGATGCGGCGCACGACGACCGTCTTGCCCTCGGGGCCCGGGCCGAGGTCGGCGAGCGACACCATGCCCTCGTCCAGGAACGGGTCGGCGCTGTCCGTCTCGCCCAGCTCCTCCAGGCCCGGGATCGGATTGCCGTACGGCGACTCGGTCGGGTGCCGCAGCAGCTCCAGCACGCGGCGCTCGACGGCCTCGCTCATCACGTGCTCCCAGCGACACGCCTCGGCGTGCACCTGCTCCCACTCCAGGCCGATCACGTCGACGAGCAGACACTCCGCGAGCCGGTGCTTGCGCATCACGCGCGTCGCCAGCCGGCGGCCCTCCTCGGTCAGCTCCAGATGCCGGTCGGCCGCCACGGACACCAGACCGTCGCGCTCCATCCGCGCCACCGTCTGGCTGACCGTCGGGCCGCTCTGGTCGAGCCGCTCGGCGATACGGGCACGCATGGGGACCACACCTTCCTCCTCCAGCTCGAGGATGGTGCGGAGATACATCTCCGTGGTGTCGATCAGTCCGGACATACGTGCCCCTTGTGAGTCTGCCGGAGGACCGGGCCCACCGGCGCGTACGTGGCCCTGCACTCAATTCTGACGCATACCACCGACAAGCGTCCCTCGCCGCCGCAAGTCGGCTGGGACCGGCCCCTCCGGACACACCCCGGCGCGGCCCTCTCGGCCGTATTGACACCGCACAGGTCCAGACCGCACCGTGATCCGCGACGCAGCCACACGAAGGGGTCCCGCATGAGCGACCGCAAGCCGGCCGGCCAGTTCCTCGACGCGGCGATCGACCTGCTGCGACGCGTCCGCGACGAGGAGGCCGACGCCATCGAGGCGGCCGGCACCCTGCTCGCCGACACCGTCCGCGACGGGGGCCGCCTCTTCGCCTTCGGCGCCGGTCACTCCTCGCTCGCCGCGCAGGACGTCGTCTACCGCGCCGGCGGACTCGCCCTGATGAACCTGCTCACCGTGCCCGGTGTCGTCGGCGTCGACGTCATGCCGGCCACGCTGGGCTCCGCCCTGGAGCGCGTCGACGGCCTCGCGAGCGCCGTGCTGGACTCCTCGCCGCTGCGCGCGGGCGACGCCCTGGTGATCATCTCCCTGTCCGGGCGCAACGCGCTCCCCGTGGAGATGGCCATGAACGCCCGCGCGCTCGGGGTGAGGGTCATCGGCGTGACCTCGGTGGCGTACGCCTCCGAGACCCGCTCCCGGCACACCTCCGGCACGTTCCTGAAGGACCACTGCGACCTCGTCCTCGACTCCAAGATCGCCGTCGGCGACGCGGAACTCACCCTCGACACCGTGCCGGCGCCCTTCGCGCCCGCGTCCACCGTCGTCACCACGGCGCTGATGCAGGCCGTGATGGCCACGGCGGCCGGCGCCCTCGCCGACCACGGCATCGAACCGCCCCTGCTGCGCTCCGGCAACGTGGACGGCGGCCACGAGTGGAACGGCCGCGTACTGGACGAGTACGGCGACCGCATCTTCTACCGCCGCTGACGCCTGAGCGGGACCCGGCCGTGACGCGCGGCCGGGGGCCGCCCCGCTGGAAGCCGCCCGACGGGCCGTGCCTACCGTGGCGAACCCGGCCG
>NZ_WWHX01000380.1 GCF_009862125.1 Streptomyces sp. SID5910
CATGGCACCACTGTGCGGCCGGGGGGCCTCACCGTCCATCGCGTATTTCTGCGCGATATCCCCAAGCACTGCTTATGCAAGCCCCGCGACCTGGGCGTTTCAGTTCCGGGGCACCGCGCAGCCGTCCGGGCCGCACGCCTCGGCGCCGCCGTCGTCGATCAGCTTCAGCGGGCTGTGCTCGCCCCACGCCTGGGTGAGCGCCTGGGCGAAGATCTCGGCGGGCTGGGCGCCGGAGACGCCGTACGTGCGGTCGAGCACGAAGAACGGCACCCCGGTCGCCCCGAGCTGCGCGGCCTCGCGTTCGTCGGCGCGGACCTCGTCGGCGTAGGCGGTGGGGTCGGCGAGCACCTTGCGCACGGCGTCCGCGTCCAGCCCGGCGCCGACGGCCAGCTCCACGAGCCGTTCGTCGTCGTTGTACACGGAGCGTTCCTCGGCGAAGTTGGCCCGGTAGAACGCGTCGAGCAGCGCCTCCTGCCGGCCCTCCTCCTTGGCCAGGTGGAGCAGCCGGTGCAGGTCGAAGGTGCTGCCGTGGTCGCGGCCCCGGGTGCGGTAGGCCAGGCCCTCGGCGGCGGCCTGCGCGCCGAGGTTGTCCTCACCGGCCCGGGCCTGCGCCTCGCTCATGCCGTACTTCGCGGTGAGCATCGTCAGCACGGGCTGGACGTCGTCCTTGGCCCGCCCGGGGTCCAGTTCGAAGGACCGGTGCACCACCTCGACGCCGTCCCGGTGCTCGAAGGCCGCCAGCGCCTTCTCGAAGCGGGCCTTGCCCACGTAGCACCAGGGGCAGGCGATGTCGCTCCAGATCTCGACGCGCATGTGTCGGCTCTTCTCCAGGTCGTACGGTGCGGAGGCCTCCCCTCCGCCGCGTACGTGAACGTTCAAGCGTCCGGTCTCATTCCCCGGGGACGGCGAAGCGCAGGTACAGGTGGTGGTCGCCCTCGGCGGGCGGGTTGTCCGGGTCGGGGAGCCAGCCCCGGCGGGCGTAGAAGGCCTGGGCGCGCCGGTTGTCGACGTGGACGTCGAGTACGGCGGTCCGCCTGCCGTCGGCCTGCCACTGCTCGACGCAGGCCGCGTGCAGGGCGGTGCCGATGCCGGAGCGCCAGCGGTCGGGGTCGACGTGGAACTGGTACAGCTTGACCGCGTCGGCCGGGCCGTCCTCCGGTACGCGGAACGAGGCGATGGCGACGATCTCGCCGTGCTCCACGGCGCACAGCACATGCCCGTCGGGCCGCTCGACGGCGGTGCGCCAGGCGGCGGCCCAGTCGTAGCCGTCGTCGGGGAGCCCGTCCGGGTAGTACGTCGCGCGTGCGCGGACGTGCAGTGCGGCCACGGTCTCCGTCTCGGCGGGCAGGACGGTGCGGATCACTCGGCTCCCGGTCACGCGTTCATGGATCATGCAACGCAGGACGCGTGAGCCGGCCCCGGCGGTTGCGTCAGCTGCCGTCGCGCAGGCCGGCAGGCCAGTGCGGCCGGAACTCCAGGTGGTCGTAGGTCACGGTGCACCCCTCCCCCGTCGGCGCCTGGGCGAGGAAGCCGACCAGTGCCGAGCCCGTCTCCTGCTCGTCGCCCAGCGTGAAGAGCCGGACGAAGGTCCAGCGCTCGCCGTCGAGGGAGGCGTGGAAGGCGAAGGCCCGCCCGCTGCGGCTGACCCGCAGCCACACGGAATCCCCGTCCACGGTGAAGGAGTTGCAGTCGTCGGAGTGCCCCCGGGTGACCACCGTGCAGACGGTGGCGACGTCCGGGGACAACTCCAGACACAGCTTGGCCCAGTGCCGCTCGCCGACGTGGACGTAGAGCACCCCGGCATCGAAGGCGGCCCGGAAACCGACGCTGACACGGGCGATGAGCTGAAAGTCCCCGACGGGAGCCCCCAGCAGCCGGGGCGCGTCGGAAACGGACTCCAACGCCTCGCCGGTGGGTGGCACGAACCGATCCTGCCGAGCCCCGGCAACACCGGTGAGTACACCGTCCTCATAGGCCCAACTGCCGTCGGGCCCATAGGGCCGAAGGGAAAAGGGCAGTTCGGGAAGCTTCACGTCCATCAACCGAGTATCTCAGGGCAACGGGAGATACCTAGGGGCGCGGGGAACTGCGCGACCAGCCACAACGGCGCAGCACCCGCAGACGAACCCGCACCCCCACGGCGCTACCGCTTCAGCACCCCGTTGAACCGCCGAGGCACCCCCAGCGGATTGGCATCCCGCAACTCAACCGGCAGCAACGCCTCCGGCACCCCCTGATAGGCCACCGGCCGCAGCCACCGCTCGATCGCGGTACCCCCCACCGACGTGGACGTCGACGTCGTGGCGGGATACGGCCCCCCATGATGCTGAGCCGCCGCCACCGCGACCCCCGTGGGCCACCCATTCACCAGCACCCGCCCCGCGAGGGGCGTCACCGCACCGAGAAGCTCGGCGCCACGCCCCTCCCCCGCAGCCTCCCCGGCGGACAACTGCACCGTCGCCGTCAGATTCCCCGGCAGCCGCGCCAGCACACCCCGCACCTCGGCCTCGTCCTCGTAGCGGGCCACCACGGTGACCGGCCCGAAGCACTCCTCCAGGAGCAGGTCGTGCTCACCCCCGGCGGCCAGCCGCCCCGCCGGCACGGTCAGGAACCCGGCGCTGACGGTGTGCTCGCCGCCCGCGCCCGGCGTCACCGGGGACTCCACGTCGGGCAGCGCCGCGCGCTCGGCGACCCCGGCGACGAAGTTGTCCCGCATGCGGTGGTCGAGCAGCACCCCGGCGTCGGTGTCGCTGACGGCGTCCGTGAGGGTCTTGACCAGGCCGTCACCGGCGGCGCCGGCCGGCACCAGGACCAGTCCGGGCTTGACGCAGAACTGGCCGACGCCCAGCGTCATCGAACCGGCGAGCCCGGCGCCGATGGCCTCGGCCCGCTCGGCGGCAGCCGCCTCGGTGACGACGACCGGGTTCAGCGAGCCCAGTTCGCCGTGGAAGGGGATCGGCACCGGACGGGCCGCCGCCGCGTCGAACAGGGCGCGGCCCCCGCGTACGGAACCGGTGAACCCGGCCGCGGCGACCAGCGGGTGCCCGATCAGCTCGATGCCGGCGTCGAAGCCGTGCACCAGGCCGAGGACGCCCTCGGGGATGCCGTGCCTGGCGGCGGCGCGGCGCAGCACGGTCGCGACCAGCTCGGACAGGGCCGGGTGGTCGGGGTGGGCCTTGACGACGACCGGGCAGCCGGCCGCGAGGGCGCTCGCGGTGTCGCCGCCGGGGACGGAGAAGGCGAAGGGGAAGTTGGAGGCCGAGTAGACGGCGACGACGCCGAGCGGCACCTTGTAGCGGCGCAGGTCGGGGATGGGCGGGGTGGCGGTGTCGTCGGGGTGGTTGACGACGACACCGAGGAACTCGCCCTCGTCCACGATGTCGGCGAAGGCGCGCAACTGGTAGCAGGTGCGGGCGAGTTCGCCGGTGAGGCGGACCGGGCCGAGCGCGGTCTCGGCGTCGGCCACCTCGACGAGGGTGGTCTCGGACGCCTTGAGTTCGTCGGCGGCGGTGCGCAGGAAGGCCGCGCGGACGGTGCGGTCGGCGAGGGCCTCGCGCGCCGCGTGGGCGGCGCGGACGGTGGCGTCCACCTCCTGGGCCGTGGCCTCCACCGCGACCTGTTCACGCTGCTTCCCGGTACGGGGGTCGACACTCCAGACTGGTGCTGCTGCCACCGCGGGTCCCTCCAGATCTAGGGACGTTCGATATACTGAACGCTGTCTCCATGGATGAATGCGAGGAGACTATTTCCCGTCCAACGAAGGGGTCAAGGACGATGTCGACAGCCGAGACAGGCGGCGGGGCGCAGGTCAAGTCCGCGGTGCGGACGGTGGAGCTGCTGGAGTACTTCGCGGGCCGGCCCGGCATGCACTCCCTCGCCTCGGTGCAGGAGGCCGTCGGCTACCCCAAGTCGAGCCTGTACATGCTGCTGCGCACGCTCGTCGACCTCGGCTGGGTGGAGACGGACGCGACGGGCACGCGGTACGGCATCGGCGTGCGGGCGCTGCTGGTCGGCACGTCGTACATCGACGGCGACGAGGTGGTGGCGGCGGCCCGGCCGACGCTGGACCGGCTCTCCGACGACACCACGGAGACCATCCACCTCGCCCGGCTGGACGGCACGAACGTGGTCTATCTGGCCACCCGTCAGTCCCAGCACTATCTGCGCCCCTTCACCCGGGTCGGCCGCCGGCTGCCCGCGCACTCGACGTCGCTGGGCAAGGCGCTGCTGAGCACCTACAGCGACGAGCAGGTCCGCAAGATGCTGCCGGAGACCCTGCCGGCGCTGACCGAACACACCATCACCGACCGGGAGAAGCTCATCGAGGAGCTGCGCCAGGTGCGGGAGCGGGGCTTCGCGGTGGACCGCGAGGAGAACACGCTGGGCCTGCGCTGCTTCGGCGTGGCGATCCCCTACCGCACCCCCGCGCGGGACGCGATCAGCTGCTCGGTTCCGGTGGCGCGGCTGACGCCGGCGCACGAGCAGATGGTCAAGGACGCGTTGTTCGACGCGCGCGACCGGCTGACCCTGGCGACGCGTAGGCTCTGAGCCATGCACATCGCACTGCGCGAGGTCCACGACAGCGATCTGCCCGTCTTCTTCCGGCAGATGAACGATCCCGAGGCCCTGCGCATGGCGGCCTTCACCCCGCCGGATCCCGCCGACTGGGACGCGTTCGCGACGCACTGGAACAAGATCCGGGCCTCGCGCGACGTCGTGCGGACCATCCTGGGCGACGGCGACGTCATCGGCAGCACCGCGGTGTACGGGGAGCCCGGCGAGCGCGAGGTGACGTACTGGGTGGACCGGGCGTACTGGGGGCGGGGCGTGGCCACGGCCGCCCTGCGGGCGCTGCTCGCCGAGGTCGGGGACCGGCCGCTGTACGCGCGGGCCGCCGCGGACAACGCCGGGTCGCGGCGGGTGCTGGAGAAGTGCGGTTTCGAGACGAGCGCCCGCGCCCGGGGCTTCGCGCCCGCGCGGGGCGAGGTGATCGACGAGGTCGTCCTCCACCTCGCGGGCTGACCGTCCTCCGCCGCGCGGCGGAGGCGGATCGTCGGCGCGCAGGACGCGCCCGGGGGTGCCCGGGCGGCAGCGTGGAGCCATGACGCAGACGGACCCGATGCTCCTCCCCTACGCTGCCCGGATGACCGTCGGCCTCCTTCTCGCCGCCGCCGGGGCGACGTTCCCCGTCCGCCCGCGGCCGTGACCGTACTCGCCCGGGTCCTGTTCGGCCGGCGTGCGCGGCTGCGGTGGATCCACCTGATCCTCGGCGGCGCGCTCGCCATGCCGTACGTGCTGGTCGGCTCGGTCGTCGTCGGTCCGCTCACCGGCGTCGACGACGTCTTCGGCTCGCTGCCTCTCCAACTCGGTTCGTTCGCCCTCGGGTTGCCGCTCGCCGCCGTCACCTCCCTGTTCCCGCCGACCCGGCCGCTGGAGTCCGGGGTGGCGCGCTGGCTGTGCGGCGTCGACGCCGACCGGCTCGCCTACGGGCCCGCCCGGACGAAGGGCGAGAAGGGGCGTACCGCCGCGTGGTTCGCGCTGCACCTGGGCGCCGGCGGGATCGTCGCGGGCATGTCGCTGGCGGTGCCGCCGTTCGCGGTCGCGCTGATCCTGCTGCCCTTCGTCCCGGCGCTGCGCGCGGACCTGGTGGAGCTGCCCGGCCTCTCCGGGCACGCCTGGGTGCTCGCGCTCACGCCGGTCGCGGGCGCCGCGCTGCTCGTCGCGCTCGCCGGATGCGCGGCCGGCTGCGGCGCGCTGCTGGCCCGCTGGGCGCCGGCGCTGCTCGGCCCCTCCCCGGAGGACCGGGTCGCGGCGGCCGAGGCGCGGGCCGCCGACCTCGCCGTCCGCAACCGGCTCGCGCGCGAGCTGCACGACTCGGTCGGCCACGCGCTGAGCGCGGTGGGGCTCCAGGCGAGCGCGGCCCGCCGGGTGCTGGACAGCGACCCGGAGTTCGTCCGGGAGGCGCTCGCCGCGATCGAGGACACCACCCGCCGCACCGTCGGTGAACTCGACGCCGTCCTCGGCGTCCTGCGGGACGGCGACGCGCCGGGCACCGCACCGGCCCCCACGCTCGCCGCCGACCTCGACGGCCTGCTGCGCCGCACCCGCGCGGGCGGGCCGCGGGTGACGGCAACCGTCGCCGCCGACCCGCAGACGCTGCCGCCGCTGGTGTCCCGCGAGGCGTACCGCATCGTCCAGGAGGGGCTGAGCAACGCCCTGCGGCACGCGGGTGAGCGGGTCGCCGTGGCGCTGCTGATCGACGTGGTGGACGGCCACCTGCGCATCACCGTCGAGAACCCCCTCGGCGAGGCCCGCGCCCCGCGCCCCGGCGGCGGTCACGGCCTGCGCGGCATCGCCGACCGGGCCCGGCTGCTGGGCGGCGCCTCTGAGGCGGGCGGCGCCGACGGGGTGTGGCGGCTCCACGT
>NZ_WWHX01000381.1 GCF_009862125.1 Streptomyces sp. SID5910
TGGCCCCGGGCGACGGCGGCCCCGCCACCGCCGAGCCGGCCGCGACGGCCTCGCCCCGGCTGCTGGACCTGCTGGCCCTGGCCGAGAACGAGCCCGAACTCTCCGCCCTCCAGCCGTATCTGTCCGACCCCGAGCCCGCCGTCCGGCGCACGGCGGTCACCGTGCTGACCGAGACCGTGCCCGCCGGCACCGGTCCGGCGCTCGCCGCCGCCCTGTCCGACCCGGACGGCGAGGTACGCGCCGCCGCCGCGGCCTCGCTGCGCGAGCTGGCCGAGACACTGACGCCCGAACCCGCGCTGGGCGAGCCCCTCGTCCGGGCGCTGGACCAGTCCGACCCCGTGGTCCGCGCCACCGCCCTCGACCTGCTGCGCGTCCTGCGGCTGGGCGACCCCGGCACCTTCACCGGAGCCCTCGGCGACCCGGACACCTCCGTGCGCATCGAGGCCGTACGCGGGCTGGTCGCGCTGGACGCCGCTCAGGCGCTCTCACCGGCCGCCGACGATCCGTCCCGCGAGGTCCGGGTCGCCGTCGCCAAGGCGCTGGGCACGCTGCGGGCGGAACCCCGCGCGGGCGGCGCCCACGACCGGCTCACCGAGGACCCCGACGCCCTGGTCCGCGGCGCGGCCTTCGCGGCGCTGGCGGAGACGGGCTGCCCGGCCCCGCTGGCGGCACGGGCGGTCGCCGCGCTGTCCGACCCCGCGTGGCAGGTCCGAGCGGGCGCGGCCACCGCGCTGTCCGCCGCCGCGTCCGACGCCGCGGTGCCCGTACTCGCCAAGGTCCTCGCCGACGCGAACGCCGATGTCCGCAAGGCGGCCGTCCTGGCCCTGACCCGGCACACCGGGACCACGCCGGACGCCCGGTCGGCGCTCGCCACGGCCACCGGCGACAGCGACGCCGACGTCAGGGCCTACGCGGCCCGCGCCCTGTGAGGCGGAGCCCGTAGGAACCGCTCATATCCAGTCGTCGGGCTCCGGCTCCGGCTCGTCCTCGGGCCAGTCGTGCGGGCCGGACCCGGCGTCACCCGCGGACGCGGGGGCCGGGCCGGGTGCGGGTGCCGATGCCTGCTCACCGGCCAGTCCGGCGAGCACCGCCAGCACTCCCTCCCCGTACGTCGCCAGCTTCTTCTCGCCGACGCCGCTGATCCCGCCGAGCTGCGCGACCGAGGTGGGCCAGGCGGTGGCGATCTCCCGGAGCGTGGCGTCGTGGAAGATCACGTACGCCGGGACGCCCTGCTCGCGGGCCTGCTCCCCGCGCCAGGCACGCAGCGCCTCGAAGGCGGGCACCAGTTCCGCGGGCAGTTCGGCCGCGGCGGCCTTGGCCTTGCGGTCCCCGCGCGAGCCGCCCCGGGCCGCCGCCGGCTTCTTGGGTTCCTTGCGCAGCGGCACCTCGCGCTCGCGCCGCAGTACCGCCCCGCTGGCCTCGGTCAGCACCAGCGTGCCGTACTCGCCCTCGACCGCGAGCAGTCCCTGGGCCAGGAGCTGCCGGGTGACACCCCGCCACTCGCCCTCGGTCAGCTCCTCGCCGATGCCGAACACGGAGAGCTGGTCGTGGTCGAACTGGATGACCTTCGCGGTGCGCTTGCCCAGCAGGATGTCGATGATCTGCCCGGCGCCGAACTTCTGCCCGCGCTCCCGCTTCAGCCGCACCACCGTCGACAGCACCTTCTGTGCCGCCACCGTGCCGTCCCAGGTCTCGGGCGGGGTGAGGCAGGTGTCGCAGTTGCCGCAGCCGGCCGCGTCCGGGTCCTGGCCGAAGTAGGCGAGGAGCTGGCCGCGGCGGCACTGGACGGTCTCGCACAGGCCGAGCATCGCGTCCAGGTGGGACTGGGCGCGGCGGCGGAACGCCTCGTCGCCCTCACCGGACTGGATCAGCTTGCGCTGCTGGATGACGTCGTTGAGCCCATACGCCATCCAGGCCGTCGACGGCAGGCCGTCCCGCCCGGCGCGGCCGGTCTCCTGGTAGTAGCCCTCGACCGACTTGGGCAGGTCCAGGTGGGCGACGAAGCGGACGTCCGGCTTGTCGATGCCCATGCCGAAGGCGATGGTCGCCACGACCACCAGGCCCTCCTCGCGCAGGAACCTCGACTGGTGCGCCGCGCGGGTGCCGGCGTCCAGGCCCGCGTGGTACGGCACGGCCTCGACGCCGTTGCTCGACAGGAACTCTGCGGTCTTCTCCACCGAGTTGCGCGAGAGGCAGTAGACGATGCCCGCGTCCCCGGCGTGCTCCTCGCGCAGGAAGCTCAGCAGCTGCCTCCTGGGGTCGGTCTTCGGCACGATCCGGTACTGGATGTTCGGCCGGTCGAAGCTGGCCACGAAGTGCCGCGCCGCCGGCATGTTCAGCCGCTCGGTGATCTCGCGGTGGGTGGCGTCCGTGGCCGTCGCCGTGAGCGCGAGGCGGGGCACGTCCGGCCAGCGCTCGCCGAGCAGGGACAGGGCCAGGTAGTCGGGCCGGAAGTCGTGGCCCCACTGGGAGACGCAGTGCGCCTCGTCGATCGCGAAGAGGGAGATCTTGCCGCGGGAGAGCAGGTCGAGGGTGCTCTCCAGGCGCAGCCGCTCGGGCGCCAGGTACAGCAGGTCCAGCTCACCCGCGAGGAACTCGGCCTCGGTCACGCGCCGCTCGTCGAAGTCCTGCGTGGAGTTCATGAACCCGGCCCGCACGCCGAGCGCCCGCAGCGCGTCGACCTGGTCCTGCATGAGCGCGATCAGCGGCGAGACCACGATGCCCGTGCCGGGCCTGACCAGGGCCGGGATCTGGTAGCACAGCGACTTGCCGCCGCTGGTGGGCATGAGCACGACGGCGTCGCCGCCCGCGACCACGTGATCGACGACCGCCTCCTGCTCACCGCGGAAGGCCTCGTACCCGAAGACGCGGTGCAGCGTGGCCAGCGTCTCGCTGTCCAGCCGCCCTGCCGCTGCCGTCTCTGCCATCTCGCCGCTCACACCCATCGTCCCGTCCCCCGCACACCCTGCCGCGCCCATCCAGTCCCGACCACTCCCCCCACGATAGGGGCCCCCACCGACACCCCCGAAGTTATCCACAGCCCACCCCACGCGACCCGCGTCACGGGCACCACGCGGCCCGGCACCCCCCGAGGGTGCCGGGCCGGCGGCGTGGCAGGGGTGAGCGCGGGGTCAGCGCACGAAGACTCCCGCCTGGCCCGCCAGGTCCAGGAAGTACTGCGGTGCCACGCCCAGCACCACCGTGACCGCCACGCCCACGCCGATCGCCGTCATCGTCAGCGGTGACGGCACCGCGACCGTCGGGCCCTCCGGCCGCGGCTCGCTGAAGAACATCAGGACGATCACGCGGATGTAGAAGAACGCCGCGATCGCCGAGGAGATCACGCCGACCACGACCAGCGGGGCCGCGCCGCCCTCCGCCGCCGCCTTGAACACGGCGAACTTGCCCGCGAACCCGGAGGTCAGCGGGATGCCCGCGAAGGCCAGCAGGAACACCGCGAACACGGCCGCCACCAGCGGCGACCTGCGGCCGAGCCCCGCCCACTTCGACAGGTGCGTCGCCTCGCCGCCCGCGTCGCGCACCAGCGTGACCACCGCGAAGGCGCCGATCGTCACGAAGGAGTACGCGGCCAGGTAGAAGAGGACGGACGAGACGCCCTCCGGCGTGGTCGCGATGACGCCCGCGAGGATGAAGCCCGCGTGCGCGATCGACGAGTACGCCAGCAGCCGCTTGATGTCCGTCTGGGTGATCGCGACGATCGCGCCGCCCAGCATGGTGACGATCGCCACCGCCCACATCACCGGCCGCCAGTCCCAGCGCAGCCCGGGCAGGACGACGTAGAGGATGCGCAGCAGGGCGCCGAAGGCCGCGACCTTGGTCGCCGCCGCCATGAAACCGGTCACCGGCGTCGGCGCGCCCTGGTACACGTCCGGCGTCCACATGTGGAACGGCACCGCGCCCACCTTGAACAGCAGACCCATGACGATCAGCGCGGACCCGACGAGCAGCAGCGCGTCGTTGCCCATGGTGCCGGCGAGCGCCGGGGTGACGTTCTGCACGGTGCCGTCGACGACCTGCGCGATCGTGCCGTACGACATGGAGCCCGAGTAGCCGTAGAGCAGGGCGATGCCGAACAGGGTGAACGCGGAGGCGAACGCGCCGAGCAGGAAGTACTTGACCGCCGCCTCCTGCGACATCAGCCGCTTGCGGCGGGCCAGCGCGCACAGCAGGTACAGCGGGAGGGAGAAGACCTCCAGGGCGACGAAGAGCGTCAGCAGGTCGTTGGCCGCCGGGAAGACCAGCATGCCGGCGACGGCGAACAGGAGGAGCGGGAAGACCTCCGTGGTGGTGAAGCCGGCCTTGACCGCCTTCTGCTCGCTCTCGCTGCCCGGCACGGCCGCGGCCTGCGCGGCGAAGGAGTCGACGCGGTTGCCGTGCGTCTCCGGGTCGAGCCGCCGCTCGGCGAAGGTGAACACGCCGACCAGTGCCGCCAGCAGGATCGTGCCCTGGAGGAAGAGGGCCGGACCGTCGACGGCGATGGCGCCCATCGCCGCGATGCCCGCCTTGGTCGTGCCGTATCCGCGCGCCGCGAGCGCGACGACCGCGGCGAAGGCGGCGACGAGCGCGACGACGGACACGAACATCTGCGCGTAGTAGCGGGACCTGCGCGGCACGAAGGCCTCGACCAGGATGCCGACGACCGCCGCGCCGATGACGATGAGCGTGGGCGCGAGCTGCCCGTACTCGATCTTCGGTGCGTCGATCTTCGCGATCGGGTCGGCCGCCGTTGCCGCCGTTGTCCACAGGCTGTGGACGGCTGATGCGCTCACTTGGCCGCCTCCACCTCGGGCCGGGGGTCCTTCTTGTGTACGTCGGACATGGTCTGCTGCACCGCCGGATTGACGATGTCCGTGACCGGCTTCGGGTAGACGCCCAGGAAGATCAGCAGCGCCACCAGCGGCGCCACGACCACCAGCTCCCGCACCCGCAGGTCGGGCATGGCCCTGACCTCGGGCTTCACCGGTCCGGTCATCGTCCGCTGGTAGAGGACGAGGGTGTAGAGCGCGGCGAGCACGATCCCGAAGGTGGCGATGATGCCGATCACCGGATACCGCGTGAACGTGCCGACCAGGACCAGGAACTCACTGACGAAGGGCGCGAGTCCCGGCAGCGAGAGGGCCGCCAGGCCGCCGATCAGGAAGGTGCCGGCGAGCACCGGGGCGACCTTCTGCACCCCTCCGTAGTCGGCGATGAGCCGCGAGCCGCGCCGGGAGATCAGGAAGCCGGCGATCAGCATCAGCACGGCCGTCGAGATGCCGTGGTTGAGCATGTACAGCGTCGCGCCGGACTGGCCCTGGCTGGTCATCGCGAAGATGCCCATGATGATGAAGCCGAAGTGCGAGATCGACGCGTACGCGATCAGGCGCTTGATGTCGCGCTGGCCGACCGCGAGCAGCGCCCCGTAGATGATGCTGATCACCGCCAGGACGAGGATCGCCGGCGTCGCCCACTTGCTCGCCTCCGGGAAGAGCTGGAGGCAGAAGCGGAGCATCGCGAAGGTGCCGACCTTGTCGACGACCGCCGTGATGAGCACCGCGACCGGCGCGGTGGCCTCCCCCATCGCGTTGGGCAGCCAGGTGTGCAGCGGCCACATCGGCGCCTTCACCGCGAAGGCGAAGAAGAAGCCGAGGAACAGCCACCGCTCGGTGTTGGTCGCCATGTCCAGCGACCCGTTGGCCCGCGCCTCGGCGATCTCCGTGAGGGAGAAGTTCCCGGCGACCACGTACAGCCCGATCACCGCGGCCAGCATGATCAGACCGCCGGCCAGGTTGTAGAGGAGGAACTTCACCGCCGCGTACGACCGTTGCGTCGCCGCCGTCTTCTCGCCGTGCTCGTGGGCCCGGTCCCCGAAGCCGCCGATCAGGAAGTACAGCGGGATCAGCATGGCTTCGAAGAAGATGTAGAAGAGGAAGACGTCGGTGGCCTCGAAGGAGATGATCACCATCGCCTCGACGGCCAGGATCAGGGCGAAGAAGCCCTGCGTCGGCCGCCACCGCTTGCTGCCGGTCTCCAGCGGGTCGGCGTCGTGCCAGCCCGCGAGGATGATGAACGGGACGAGCAGCGTGGTCAGCGCGATGAGCGCCACGGCGATGCCGTCCACGCCCAGTTCGTACCGCACGCCGAAGTCCGCGATCCAGGAGTGCGACTCGGTGAGCTGGTAGCGGTCACCGCCGGGGTCGAAGCGGACGACGACCAGTTCGGCGAGGACGAAGGTGGCGATCGAGAAGGCCAGCGCCAGCCACTTGGCGAAGCCGCGTTTGGCGGCCGGCACGGCGGCCGTGGCGATCGCCCCGACCGCCGGGACCACCGCCGTCGC
Source organism: Streptomyces sp. SID5910 (assembly GCF_009862125.1). Taxonomy (GTDB): domain Bacteria; phylum Actinomycetota; class Actinomycetes; order Streptomycetales; family Streptomycetaceae; genus Streptomyces. Next base: position 6,338 of record NZ_WWHX01000381.1, read on the forward strand.
TGTCAGCAGGGGAAAGGACATCGGTATCAGACCGCCCTCATCAGCAGGGTCGCGGCGACGAGGACCGCCGCACCGCCGAACATCGAGACCGCGTACGAGCGCGCGAAGCCGTTCTGGAGCCTGCGCATCCGCCCGGACAGGCCGCCGACCGAGGCCGCCGTGCCGTTGACGACGCCGTCGACCAGCGTGTGGTCGACGTAGACCAGCGAGCGCGTGAGGTGCTCGCCGCCGCGCACCAGCACGACGTGGTTGAAGTCGTCCTGGAGCAGGTCGCGCCGGGCGGCCCGGGTGAGCAGCGACCCGCGCGGGGCGACGGCCGGGACCGGACGCCGTCCGTACTGCGCCCAGGCGATCGCCACGCCGATGACCATGCAGGCCACGGTGGCCCCGGTGACCACCCCGGCGCTGATCGGCGCGTCACCGTGGCTGTGCCCGGTGACCGGCTCCAGCCAGTGCAGGAAGCGGTCGCCGATGCTGAAGAAGGCACCGCCCGCGACCGAACCCACGGCCAGCACGATCATCGGGATCGTCATCAGCCCCGGCGACTCGTGCGGGTGCGGCGGCTCGTAGGTGCCGCGCGTCTCGGCGGCCGGCTCCACGTCGGGCTGCGCCGGCGACGGCGTCGGGGCGTTGCGCCAGCGCTCCTCGCCGAAGAACGTCATCAGCATCACGCGCGTCATGTAGTACGCGGTGACGGCCGCGCCCAGCAGGGCGCAGGCGCCGAGGATCCAGCCCTCGGTGCCGCCCTTGGCGAAGGCCGCCTCGATGATCTTGTCCTTGGAGAAGAAGCCGGACAGGCCCGGGAAGCCGATGATGGCGAGGTAGCCGAGGCCGAAGGTGACGAAGGTGACCGGCATGTACTTGCGCAGCCCGCCGTAACGCCGCATGTCGACCTCGTCGTTCATGCCGTGCATGACGGAGCCGGCGCCGAGGAACAGCCCGGCCTTGAAGAAGCCGTGCGTCACCAGGTGCATGATCGCGAAGACGTAGCCGATGGGGCCGAGGCCCGCGGCCAGCACCATGTAGCCGATCTGCGACATGGTCGAGCCGGCCAGCGCCTTCTTGATGTCGTCCTTCGCGCAACCGACGATCGCACCGAACAGCAGCGTGACCGCGCCGACGATCGTGACCACCAGTTGCGCGTCCGGGGCGCCGTTGAAGACGGCGGCGGAGCGGACGATCAGGTAGACACCCGCGGTCACCATGGTCGCGGCGTGGATGAGGGCGGAGACCGGGGTCGGGCCCTCCATCGCGTCACCGAGCCAGGACTGGAGCGGCACCTGGGCGGACTTGCCGCACGCGGCGAGCAGCAGCATCAGCGCGATCGCGGTGAGCTTGCCCTCGCCGGCCTGCCCCGCGAGGCCGGGCTCCTCCAGCGAACCGAGCACCGGCCCGAAGGCGAAGGTCCCGAACCAGAGGAACATCAGCATGATCGCGATGGACAGGCCCATGTCGCCCACCCGGTTGACCAGGAAGGCCTTCTTCGCCGCCGTGGCCGCGCTGGGCTTGTGCTGCCAGAAGCCGATCAGCAGGTAGGAGGCGAGACCGACGCCCTCCCAGCCGACGTACAGCAGCAGGTAGTTGTCGGCGAGGACCAGGATCAGCATCGCCGCGAGGAACAGGTTCAGATAGCCGAAGAAGCGGCGGCGCCGCTCGTCGTGCTCCATGTACGCGACCGAGTACAGGTGGATCAGCGAGCCGACGCCGGTGATCAGCAGGACGAACGTCATCGACAGCTGGTCGAGCCGGAAGGCGACGTCGGCCTGGAATCCCTCCACCGGGATCCAGCTGAACAGGTGCTGCGTCAGGGTGCGGTCCTCGGCGCCGCTGCCGAGCAGGTCGGCGAAGAGGACGACGCCGATCACGAAGGACACGGCGGCCAGCAGCGTGCCGATCCAGTGGCCGACGCGGTCCAGCCGGCGTCCGCCGCAGAGCAGGACCGCGGCTCCGAGCAGGGGCGCCGCCACCAGCAGCGCAATCAGGTTCTCCACTTCAGCCCCTCACAGCTTCATCAGGCTGGCGTCGTCGACCGAGGCCGTGTGGCGGGAACGGAACAGGGACACGATGATCGCGAGCCCGACCACGACCTCGGCGGCGGCGACGACCATCGTGAAGAAGGCGATGATCTGCCCGTCGAGATTGCCGTGCATCCGCGAGAAGGCGACGAACGCGAGGTTGCAGGCGTTGAGCATCAGCTCGACGCACATGAAGACCACGATCGCGTTGCGCCGGATCAGCACACCGGTGGCGCCGATCGTGAACAACAGGGCCGCGAGGTAGAGGTAGTTGACGGGATTCACTTCGACGCCTCCTCGGACCGCTTGAAGGTGGCCGGAGCGGCCGTCCCGCGCTCCAGACGCTCCTCGGCGCGCTGCTCCAGGGCCTTCAGGTCGTTCAGCGCCTGAGTGGAGACGTCACGGACCTGGCCCCGGTCGCGCAGCGTCTTGCTGACGGTGAGCTCGGACGGGGTGCCGTCGGGCAGCAGGCCCGCGATGTCGACCGCGTTGTGCCGGGCGTAGACACCGGGCGCCGGCAGTGGCGGCAGGTACTTGCCGTCGCGGACGCGCTGCTCGGACAGCTCGCGCTGGGTCTTCGCGCGCTCGGTGCGCTCGCGGTGGGTGAGCACCATGGCGCCGACGGCGGCCGTGATGAGCAGCGCGCCGGTGATCTCGAAGGCGAAGACGTACTTGGTGAAGACGAGGGTCGCGATGCCCTCCACGTTGCCGTTCGCGTTGGCCTGGGCGAGGCCGTCGAACTCCGTGAGCGACGCGTTGCCGATGCCGGCGATCAGCAGGATGCCGAAGCCGAGCCCGCTGGCCAGGGCCAGCCAGCGCTGGCCCTTGATGGTCTCCTTCAGGGAGTCCGCCGCGGTGACGCCGACGAGCATCACCACGAACAGGAACAGCATCATGACCGCGCCGGTGTAGACGACGATCTGCACGATGCCGAGGAAGTAGGCGCCGTTGGCGAGGTAGAACACCGCCAGCACGATCATGGTCCCGGCGAGGCAGAGCGCGCTGTGCACGGCCTTCTTCATGAAGACGGTGCACAGGGCGCCGATCACCGCGACGGTGCCGAGGATCCAGAACTGGACGGCCTCTCCGGTGGAGGTGCCGGCGGCGAGGGTCGCCGCGGCGGCGAGCTGCGCGCTCATCGGCGGATCACCTCCTCCGACGCCGGCTCGGTCCCGCCGAAGGTGGAGTCGCCCTCCTGGACGACCTCCCCCTTGGAGTGGGCGACCTGCTGGACCGTGCCGGGCGCGGCCTCGGTGACCAGGCCCCGGTAGTAGTCCTGCTCGTCCGTGCCCGGGTAGATGGCGTGGGGCGAGTCGACCATGCCCTCCTCCAGGCCGGCGAGCAGCTGCTCCTTGGTGAAGATGAGGTTGGCGCGGCTGGAGTCGGCCAGCTCGAACTCGTTGGTCATCGTCAGCGCGCGCGTGGGGCACGCCTCGATGCACAGGCCGCACAGGATGCAGCGGGCGTAGTTGATCTGGTAGACGCGGCCGTACCGCTCGCCCGGCGAGTAGCGCTCCTCGTCCGTGTTGTCCGCGCCCTCCACGTAGATCGCGTCGGCGGGACAGGCCCAGGCGCACAGCTCGCAGCCGACGCACTTCTCCAGGCCGTCCGGATGGCGGTTGAGCTGGTGCCGTCCGTGGAAACGCGGAGCGGTGGTCTTGTGCTGCTCCGGGTACTGCTCGGTGAGCCGCTTCTTGAACATGGCCTTGAAGGTCACGCCGAAGCCGGCCACGGGATTCAGGAAACCGGGGTTGGTCTCCTTCGGTTCCTCAGCCATCGGACGCCTCCTTTCCATCCGTAGATCCGCCCGCAGGTCCGTCACTCTGAGTATCGGGCCCGCCACTGACAATCAGCTCCCGGTCCCGGCGCGGGCGGCGGCGCGGCACCTGCGGCAGCTCCTGTCCGGGCATCGGCGGTACGGGGAACCCGCCGGCCATCGGGTCGAAGGCGGCCGGTTCCCCGGCGGTCTCCTCCTCGGCGCCCTTGCCCTTGTCGCGGTAGATGTCGGCGACGAAGGACAGCAGCAGCAGGGCCAGGACGGCACCGCCGACGTAGAGGGCGATGTCGCTGAAGCCGTAGTTCTCGTTCCGCAGGGCCCGCACGGTCGCGACGAGCATCAGCCAGACCAGGGAGACCGGGATGAGGACCTTCCAGCCGAGCTTCATCAGCTGGTCGTAGCGCACGCGCGGGAGGGTGCCGCGCAGCCAGATGAAGAAGAACAGCAGCAGCTGGACCTTGACGACGAACCAGAGCAGCGGCCACCAGCCGTGGTTGGCGCCCTCCCAGAAGGTGCTGATCGGCCAGGGCGCCCGCCAGCCGCCGAGGAACAGCGTGGTGGCGACCGCCGAGACCGTCACCATGTTCACGTACTCGGCGAGCATGAACATCGCGAACTTGATCGACGAGTACTCGGTGTTGAAGCCGCCCACCAGGTCGCCCTCGGACTCGGGCATGTCGAAGGGGGCGCGGTTGGTCTCGCCGACCATGGTGACGATGTAGAGGATGAAGGAGACCGGCAGCAGCACGATGTACCAGCGGTCGTTCTGCTGGGCGACGATCTCCGAGGTCGACATGGACCCGGAGTAGAGGAACACCGAGGCGAACGCGGCGCCCATCGCGATCTCGTAGGAGATCATCTGCGCGCAGGAGCGCAGGCCGCCGAGGAGCGGGTACGTCGATCCGGAGCTCCAGCCGGCGAGCACGATGCCGTAGATGCCGACCGAGGCGACGGCGAGGATGAACAGCATCGCGATCGGCAGGTCGGTGAGCTGCATGGCGGTGCGGTGGCCGAAGACCGAGACCTCGTTGCCGGCGGGCCCGAAGGGGATCACCGCGATCGCCATGAAGGCCGGGATGGCCGCGACGACCGGCGCGAGGACGTACACCGCCTTGTCGGCCCGCTTGACGATGACGTCTTCCTTCAGCATCAGCTTGATGCCGTCGGCGAGCGACTGGAGCATGCCCCAGGGGCCGTGCCGGTTGGGGCCGATGCGCAGCTGCATCCAGGCGACGACCTTGCGCTCCCACACGATGGAGAACAGCACGGTCACCATCAGGAAGGCGAAGCAGAAGACCGCCTTGACGACGACCAGCCACCAGGGGTCGGTGCCGAACATCGAGAGGTCTTCAGCGGCGAGGTACGGGCTCATGCCTCCACCTCCTTGGGGGCCTCGCCCGCGAGCGTGGCCGGGCCGATGCGGACGAGGGTTCCGGGCAGCACCCCGGCGTCGGAGGCGACGCCGCGGCCGGCCGAGTTCAGCGGCAGCCAGACCACCCGGTCGGGCATCTCGGTGACCTCCAGCGGAAGTGCGACGGTGCCGCCGGGACCGGTCACGGCCAGCAGGTCGCCGGCCTTGACGCCGGCCTCGGCGGCCGTGGCGGCCGACACGCGCGCGCGTGCGGCGTGCCGAGTGCCGGCGAGCGCCTCGTCGCCCTGCTGGAGCAGGCCCTGGTCGAGCAGCAGCCGGTGCCCGGCGAGCACGGCCTCCCCGGCGGCGGGCCGGGGCAGCGCGCTCGCGGTGCCCAGCGGATCACCGGCCCGCGGCCCGTCCCAGGCACCGAGCCGGTCGATCTCCGCGCGCGTGGTGCGCAGGTCGGGCAGGCCCAGGTGGACGTCCATGGCGTCGGCGAGCATCTGGAGCACCCGGCCGTCGGTGGGCGCGAGACGGCGGGTCATCTGGTCGGGCTTGAGGGCGGCCTCGAAGAAGCGCACCCTGCCCTCCCAGTTGAGGAAGGCCCCGGCCTTCTCGGCGACCGCCGCGACGGGCAGGACCACGTCGGCGTGGCCGGTGACCTCGCTGGGCCGCAGCTCCAGCGACACCACGAA
>NZ_WWHX01000382.1 GCF_009862125.1 Streptomyces sp. SID5910
AGCCAGCCGCGCCAGAAGCGGACGAGGGGTTCCGTGCTCGGCGGGGCGGCCACCGCGCCGACCAGCCGCAGCCGGTCGGCCCGCTCACCCGGCGGACACTCCTGCACCAGCCGCAGCGCCGCCTCCCGCCAGCGCAACGCCCTCAGCTCGCTGCCGACCTCCCGCAGCCGCCCGGCGACGGCGTCCTCCAGCACGCCGCTCGCCCCGTCCTCCTCGTCGAGCACGCGGCGCACCTCGGGCACCGCCAGGCCGAGGGCGCGCAGCGAACGGATCAGACGCAGCCGGCCCAGCGCCTCCGGACCGTACCGGCGGTGTCCTCCGGCGCTGCGGGAGGCCTCCGGCAGCAGACCGCGGTCGGAGTAGAAACGGACGGTCTTGACGGTGACGCCCGCCCGTTCGGCGAGCTCACCGATCCCGCACAGCCCGTCGCGCGGCATGACCACTTGAACCTCCCTCAGGGGGAGTTCCTACGGTACCGGCGAGCGCGGACGGGCGACCGGACCGGTCCGCGCGATCGCTCACGGAGGAGAGACCATGACCGCATTCGTCCTCGTACCGGGCATGTTCACCGGCAGCCACGTGTGGGAGCACACCGCGGCGCACCTGGCAGCCGCGGGCGCCGAGGTGTACCCGGTGGCCCTCACCGGGCTCGACGGGCCGCCCGGCACCGCGCCGGCCGGCACCGACCTGGAGACCCACATCGCGGACGTGCTCGCGGTGATCGACGCGGTCGGCGCGGAAGGGGGCCGGGAAGGTGACGGGCGGATCGTGCTCGTCGGTCACGACTACGGCATCCATCCCGCACTCGGTGCCGCCGACCGGCGGACAGAGCGCATCGACCGGATCGTGTACCTGGACTCGGCCATGCCCCGCGACGGCGTGCCGGCCCTGGCCGCCGTCCCCGACCAGTCGCTGCGCGAGCGGCTGGCCGAGCGCGCCGGGGCCGGCGGGGGAGAGGCCACGGTGGGCGAGCTGCCGCCCCCGGCGCACGACGAGTGGGAGCGCTGGGGCAGCACGGCGGGCCTGTCCGGCGCCGCGCTGGACCGGCTCACGGTCCTCGCCGCCCCGCAGCCGCTCGGCACCCTGCTCCAGCCGCTCCGGCTGACCGGCGCGGTGGCCGCGGTGCCCACCACCGGGGTGCTGTGCACCGCGAACGGTTCGAGCATCGAGATGGTCCAGATGCTGGTGGGATTCGGCGACCCCGCCCTGAGCGCCCTCGTCGACCCCCGGGTGTCCTTCTTCGAACTCCCCACCGGGCACTGGCCGATGCTGTCCTGCCCCGCCGACCTGGCGGACGTCCTGCTGCGGGCCGCCGCCGGCGAGGGACACCGGCTGGAGCCCGCCGACCCGGCCGAACCGCCCGCCGAACAACGGCCGTTCCTGCTGGACCTGCCCGAACTCCCCAGGGAGCGCACGGAGAACGTCGACCTCTACCTGCCGGACGCCGACGGCCCCCGCCCGGCGGTGGTGTTCCTGCACGGCGGCCCGGTGCCCGCCGACGCCCGGCCGGAGCCGAGGGACTGGACCACCCTGACCGGGTACGCCACCTACGCGGCCGTGAACGGAGTGGTGGGCGCGGTCGTCGCCCACCGGCTGCACGACCTCGCCGACTACGAGCGGGCCGCCGCGGACGTGGCCGGCGCGGTGGAACGGATCCGGGCCGACCCCCGGGTGGACGCGGACCGCGTCGCGCTGTGGTTCTTCTCCGGCGGCGGACTGATCACCGCCGACTGGCTCGGCGCACCCCCGCCGTGGCTGCGCTGCCTGGCCGCCACCTACCCCGTGCTGGCGCCGCTGCCGAACTGGGGGATGTCCGGCACCCGGTTCCACCCGGTGCGGGCGGTGGCGAAGGCCGGCGACCTGCCCGTGGTCCTCACCCGGGCGGGACTGGAGATGCCCGAGATCGCCGTGCGTGTCGAGCGGTTCCTGGTGGCGGCGGAGGAGTGCGGGGCCCGCGTCGAGGTGGTCGACGTGCCACACGGCCACCACGGCTTCGAGACCCGCGACGTGACCGACGAGTCACGCGACGCGGTCCGCCGGGCGATGCGCGCGGTGCTGGAGCACCTGCGGCGGTGAGACGGCCCGCGGGGCGGCGTCAGAACGAGACCTCGCGCACACTGGCCTGGCTGCGCGGCTCGGTCGTCGCGGTGATCTCCGACCGGTGGCGGCTCGCCGAGAAGGTCACCGTCAGCGACTCGGCCGCGCTCTGGCTCGTGCTCACCGTGAAGCCCTGCTCCGGCACCGCCGACACCAGGCACACCCCGCCGTCCCCGAACCGCACGGTCACCCTGCCGCCCTCCGACGCCACCGTGTAGACACCGGCGCCGCCCTCCTCGCACCCCCGCTCGCCCCCGCCCGCCGCGGGAGGCTGCCCGGTGGTGGCGCGGGCGGTCGGCGTCGTCGGCGCCGGACTCGGCTCGCGCGGCTCCTCGCGCGTCGGGGAAGGCGTCGGGCGGGGCTTCTCGCTGGTCGGCGAGGGGCTGGGGGACGGAGGCCGCGTGCTCGGCGACGGCGTGGGCCGCGGCGCCACCGGGAGCTCCCGCGGCGCCGACTGCGCGACCGGAGCGGTGGGCCGGGTCGAGCCCACCACGAAGTGGATCGTGATGATGACGGCCGTGATGCTGGCGGCCGTGCACGACAGCCAGATGATCAGGTAGCGCAGGAGGCGGGACACGACACCATAGTGACGGACCGGCTAACGTGCCTGCCCATGGCCTGTGTACTTGTCGTC
>NZ_WWHX01000383.1 GCF_009862125.1 Streptomyces sp. SID5910
TACGTCCGGGAGCGGATGGGCCGCCGCGGCTTCCCGGCCGCCGCCTTCGCCGTCCTGACCTTCACCGGCTCCTGGAAGACCGTGGAGCCGGGCGTGGCCTCGCTGGTCGACTACTGGGTGCCGACCGACTGACCGACTCGACCCGACGCGGCAGGGCCCGGCATCCGCGCACGCGGTCCGGGCCCTCGTCGTACGGCGGCGGGTCAGGGCAGGTCGAGGCCGTCGGGGAGGTCCTCGTCCAGGATGTCCGCCGCCTCGACCTCCTCGCGGGTGATGCCGAGCAGGTAGAGGACCGTGTCGAGGAACGGCACGTTCACCGCGGTGTGCGCCGCCTCGCGCACCACCGGCTTGGCGTTGAAGGCGACCCCGAGTCCGGCCGCGTTCAGCATGTCCAGGTCGTTGGCGCCGTCGCCGATCGCCACGGTCTGCGACAGCGGCACGCCCGCCTCGGCGGCGAACCGGCGCAGCAGCCGTGCCTTGCCCGCCCGGTCCACGATCTCCCCGGTGACCCGGCCGGTCAGCCGGCCGTCGACGATCTCCAGCGTGTTGGCCTGGGCGAAGTCCAGCCCCAGCCGCTCCTTCAGATCGTCGGTGACCTGGGTGAAGCCGCCGGAGACGACGCCCACCTGGTAGCCGAGCCGCTTCAGCGTGCGGATCAGGGTGCGGGCACCCGGTGTCAGCCGCACCTCGGCGCGGACCTTCTCCACCACCGAGGCGTCCAGCCCCGCCAGCAGCGCCACGCGCGCGTGCAGCGACTGCTCGAAGTCCAGTTCCCCGCGCATCGCGGCCGCCGTCACCTCGGCGACCTTGTCCTCGCAGCCCGCGTGCGCCGCGAACAGCTCGATGACCTCGTCCTGGATCAGCGTGGAGTCCACGTCCATCACCACCAGGCGCTGCGCCCGCCGGTGCAGGCCGGCCGAGACGACCGCGACGTCCACGCCGAGCGCCGCCGCCTCGGTGGCCAGGGCGGTGCGCAGGGGCTCGGTCGCCGACCCGGACACGGCGAACTCGACCGCGGTCACGGGGTACTTGGCGAGCCGGAAGATGCGGTCGATGTTGCTGCCGGTCCTGGTGATCGTGGCCGCTATGGCGGCCGTCGCCTCGGCGGTGAGGGGGTGGCCGAGCACGGTCACCAGGGAGCGGCCGAGGCCGCGCGGCCGGTTGTCGCCGATGCCGGAGATGATCTCCGCCTGCATCTTCATCGACTCCGCCCAGCTGTGGACGGTCGCCCGCAGATCGCCCTCCAGCGCCCTGGACGGCTCGGTCACGAGCGCGCACAGCACGATCCGGCCACGGGTGACGACCTGCTCGATGTCGACCACGTCGACGGAGTAGGCGGCGAGGGTGTCGAACAGTCCGGCCGTGATGCCGGGCCGGTCCTTGCCGAAGATCTTGACGAGGAGAGTGGGAACGTCAGAGGTCTGCGTAGCGCTCATGGTGCTCCAACCGTATCCGGCACGCGGTGCCTCCCGCCCGCGAGGTCCGCCTGGCGGACACGGAACATTCGCCGACGCGCGGGTGACGCGGGGCTGACCGGACGGCACGGCACGGGGCCCGGCACCGCCACCCGGTCGGGGCGCTGTCTCCGGCGGCCACAGGTGCGCTGCCGGGGTCGGGATGTCCGTGTCCCGGAGTCGTCCGCGCGCTGCGGGACTGGGACGCGGCGTCCCGGAGTCGTCCGCGCGCCGCGCTGCCGGGGTCGGGGCGTCGCATCGCGGAGTGGTCCGCCGCCCCGGCCTCCGGCCCGGCTGCCGGGAGGCTCGGCGTGAGCGGACGGGGCAGGCCGCCCAGGGCGCAGCGCCCCGCGCCCGGGCCGCCGCCGGGAGGCTCGGTGTGAGCGGTTGGGCCCGCTGATCGCCGCGGCACAGCGCCGCGGACGTACCGGCCCCGCGGCACCTCCGTCCTGCGCGGACGACGGGATCACTGCCCGTCCCTCGGCCGTGGTGGCGGCGCCGGGGGAGGGGGCGGCGGGGGCGGCGGCCTCTCGCCCCACCGGGACGACGGCCGGTTTCCGGGCCGCGGAGGCCGTCCCGGCGGACGCGGCGACGGATCCAGCGGGCCGACCACGGTCTCGGCGCCGTACAGGTCGTCACCGTCGTCGGACGGCCGTTCCGGGTCCGGCGACCGCGGCGCCTCGGGCCCGGGAACGCTCGCCTCCGCCCCGCCGGGGCCGTGCCCCGTGCCGCCCGGCGCCCGCCCGCCGTCGGACGGCCACTCACCCTGCGGGGCCACTCCCGCACCCGGGGCTCGGGCGTCTTCGGGGCCGGGCGCCGCGCCCGGCGTACGCAGATAGGGGTTGGTGTCCGGGTTGGGCGGCCGGTACGGGGTGCTGCCGGGCCGGTACGGGGAGCTCCCGGGCCGGTGCGGAGATCCTTCCGTCCCGTGCGGAGATCCTTCCGTCCCGTGCGGAGATCCTTCCGTCCCGTGCGGCGCACTGCTCGTCCCGTACGGCGCTCCGCCGGCCCCGTACGGTGCACCGCCCGCCCCGGACGACTCCACCGCCCCGTACGACGGCACCCCGCGCGCCCCCTCGCCCGCACTCCCGGTGCCCGGGGCATCGCCGTACGGCTGCCCGTACCCGGAGACACCCGGCCCCGCGGGGCTGGATCCGCCTGCCGACCCGGCATATCCAGTGCCGGGGCTCCCTGTCGGCCCCGTGCCCCCCGCCCCG
>NZ_WWHX01000384.1 GCF_009862125.1 Streptomyces sp. SID5910
CCCGGCCGAGCCCCGCCCACCGCGCCGCTCGCCGCTTCGGCTGCCGCCCCGCCCGCCGTCCTGGCTGCCGCGCGGCCTGTGGTCCTGCTCGCCGCGCCGGCTGCTCTCCCGCTCGCCTTGCCGCTGGCCGCTTCGGCTGCCGGCCCGCTCGTCGCTCTGGCTGCGGTCCGGTCCGTGGTCCCGCTCGCCGCGCCGGGCGCTCTCCCGCCCGCTGTCGGGTTCGTCGCTCCGCTCGCCGTCGCGCCCGTGGTCCTGTTCGCCGCTTCGCTCGCTGTCCCGCGCGCGGCCCCGCTCCCTGTCCCGCCCGTGGGCCTGTTCGCCGTCCCGCGCGCGGTCCTGCTCGCCGCTCCGTCCGCGGTCCCGGTCGTCGTTCCGGTTGTCGTCCTCGTGGTCGGTCATCGGTTTCGCTCCGCCTCGGGGCCTGCCCCGGTACCCGCCGGGGCCTCCGGTTCCGGTGGGTCGCGGTGGATCACCTGGGCGACGACGAACGCGACCACCGACGCGACGACGATCAGCGGCATCTGGTCGTGCGCGTCCCTGCCCACCAGCAGGACCGCGAGCACCGAGCTGGCCAGCGGCAGCCCCGTCACCGCCGCCCCCGCGGCGGAGATGCCGAGGGCGAGGGCCGGGGTCGCGCCGAAGCCGGGCAGACCCGAGCAGGCCATGGCCGTCGCCGTGCCCAGCAGCACCGCCGGGAAGATCGGGCCGCCGCGCAGACTGCCCAGCGCGATGCCCCACGCCAGCCCCTTGCACGCGACGAGCGCGACCAGCGCGCCCACGGACCAGGCGTGCGGGTCCGCGGCGAGCTGGGCGAGGGCGGCCTGCCCCGACAGCGCGGCCTCCGCCGGCGAACGGCCGGTGATCAGGGCGTACGCGGTGATGCAGACGCCGACCGCCGTGGCGCACAGGACCGTACGGAGGGCCGTGCGGTGCTCCGTCCAGGTGACCGTGCGGCGGCCGAGCGCGCGGGCCAGCGTGATGAGCACCGCGATCAGCGCCGCCGTGGGGATGCCCCACAGGAAGTCACCGGCGTCGGGGCCGGCGTCCGGCGGTACGTCCGGCAGTGACAGCGCGCCGATGTCCAGGCCGGTCCACTGGCCGAAGCCGGTGAACACCAGGGCGCCGGCCGCGCTGGCCAGCAGACAGGGCAGCAGCAGGGCGACCATCCGGGCGCCGGCGAGCCCCGCCCCCTCGATGAGCAGGACGGCCGCCGCCACCGGGCCGCCGAGGATGGTGGAGATCGCGGCGGTGGAGCCGGCCGTCGCCAGGATCGCGCCCGCCCTCGGATCGGCGTTCGGGCCCGCCCGCCGCACCGCGAGCAGGGCGAGCCCGCTGCCGACGGCCATCAGGGGGGCCTCGGGTCCGAGGACCACACCGAGCGGCAGGGTGGCCAGCGCGGCCAGGACGGCGCCGGGCAGCGCCTTCGGGCCGACGGGCGCGCCGCCCAGCCCGTTCACCGGCAGATGTCCTCCGCCGCCGGGCATCCGGGTCACGATCGGCGCGAGGATCAGCCCCGCCAGTACCAGTGCGGGCAGCGGCCACCACCAGGGCGGGGTGCCGTACCCGGCGGCGTGCGGCAGGGATGTCCACACCCAGTGCTGGAGCTCGTGCTGGAGGCCGACGAAGAAGAAGCAGGCCAGCGCGATGGGCACGCCGAGCAGCACGCACAGCAGCAACAGCAGCAGATAGCCGGGGCTGAGCAGGGTGCGCCGCAGGGACTGCTCGGCCCGGGCGGGAACGGCGTTCGCCGGCGCGGCAGCCGGGCCCTCGGGCGCCGTCACAGGGCCGTCCCGGCGGTGGCCGGCACGTGCCCGGCGCGCAGTGGCAGGGTCTGGGTCGTCACGGGCCCTCCTCGCTCCGCCCACCTCTCGACGCCGGCCCGACGGCCCGTCACGTGTCGGACAGGTTCACTTCCCGTCCACCCAGTCAACGCGACGGGAAGCGGAGCCGCATGCCATGAACCGCCCTCCGGGCGCCGAACCCACACGACGACCCCGCCGCCCCGAAGGACACCCAGCGCCCCCGCACTCGCCCGACACGGCCCCGCCCCACGTCGGCGACGGCCGGCGCCGCCGTCTGCCCCCCCCCGCGGAGTACGCGCGTCGCCG
>NZ_WWHX01000385.1 GCF_009862125.1 Streptomyces sp. SID5910
TAGCGTGGTGAACAGCCGGATGTCCGCCTCCGTGATCGTGTCCCCGACCAGATAGCGCTGCCGCTCCAGCCGGGGCGTCAGCTGCTCCAGCCGGCGGAACACGCCCGCGCAGGCGGCCTCGTACTCCTCCTGCCCGGTGGCGAAGCCCGCCCGGTACACACCGTTGTTGACGTCCTGGTAGACGCCGGCCATCACCTCGTCGATCTCGTCGCGCAGGGCGTGCGGATACAGGTCGGGCGCGCCGGGCCGGTGCAGGGACGTCCACTCGGTCGCGAGGTCCAGGGTGATCTGCTGGTAGTCGTTGGTCACCAGCCTCCCGCTCGGCACGTCCACGACCGCCGGCACGCTCACCCCGCCCGGATAGCCGGTCTCCCGCTTGTCGTAGGCCTCGCTGAGGAAGCGGATGCCGAGGACCGGGTCGCGGCCGTCCGGGTCCAGCGTGAACCGCCAGCTCCGGTCGTCCTGGATCGGGTCGGTGATCGCCAGGGAGAGGGCGTCCTCCAGGCCCAGCAGCCGCCGGGACACCAGGGCCCGGCTCGCCCACGGACAGGCGCGGCTGGCCACCAGCCGGTAGCGCCCGGCCTCGACCGGCCAGCCGTCCCGGCCGTCCGCCGTGATCCGGTCGGCGAAATGGCTCTTGGACCGCTTGAACGCCTTCCTGCCGTAGCCGCTGTTGCCGGGCGTCCCGTCGTCGCCGCTCATGGGACGTACCTCCCTGTCATCGTCGGGCCCTGGTAACGCGTTCCCCGTTTTCCGCCGTCGGCACTGGTGGGCCACCCACAAGGCGGGTGTGAGCCCGGCCGGCCGGGGGCAGTCGGCGAATCGTGAGCCGGACAACCTCGAACAGGACAGCGAACGGACAGCCCGACGGAAAGGACGACCCGACCGGCGACCCGGCCGGCGACGGTACCGGCGGCGAAAGCACCGGCCGGCCCGCCGGCAAGGCGGACCGCAGGACACGGATCACCGTGCTGGTGGCCCTGGCGGCCAACCTGGTGATCGCGGTCGCCAAGGCGGTCGGCGGCTTCCTCGCGGGATCCCCCGCGCTGCTGTCGGAGGCGGCGCACTCCGTGGCCGACAGCCTGAACGAGGTCTTCCTCCTCGCCGCGCTGCGCCGCAGCCGCCGCCCCGCCGACCGCCGCCACCCCTTCGGATACGGCAAGGAACGCTTCTTCTGGTCGCTGCTCGCCGCCGTCGGGATCTTCGTCATGGGCGGCTGCTTCTCGTTCTTCCAGGGCATCGAGGCCCTGCGGACGGGCGCGGAGGAGAAACTCAGCGGCTACGTGGCCGGGCTGATCGTGCTCGGCGTCGCCCTGCTCGCCGAGGGCGCCTCGCTGCTGCGGGCGCTGCACCAGGTGCGCGGACAGGGCGGCATCGCCGCCGGGATGCGCGACCCGGCGCTGCGCACGGTCGTCGCCGAGGACGGCACCGCGGTGCTCGGCGTCACCCTCGCCATGATCGGCATGGCCCTGCACATGGTCACCGGACAGGTCGTGTGGGAGGCCTGCGCCTCGCTGGCCATCGGCGCGCTGCTCGTGTACGTGGCCTACCGGCTGGGCCGCGAGGCCCGGGACCAGCTGATCGGCGAGGCCGCGGACCCGGAGGCCAGCGGCCGCATCCGCTCGCTGCTGCGGGCCCAGCCGGAGATCGACAGCGTCGAGGCGCTGTTCACCATGAAGACGGGCCTCGACTCGACGCTGGTGGCCGCCCGCATCGACCTGGTGCCCGGCCTGGACAGCGAGCGGGTGGAGGAGGTGTCCGTGCGCATCAAGAAGTCCATCGCGCGGACCGTCCCCGAGGCTCAGCAGATCTTCCTCGACGTGACCGACCGGCCCGCGCAGGAGGCAGCGGAAAGCCCCGCCGCGACGGGGGAACGCGGCGGGGCCTGACCCACGTGTGCCCGGCGCCGGCCGGGCCATGCACGGGATCCGGAACTTTCTCGTCCGGTCCGGGATCAGCTCCCGTCGGCCGGCTCCAGCACGAAGACCGGGATCTCCCGGTCCGTCTTCTTCTGGTAGTCGGCGTACGTCGGGAAGGCCGCGACGGCACGCTCCCACCACTCGGCCTTCTCGGCACCGGTGACCTCACGGGCCGTCATGTCCTGCTTGACCGGCCCGTCCTGGAGCTCCACGCGGGGGTCGGCCTTGACGTTGTGGTACCAGACCGGGTGCTTGGGCGCCCCGCCCAGGGAGGCGACCACCGCGTAGCGGCCGTCGTGCTCGACGCGCATCAGCGGCGTCTTGCGGATCTTGCCGCTGCTGGCGCCCCGCGTGGTCAGCACGATCACGGGCAGGCCCGTGTCCAGGAGGGTCGTCCCCTGCGTGCCGCCGGAGCTCTCGTACAGCTCCACCTGCTCGCGCACCCACTGTGTCGGGCTGGGTTCGTACTCGCCCTCAAGAGGCATGGTTTCCGTCCCATCGTCGCGTCGTACGGCTTGGCCGGCACCGCGGTCGGGGACCGGCCGGTGCACGCTCCATCCATACCGCATACCGGCCTTGGACCGCCGCCGGCCGCGCGACACGCCGCGCC
>NZ_WWHX01000038.1 GCF_009862125.1 Streptomyces sp. SID5910
CTTCGTCACCGTCGCCGAGGAACTGCACTTCACCCGCGCCGCGGCCCGCCTCTACGTCGCCCAGCAGGCACTCAGCCGCGACGTGCGGCGCCTGGAACGCGAGCTGGGCGCCGAGCTGTTCGTCCGCTCCACCCGGCAGGTGACCCTGACGGCCGACGGCGAGCGGCTGCTGCCGTACGCCCGCCGCGCGCTCCAGGCGCAGGACGACCTGCTCGCCGCCTTCGGGCAGGCCCGGCCGCTGCTGGTCGACCTCAACTCGCCCGGGCTGGTCACCGGGCGCCTGGTCCTGGAGCGGGCCCGCGGGCTCGCGCCCGAGCTGGAACTCATGGCCCGCTACGAGAGCGGGCTGACCGGCGCCGCCGCCGAACTGCTCGCGGGCCGGCTCGACGCCTCGTTCGGCCGGTTCGCGGGACTTCCGCCGGCGCTGCGGGCGGGACTCGGCCACCAGCCGGTCCGCTACGAGCCCATGGCGGTCGTCCTGCCCGAGGACCACCCCCTGGCCCCGCTCCCCGAGGTGCCGCTCGCCGCCCTCGCGGGCGAGACCGTGTACGCCGGGGCCGGCAATCCGCGGACGCCGGAGTGGACCGACCTCGGACACCGCCTGTTCGAGGGACGCGGCATCGAGGTGGCGCCACCCGTTCCGCTGGCGGTCGGGGACGAGGAGTTCCGGCGGATCATGGACAAGACCCGCCATCCGATCCTCGCGGTGGTGAGCTTTCCGGCCATGGCCTCGACCGTGGTGCGTCCGCTCGTCGATCCCGTCCCGCTGTCGCCGGTTTCCCTGGTCTGGCGAAAGGGGCTGGTGCACCCCGCCTTCGACGCGCTGCGCCGGGCTGCGTCCCAGGTCGCGGCCGAGAAGGGGTGGCTCCGGCGACCCGCCGGAGGGTGGATTCCGGCCAGTGACGACACTGTGATGTCCGTCCATTAACCGACACGCGGCAACCACATGCCCTCCGCGTGCGCTACATTCTTTGCCTGAGCACGGTGTGGTACAGGGGGCGCTCGAACCTGGTGGGGGCCGGTTCGGCCGACGGGTGCTCGGAGTCGTATGCGCACCCAGAACTGTCCCTCGGGGGGAAGTGCGTGCGCGTGAAGAATTGGCAGAAAGACGCCCAACCGGAGTGGCCCGACGCCACGTCCGGTGCTCGGGATGTCGCGGGGCCGGACCCGCAGCAGGACGCCACCCGGGTGCTTCCCGGGGCCGGCGCCTTCCCGGGCGCCGCGGCGCCCCCGGCGCCCGGAGCGGTGGCCGGGGCACCCGGCGCACCCGCGGGTGCCGGATGGTTCGGAGGCA
>NZ_WWHX01000386.1 GCF_009862125.1 Streptomyces sp. SID5910
AGGGGCGCGGGGCTGTATCGATGTGCGGCTCCGCCGCGTGGGCGCGAACAACCACGACGCACCCGCAGTCGCACTATGAGACGAGCCACCCCGTCGCTGTCGCGTACGCCGCCCAACCCCGCCGTACGGCAGAATCGCACCCGATGAGCACCTACCGCGACTTCACCGCCCCCATCGGCTCCCGCCGCGCCCCGGTCCGCACCGTGGGCACGAGAGAGCGCCGCTCGCACCTCACGGCACCCCGCGTGCCCACGGTCGGCATCGACATCGGCGGCACGAAGGTCATGGCGGGCGTCGTCGACGCGGACGGCAACATCCTGGAGAAGCTCCGCACGGAGACCCCGGACAAGTCCAAGAGCCCCAAGGTCGTCGAGGACACCATCGTCGAGCTGGTCCTGGACCTCTCCGACCGGCACGACGTGCACGCCGTCGGCATCGGCGCGGCCGGCTGGGTCGACGCCGACCGCAACCGCGTCCTCTTCGCCCCCCACCTGTCCTGGCGCAACGAGCCCCTGCGCGACCGCATCGCCGGCCGCCTCGCGGTGCCCGTCCTGGTGGACAACGACGCCAACACCGCCGCCTGGGCCGAGTGGCGCTTCGGCGCCGGCCGCGGCGAGGACCACCTGGTCATGATCACGCTCGGTACCGGCATCGGCGGCGCCATCCTGGAGGACGGCCAGGTCAAGCGCGGCAAGTACGGCGTCGCCGGCGAGTTCGGCCATATGCAGGTCGTGCCCGGCGGCCACCGCTGCCCGTGCGGCAACCGCGGCTGCTGGGAGCAGTACAGCTCGGGGAACGCCCTGGTCAGGGAGGCCCGCGAGCTGGCCGCCGCCGACTCGCCGGTGGCGTACGGGATCATCGAGCACGTCAAGGGCAGCATCGGTGACATCACCGGCCCGATGATCACGGAGCTGGCCCGTGAGGGCGACGCCATGTGCGTCGAGCTGCTCCAGGACATCGGCCAGTGGCTCGGCGTCGGCATCGCCAACCTCGCCGCCGCCCTGGATCCCTCCTGCTTCGTGATCGGCGGCGGGGTCAGCGCCGCCGACGACCTGCTGATCGGCCCCGCGCGCGACGCGTTCAAGCGCCAGCTCACCGGCCGCGGCTACCGCCCCGAGGCCCGCATCGTCCGCGCCCAGCTCGGCCCCGAGGCCGGCATGGTGGGCGCCGCCGACCTGGCCCGCCTGGTCGCCCGCCGCTTCCGCCGCGCCAAGCGGCGCCGGGTGGAGCGCTACGAGCGCTACGAGCGGTACGCGGAGGCCCGCCGCGCGTCCGAGGAGTCGCAGTGACCGGCCCGCGCCCCGAGGCGGCGGGCTCGCCGCAGGAGCCCGAGCGGCCGGCCGAGGACCGTCGGCACATGATCCGCCGGCGGTCGCTCACCCTGCTCATCATCGTCCTGCTCATCGGCGTCCCGGCCGGCTACCTGGTGATCTCCGCCAACCAGAGCCGCGACAGCGGCAAGGTCAAGGAGGCCAAGTACTCGGCGACCGGCCTGACCGAGGGCTGGCCGTCCAAGCTCCAGCGCCGCCTCTACGAGGTCCCCGTCCCGGTCCCCTCCGAAGAGGTCGCCTACTACGAGACCAACAACTGGAAGACCAGCCGCCTCTACGTCCAGTTCGAGACCACCGGCGCCGGCCTGGACGCCTTCCTGTCGGGCATCGGCGTCACCCGGGACGACCTGGAGCGCGACAAGGCGGCCATCGGCGACCGCGACCAGCACATCACCGGCTGGAACTTCGACCGGCCCGGGCCGTGGTGGGGCCTCGTCCACCAGCAGGCGGACCCCGCGCCCACCCACGACGTCCTCGTCAACCTGTCCGATCCGGACCGGCCGATGGTGTACGTGGTCTCCCGGACGGTTCCCTGACCGGGCCCGTCCCCGGCCGTCCTGGGGGCCGCCGGGGCCGATTGTCAGACCCCGCCCGTAGAGTCGAAGACAGTTGATCCGAGACGCGGGCGGGAGGTGACAGAACGTATGAGTGACACGACCGGAGCGGTCGCCACGGCCCCGCGCCCGCACGCGCCGGCGGAGCGCGACCGGCCCGTCCCCGCCGTGCCCGCCCGGCTCGCCGCCGTCTTCCTGCCCGCGCCCCTCCCGCGCGACGGACGGATCGCCTTCTGGGACCCGACGGGCGACCCCCTCACCGG
>NZ_WWHX01000387.1 GCF_009862125.1 Streptomyces sp. SID5910
TGCTGTCGGCGCTGGTCGCCGGCACGCCCGTGCCCGAGGGGTTCGACCGGGTGCGGCTCGGCGTGCAGGCGCGGGCGCTCGCCGGGAAGCGGGCGGACGTGGTCGCGAAGGTCGCCCCGGAGCTGCCGGTGATCCTCGGGGCGGAGTACCGGCCCGCCTTCCTCGCGTACGCCCAGGGGCACCCGATGACCGGCGGGTACCGACGCGACGCCCTGGACTTCGCCGGGCGGCTGCTGAGCGACGGCCGGCCGCAGGACGCCCGCGCGCGGCGGGAGTTGCGGGAGTGGTGGCTGGAGCGGTCGGGGCCGGCGCCGCGACCGGTGCGGCCCGGGGCGCGGTGGGCCCGCGCGACCCGCCGGGTGCTGCTGCGCCGCTGAGCGGAACCCGGACGTCACCGAGCGGAACGTCACACCCCGGCAACGCTGCGTCCCGGAATGTGAAAAGGGCATGGCGCCGGCGTAAGCCTTTGGCATAGAAGTACGGCATGCTCTGGGTCCTTCTCCTGCTGCCCGCCTGGGTCGTCGCCGGTCTGGCGTGCACGCGGCTGTGCCTGGCCGCCGTGCGCGCGGCCGCCACCGACACCACGAGCGCTAGGCGCGCGCACGCGCTGACGCTGTACGAGGCGGCGTTCCTGTCCGGCGGTCCCCGGCGGGTCGCCGACCTGACGCTGGTGTCCATGGCGCGTCAGCGCCGCCTGCTGCTCGCGCACACCGGCTGGGCGACGGTCGTCGACCCGCGCGGCCGGGACGAGATGGAGCGGTCGGTCATCGGGGCCATCGGCCCGGAGGGACAGTCCCGGATAGCGCCGGTGCGGTCGGCCGCCGCCACCGCCGACCCGGTGCGGGGCCTGGCGGACCGGCTGGTCGGCGCGGGTCTCGCCGTGCCGGACGGGGCCCGCAGCATCGCGGCCGGCGTCCGGCGGGTGCGGCTCGCCGCGCTGACCGTGTGCGCGCTGGGCGCCGCCGCGCTGGCGCTGCCCGTCCCGGCGGACGTGCCGCGCCACCTGATCGCCCTGTGGTTCGCGCTGCCGCTCGTCCTGACGCTCAGCTCCCTGGCGATAGCGCGGATGGAGGTCCACCCGTACTCGCGCTGGGCCTCCCCGGCCGGACAGCGGCTGCTCGGCACGCTCGCCCGGGAGGCGGACGGCACGGCGGACGAGCGTACGTACCTCACGTCGGTCGCCGTGCGCGGCATCCACGCCATCGGCGAACCGGATCTGCGGGCGGCCTTCGCGCACCGGGAGGAGTACCTCGGGGAGCACCGGGAGCGACAGGGCTGAGGCGGACGGCTCGGCGCCGACACCCGCGGGCGGTGCTTGCCTTGCCCGGTCGCCGGACGAAACATCCCTTCTGTCGCCGCCGTGCACCGAAGGGATACGCCCATGCGAGCCGCCCTCCTCCTCCCGGCCGCCGGGTCCCTGCTGCTGGGCGCCTTCACCACCGCCCCACCGACCGTCCCGGGTGCGCCCGTCAGCCCCGAGGCGCGGGGCACCGCCGTGGCCGCCGCTCGCGCCGCCGAGACCGGCATCGCGTTCGGCCGGTGCCCGGAGGCGGAGGAGCTGCCGGGCGGCCTGCGCTGCGGCACGGTCACCGTCCCCCTCGACTACGCCCGTCCCGACGGCGCGCGGATCCGGCTCACCGTCAGCCGGATGCGGGCCACTCACGAGGACCCGGGCAACAGCGGGCGCGAGGTGCCTCGGCAGGGCGTCCTCGTGCATCAGCCGGGCGGTACCGGCGGGCTGTACGTCCCGCTGGCCGGCCTGACGCCGCAGTGGAAGCGGATCGCGGCGGCGTACGACCTGGTCGGTTACGCCCCGCGGGGCGTCGCGCCCTCCGCGCCGCTGTCCTGCCAGGACCCGAAGCGCCTCCTCAACGGCCCTCGCCCCGCCCCGGTGCGGCCCTCCGCGGCGTTCAAGAAGGAGCGCGCCGCCGAGGCCGAGGCGTACGCGCGCGGCTGCCGCGAGCGGGCCGGCGACGCGCTGCGCCACTACCACTCCCTGAACAACGCCCGGGACCTGGACGTCGTACGGGCCGCGCTGGGCGAGCGGAAGCTCACCTTCATGGGCACGGCGGACGGCACCTACCTCGGGGCGCTGTACGCGGAGCTGTTCCCGTCACACGTGCGGCGGATGGTGTTCGACGCACCGGTGGATCCGGCGCCGGACCACGTGGGCTACCGCGCGATGCTCGACCGGTCGGAGGCGTTCGAGGACCGCTGGCGGGATGTCAGGGAGTGGATCGCCGGGCACGACGCCGTGTACGGGCTCGGCACCACACCCGGGCAGGTGCGGCGCGGCTACGACCGGGCGAGCGCGGAGCTGGCGCGGCGACCCGCGGGCGGCACGGTGGGCCCGGCGCAGCTGCACGCGGCGTTCCTGGGGGCCGGGTACGACGACGTCCTGTGGCCGTACCGCGCCGAGGCGCTGTCGGCCTATCTGAAGGGCGACCCGCAGCCCCTGGTCGACCAGGCGGGGACGCACCCCGAGGAGGAGAC
The DNA here is from genome assembly GCF_009862125.1 of Streptomyces sp. SID5910. GTDB lineage: Bacteria > Actinomycetota > Actinomycetes > Streptomycetales > Streptomycetaceae > Streptomyces. The sequence goes on from NZ_WWHX01000387.1 coordinate 2,494, forward strand.
GGCCGAGGCGGAGAACGCCGACGCGGTCCGCACGGCCGTCGCGTGCAACGACACGGACTGGCCGGCCGGGTTCGCCCGGTGGGACCGGGACGGCTCGCGGCTCGCGCGGCGGGCGCCGTTCGCGACGTGGGACCAGGTGTGGGCGCACCTGCCGTGCGCCTACTGGCGGGCGCCCCGGCAACGGCCGCTCGACGTGCGCACCGGGCCGGGCGAGCTGCCGCCGACGCTGCTCCTGGCCGCCGAACGCGACGCCGCCGCGCCCTACGACGGTGCGCTGGAGCTGCACCGGCGGCTGTCGGGCTCGGTGCTGGTGACCGAGCGGGACACCGGGACGCACGGCATCGCGGGCGGCGCCGACACGTGCGTCGACGGCCGGCTGGAGGCGT
>NZ_WWHX01000388.1 GCF_009862125.1 Streptomyces sp. SID5910
ACGGCCTCGTCCTCAAACGCCGGACGGGCTGAGAGTCACCCCTAGTTTCAGGAGTTACCCATGCATCTCGATCACCACCACGACGGGCCCGCCGCCGTGTCCGCCGATGCCCGCAGGCCCGACGGGAGTCGTCGCGCGCTTCGGATCGGGCTCGGTGGGCCCGTCGGGTCCGGGAAGACCGCGACCGTGGCCGCGCTCTGCCGGGCCCTGCGCGAGGAGCTGTCGCTCGCCGTCGTCACCAACGACATCTACACGCGCGAGGACGCCGAGTTCCTGCTGCGCGAGGCGGTGCTGCCGCCGGAGCGCATCACCGCCGTCGAGACCGGCGCCTGCCCGCACACCGCGATCCGGGACGACATCTCCGCCAACCTGGAGGCCGTGGAGGACCTGGAGGACGAGGTCGGACCGCTCGACCTGGTGCTCGTGGAGTCCGGTGGTGACAACCTCACCGCCACCTTCTCCCGGGGACTCGTCGACGCCCAGATCTTCGTGATCGACGTGGCGGGCGGCGACGACATCCCGCGCAAGGGCGGCCCCGGCGTCTCCACCGCCGACCTGCTCATCGTCAACAAGACCGACCTCGCCCCGTACGTCGGCTCCGACCTCGCCCGGATGGCCGCCGACGCCAAGGCGCAGCGCGGCGAACTCCCGGTCGTCCTCCAGTCGCTGAGGAGCGAGGCAGGCGTGGGGGAGGTCGCCGACTGGGTGCGCGCCCGGCTCGCCGCGTGGACGGCGTGAACGCGCCGGGCGGCGTCCGGGCGAGGGCGCGGATCCTCGCCCGCGGCGAC